>NZ_JAUETR010000003.1 GCF_032484785.1 Bradyrhizobium sp. SZCCHNS1050 | reverse complement strand
CACTGCAGCGTCCCGGTCGGGATGTGCGGCGGCGTGGTCATGCCCTGCGCGGTCTTGCCGTTGTGGCAGGTCGCGCAATTGGTGTCGGTCGCGGCGTGCTTGAACGCCGCACCGCCGAAGCTCGCCGTGCTGGTGTGACAGGACTCGCACGGCAGATTGGTCTGGAGATGGTTGCTGGACTTGCCGCGCGCCGTCGTCCCGTTGTGGCAGTTGGCGCAACCGGCGACAATGCCGGCGTGGTCCATCTTCATTCTGATGCGAAAGCTCGCCGTCGACCTGTGGCACACATCGCATGGCGCCGTCGTCGTGATGTGATTCTTCGACTTGCCTCGTGCCATCACGCCGTTATGGCAGGTCGTACATGACGCCTTCGCCTGGGTATGATCGATCGCCCGAACGTCCTTCCATGTCGAGGTCTGGTGGCAGCTCTCACATCGCCTCGTGGACATCGGGTGGTTGACCGACATGCCCGCCGTCTGCGCGCCGTTGTGGCAACTGGCGCACTGCGTCTGCGTGCCCTTGAACCGCCCGCCGACGTGACAGGACGAGCACTCCACCCCGACATGGCTTCCGGTCAGCGGAAAACCTGTCGAGGCATGGTCGAATGAGCTCTGCGCGGCAGCATGCCCTGCCAACACGAGAGCGAGCAGCATACAGGCGAGCAGCCACTGCACCATACGGTGCGAGGCTCGCGCCACCAGCCCCAGCTTGCTGTAGCAGCTGCTCAACTCCAACTCCGCTCTTCACTCTCGACTCGATCGCCAGCCGGACATCCGACGGAGACCGGCCGACCCCAATCCAGCCGAGACCGTTGAGCGTCCGCTGCTCGGCGGTCGCCCCGACAAATCCAAGACACCCTTGCGGATTTCCCCTACGGCCCGGCGGCACGTCTTCCCCAGCCACCGAATACTCGGAACGCTCCGTGCTCCCTTGATCGAGCGCTGCATCGATCGGGCGACGACGGCGTCATCGGCCAGATCACGCAGCCTTCGCTACGCCTACGACAGGGCTTCCAGAGACGCGCAAAGCTGGCCCAAAACTGGGCCAAGCTGAACTCAAGCTGAATGGAGGTTAAGGTTTCTGACGTCGCGCGCGCGCAATGGTCCCGCAAGCTCATCACGCAAGCTATTGATCTGCATGCGAACTGATAGCCGCTGCGAGCCGATGTCAGCTCGACACGATCTCAGACGCCGTGTGCGGCCAACGCAGCCGTTCGAATCAGTTCCTGATCTGAACGTTGCGCCATCCCGTTGCGACATGGCAGCGCTCGCACGTCTGACCGAAGGTGCCATTGTGCACGTCCGAGCTGCGATGACAGCTGAAGCAATCCATCGGCAACTTCAGATCCGGCGGCGACTTGGCCTTGTGACAGGCCTCGCACGTGATCTTCTGGTGGACACCGACCAGCGGGAATCGTGTCTGCCGCGCGTGATCGAAACGCCAAAGCCGCCACCCATTCGGATTGTGACAGCTGGCGCACCGCCCTCCAAGCTTCCCCTGGTGGAAATCCTTGTGGCAGCTTTCGCAGGCCATCGGCGTATTCTTGTAGGTCGGCGTCCGGTGGCACTCCTCGCAAGGCACCGACTTGTGCAGACCTATCAACGGAAAACGCGTAATCTCATGATCGAAGGTGAGCTTCTTCCGCCAGCCCGCATCGCTATGGCACGTCTCGCAGCGTTCGCCGAGCTTGCCCTGATGCGGATCCTGCTTGCGGTGACAGGACACGCATGACGTCGCGAGCTTGTCCCGATAGAGATCACCCGTATGGCAGCTCTCACACTTCACCTTGGCATGCGCATTTCGCAGCGGGAAGCGGGTCTTGTCGTGATTGAAGCGGACCGTCTTCCATTTCTCCTGATCGTGACACGTCTCGCACTTGTCGCCGAAGCGGCCGCCATGGACGTCCTGAAGACGGTGGCATGAGCCGCACGACGTCTGCAGATCCTTGTATTGCTCGCCGGAGTGGCACGTCGCACAAGCGACCGACTTGTGAGCGCCCACGAGGGGAAACCGGGTCTTCGTGTGGTCGAACTCCTTGGTCGCGCGCCATTTCACCGCCGTGTGGCAGTTCTCGCAGCGTTCACCAAGCCGGCCGCGATGCGGATCGAGCGCCTTGTGACACTCGAAGCAGGTCGAGGGCGTGTTGCGGAACTTCACCTTCGCGACGTGACATCCCGCACAAGGCACGGTCTTGTGCGCATCGACCAGCCGGTAGTTCGTCATATCGTGGTTGAAGGTTTCCTTGTCGAGCTGGACGATGTCGGTTCCACGCCCCTTGTGGTCGGTGTGACACTGCCTGCACTCCTGGCTCAGCGCCGCCTGGTCGCGTCCGTGCAGGCGCTCACGCTGCCTGCGATCGACGGCAATCTCCTTGTGGCAATCGAGGCAGAGGCCCGACTGTGCCTTCCGGGTATAGGCTTCGTGGCACTTTCCGCATTCGCTCTCGAGCTTGGCATGCTTCTCGGCCAGCGGGCCGGGCATGACCAGCTTTTCCAGCAACGTCTGTGCTCGAACTCCGGCCGACAGCATGGCAACGCCGGCCAGGACGGCGACAACGACCGCAACACGCCACCGCATCACGCAACTCCGTCAATAGTGATGGACGGCCCAGACATGAACGACGCCCGCCAGCAGCATGAGAAAAAACAGCGGCAGATGAAGCACATGCCACAGCGAAAACAATCGTTCGAAGAACGTCAGCTCAGCGGCCTTGCGCACTGCGGCGGCGTAGCGCCGCACCACCTCCTCGATTCGCTTCTCGCGACGCCGTCGCTCGGACCACGACCATCGCGCGCGCTTGGCTTCGGCGCGAATGAGGCGGCGCGCTTCCGCAACCACATTGGCGCGCAGCCGCCTCGTCCGCGCTGCGATGACCGCGCCGGTTCGCAGGCTGCCCAGCGCAGTTCGCGGCACCTTGTTGTCGAGCCCCTTGCTGAAGGCAGCCAGCTCCCGCGACACGAACGAGACGGCCTGCATCTCCTCACCGAGCTCCGTTCGCATTGCCTCGGCCTCGGCGAGCAGCTCCTTGACACGCGCTCTCCCGCCATGGAGGCCCATATGGATCTTGCCATAGATGTAACGGCCGATCACGCCGCTGATCGCCACGATCAGCATGGTGAAGAATGCCACGTTGCTGTTGAGCGCCCCCAGTTGGAAATTCGCATGGAATAGGATGAGCACGGGACCAATGACGCCGAGCAGCATGTGGGTCCTGAACCAGAACGGCACCGAGCCGATGCCGCGCAGCGACTTGAAGCGCTTACGCATCGAATAGGCCAGCAGCGACAGCATGGCGACGCTGCCGTAGATCCCGAGCCAGTATCCGGTGCCGGAGCCCGGCGTAATATACTCCTCCTCCTTCTGCAGCCACCCGACGGCAATCGCTCCGAGGACGATGACCGTGATGACGACCGGAATGGTTCCTCGAAGAGGATTGCCGCTCGCGCGAGCGACCGCTGCTCTGCTCATGACCTCGACGTTTCCTGTGAATCCCGAATGCCGGATCGGCGGAAGCCAGACCCGTTCGCGGAGCCCCGGATCTCAGTCGAGAGAGAACTTAGTGATAACCACTTGCAACAACCCTCTCCGTCTTCCGACACCGACGTCATTAGTCCGAAATCAGTGCGAGCCATATTTCCGCCGACGGCATCTGTTCAACGAATGATCCAATCCTGGTCTCCAAGACGTCAGATCATTCTGGAATTTCTATGTCGGCATCTCTTGAGAGGAATTTGCATCTAGCACCGCATCCGACCTTTTCACGCGGAGTTCGCGGTCGGCGACTCTCTATCTTCCGCTGTTAGTTCGTAAGAAAGAGAGAGACGACATGGCGATCGATCTCCTGATTGTCTACGCCGCGCCAATGCTCGGCGTCTGGGCCACTTACATGGCCGTGCGCAAGCGGAAGGAAATAAAGAGCGTCGCGAAGCTCTCGGCCGCCAAGGACGCCGGTCTTCTCGAGCCGGCATCGCTCCATCCCATCATCGATCCTGCCTTGTGCATCGGCTGTGGCTCATGCGTCAGGGCGTGTCCGGAGGGCGACATTCTCGGCCTGATCGGCGGCAAGGCGTCGCTGGTCGAGCCTTCGCATTGCATCGGACACGGCGCCTGCAAGGCGGTGTGCCCCGTGAACGCCATCACGCTGGTGTTCGGCACCGAAACGCGCGGCATCGACATTCCGAACGTGGACGAGGCGTTCCAGACCAACGTGCCCGGCATCTTCATCGCCGGAGAGCTCGGCGGGATGGGGCTGGTCCGCAACGCCATCGAGCAGGGACGCCAGGCGATCGACTCCGTCCGCAAGGTCAAGAACATCGGCAAGTCCGATATGCTCGACGTCGTGGTCGTCGGCTGCGGTCCGGCCGGACTCTCCGCCAGTCTCGCCTGCCTGCAGCATCGGCTGCGCTTCGTCACGCTCGAGCAGGACTCGCTCGGCGGCACCGTCGCGCACTTTCCCCGCGGCAAGCTGGTGATGACGGCACCTTTCACGCTGCCGCTCGCGGGCAAGTTCAACTTCAGAGAGCTCAGCAAGGAGCAGTTGATCGCCTTCTTCATGAGCATCGTGCGCAAATCCCGCCTCAAGGTGAACGTCGGCGAGCGCGTCGAGGCCGTCACGCGAGTCGGAGAAGGCTTCGACGTCAGGACGAACCGCGGCAGCTACAGAACGCATGCCGTGCTCCTGGCGATCGGGCGCCGCGGAACGCCGCGCAAGCTGGAGGCTCCAGGCGAAGAGCAGACCAAGGTCGTCTATCGACTGGTCGACCCCGAGCAGTATCGCGGCCAGCACGTGCTCGTCGTCGGCGGCGGCGACGCTGCATTGGAGGCCGCATGCTCCATCGCCGATGAGCCTGGAACGACGGTGACCCTGTCGCATCGCAGCGAGTCGTTCGGTCGCGCCAAGCTGAAGAACCGTCAACGGACGGAAGCAGCCGCGCAATCGGGCCGGCTCCGCGTCATCTACAATTCGTCAGTCAAACGGATCGGCGATGACGACGTCGAGATCGATGCCAATGGCAGCACGAGCACGATCCCAAACGATGCCGTCATCGTGTGTGTCGGCGGCATTCTGCCCACCGCATTCCTGAAGAGCATGGGTATCGAGGTCGAGACGAAATATGGCACGGCTTAAGTCCTCTCACGTCATCATCCCCCTGATCTGTCTCGTCGGCTCGACCGTGCCGTCGGTCGCCCCGGCCGGCGAAACGCCGGCCGGCGTGAGCTCCGAAGCATCCGCGAGCCAGGCGGCCGATGCCGCGATCCGCGCCGGACATCCCGAGGACGCACTGAAGCTGCTCGAGCGCGCCGCCAGCGCCGGCAATCCGGAGGCGCAGTACCGGCTTGCATCACTTTACCGCGCCGGTCTCGGCACCAGAGCAGACGACACGCTGGCGTTCAAATGGATGGAGGCAAGCGCAAGGAAGGGACACGTCAAGGCGCAGTATAATGTCGCAGCGATGTGGCTTGCGGGCCGCGGAACGCCGGCCGATCCCGACCGGGCGCGGGACTGGCTACGCAAGTCGGCGGCGGCCGGCTATCAGCCCGCCGAGCAGTTGCTGGCCGACATGGTCAACCGAAATGTGCGCCCGCGCGCCGGGGAGCCGGCGCGCGAAGCTGCGCGCAGGCCGCCCCCGACGCTCGATGCGCAGGCAGCCATGCGAAACGGCCATCCGGCCATCATCGACGCCGCCCTGCGCGGCCAGTTCGATCCGATGCGCCAGCTCATCGCTGCGAAGGCTGACGTCAACGCGGTCAACGAGGACGGCGATACGCCTCTGGCGATCGCTGCGGCCGCCGGGCATCTTCGGCTGGTGGAGCTCCTGCTCGCCTCGGGAGCCAATCCGAACACCAGCAACCGGCGCGGCGACACGCCATTGATGCTGGCAGCGGACAAGGATCATGGAGACATCATCAGACTGCTGCTGACCAAGGCGGCCGACCCGTCTGCAGCGCGTGCAGATGGCGCGACCGCACTACTGATGGCGCTCAGCCGCTGCAACGGCGCCGCTATCGCCGCGCTCCTCGACGGCGCCTCCGGCAGTCTGCCCGCGTTGGCAGACGGCCGGACCCCACTCATGGTCGCGGTCGCGTCGTGCCCCAATGGCCCGCTCGATCGGCAACTCGTTCAGAGATCCGACCTCAACGCCGCCGATGGGCAGGGCCGCACCGCACTCTGGCACGCGGCCGGCAATGGCAATACGCACGCGATCGGACAACTGATCCGCGCAGGTGCGGACGTCAACCGCGCGGACACCGACGACAAGACGCCGTTGCTGAATGCCATCGAGGGCCGCAGCGCCGCGGCCTCGCTGCTTCTGTTGGACCATGGGGCCGACCCGAAACGCGCGACAAGAGGCGGAAATACCGCTCTCATCCTCGCCGCGCGTGCCGGGCTTGCGGATGTCGTCAGTGAGCTTCTCAGGCGCAAGGCCGACCCGAACATGCGCAACGGCCAGGGCATGAGCGCGCTGATGATGGCGGCCCATGAGGGGAACATCGGCATTGCGCACAGCCTTCTCGCCGCCGGTGCCGAAAAGCAGTTGAGGAACAAGCGCCGCGAACGTGCCACGGACATCGCCGCTGCCAGCGGTCACGGCGATATCGCCAAGCTTCTGGAATAGCGGACGATTTCGTCTCGCCTTTCTGCCTATCATGCCGTCGACCTCGCGTTCGCCGCTCGACGGCGCGGCAGATGATTCGCGCGCTATATCTCAATGAATATAACACTAAGTACCAAGACGCCCCGATGATACCGCTCTCCGGCCGTGGGTGCGAATGAGTTGCAGTTACACTACGATGCACGTCGATGGATCATCATCATTCCGTACGAATGATGCCTCATTCGGCGCATTGATTGTCGGCGCATCACAGACACTTGATAGTTAGCTGCAGGAATATCCGCTGCAGTCGGAGATACCAAATGACAGCGGAGGTCGGATCGTTTGCGCTCATTCTCGCGCTCCTCGTATCGCTGGTGCAGTCGATCGTTCCGTTCGCAGCGCTGCGCCGCCAATCCGCGATGATCGCCGGCTTCGTTCGTCACGCTGCCTTGACTCAGTTTCTGTTTGTCGCGATCGCATTCGCATGCCTGACGTCGCTGTTCGTCCACTCCGACTTTTCGGTCCAGGTCGTCGCAGCGAATTCGCACACGCTGAAGCCGCTGCTTTACAAGGTCTCCGGAGTCTGGGGAAACCATGAGGGATCCATGCTGCTGTGGGTCCTGATCCTCTCCTTGTTCGGCGCGGCAGTTGCATTGTTCGGAACGAACCTTCCGGAGCGGCTGCAGAGCAACGTTCTCGGCGTGCACGGCATGATCGGCCTCGGCTTTCTGGCGTTCATCGTCTCGACGTCGAATCCGTTCGCGCGGCTGGTCGATGCTCCCCTCGAAGGCAACGGACTGAATCCGATTTTGCAGGATCCTGGCCTCGCCTTTCATCCACCGTTTCTGTATCTGGGTTACGTCGGCTTCTCGATGGCGTTCTCGTTCTCGGTCGCCGCGCTGATCGAGGGAAAGGTCGATGCCAGCTGGGCCCGCTGGGTCCGACCGTGGGTGCTCGCGGCCTGGTGCTTTCTCACGATTGGAATCACGCTGGGCAGCGCATGGGCGTACTACACGCTCGGCTGGGGCGGCTGGTGGTTCTGGGACCCCGTCGAGAACGCCTCCTTCATGCCGTGGCTTGCGGGGACTGCGCTCCTGCATTCCGCCCTGGTGGTCGAACGTCGGAGCGCCCTCCAGAGCTGGACGATCCTGCTGGGGATCGTGACCTTCTCATTGAGCCTGATCGGGACTTTCCTGGTGAGGTCCGGCGTGCTCACCAGCGTTCATGCCTTCGCACAGGACCCGTCGCGTGGCGCATTCATCCTGGCGCTCATCCTGGTGGCGACCGGCGGGGCGTTGACGCTGTATGCGATCAGAGCCCCAAGCCTGAAGCACGGTGCGCTGTTCGCAGCCGTCAGCCGGGAGAGCGGCCTCGTCCTCAACAATGTGCTGCTCACGGCAGCCGTGGCCACCGTGTTTCTCGGCACGTTCTACCCGCTCCTCGTCGACATGCTCGGAAACGACAAGATCTCCGTCGGTCCTCCCTACTACAACTTGACGTTCGTTCCGATCATGGTTCCGCTGCTGCTTGCCATGGTGATCGGCCCGGTTCTGAAATGGAAGCGCGATCTCCTCGTTGCGGCCCTGCAACGACTCCGCCTGGCCGGGGGACTTGCGGCATTCATTGCCGTCGCGATCCTCGTCGCGACGTTCGGACAGCGTTTCCTGGTTGCGTTCTTCTTCGGCATCGCCGTCTGGCTCGTGATCGGCTCGCTAATGGTGCTGGCTCATCGCGTCCGCCTCGGCATGACGACTCCCTTGGCGACCTCGCTCAACCTCGCGCGCACCACCCCGCTCGCGGTCTACGGCCTGGTGCTGGCCCATGCGGGAATGGGCGTCACCGTCGCAGGCATTACCGGGATGACCGCGTGGGCCAGCGAGAAGGTGCAAATGCTGCGGCCGGGCCAGAGCCTGCAGCTCGCGGGCTACGACATTAAGCTGCGCTCGATCGGAAAATTTCCAGGCCCCAACTACGAAGCCGAGCGTGGCACGTTCGACATCACGCGGAACGGCAAGCCGTTCACGCAGCTTTCCAGCGAGCGCCGCTTCTATCCCGTCAGACAGCAGCAGACGACCGCCGCTGGCATTCGAACCAACCTGATCTGGAACGTCTACGTGACGCTCGGTGATCCCGACGACAAGGGCGCGTGGGCGGTGCGCTGCTACTATCACCCTCTGGTGCCGCTGGTCTGGATCGGCGCACTGATGATGGCTTTCGGCGGCTTCATCTCGCTGGCCGACCGGAGATTTCGTGTCGGTGCTCCGCGACGGGCGATGCGGGCCGTACCGACTGCCGTTCCTGCTGAATAGGACGAGATATGCCGCGCCTCCCCTATCTCATACCTCTCGTGGCTTTCGCCGCACTGGCCGCTGGACTGGCTTTCAGCCTGACCAACGATCCGCAGCGAATGCCCTCGACCCTGATCGACAAGCCGACGCCGCGTTTCCAGCTCGCGTCGCTCGACGGCAAGGGCGGCGGTCTTGCCAATACCGACCTGCAGGGCGACGTGGTCCTGCTCAACGTTTTCGCATCCTGGTGCCCTGGATGCCGCGTCGAGCATCCCATGCTGCTCAAGCTCGCAGAGAGCTCCGCGATCCCGATCTATGGGCTGAACTGGAAGGACGATCGGAACGACGGCAAACGTTGGCTTGCCAAGCATGGCAGTCCCTATGCCCGTGTCGGCTCCGATGAGTCCGGCCGGGCCGGCATCGATCTTGGCGTGACCGGCGTTCCCGAAACCTTCGTGATCGATCGGGCCGGCCGCATCCGCTTCCGCTATCCCGGCCCGCTGACCGAAGATGTATGGCGTGACGATTTCGAACCTCTGCTGAAGGCACTCAGGAGCGAGTCATGAACTGCCGGCGGATCAAGCGCGCGGCCGAAGCGCTGCTCGTCAGCTCGCTCGTGCTGACGGCGACATGGTCGCCATCTCGTGCGGTGCTTCCCGACGAAATGTTGCGCGACGAGGGACTGGAGGCCCGCGCGCGCGCGCTGGGCCAGGAGCTGCGCTGCGTCGTTTGTCAAAATCAGAGCATTGACGACTCCAACGCTCCATTGGCGCATGATCTGAGGGTGCTGCTGCGCGATCGCCTGCAGGCCGGCGACAGCGACCGGCAGGCGGTGGACTTCCTGGTCGCACGCTACGGCAACTTCGTCCTGCTCAAGCCTCCCTTGCAGTGGAATACCATCGCGCTGTGGATCGGTCCCCTGCTCGCCCTGCTCACGGCCGCCGTCGGCTTCGGCCGCTACGTGCGCCGGGCGGCAGCCAATGCGAGTGCGCCCGAGGCGGAGCACGTCGCTCCGCTCAGCGCCGACGAACTCGAAGCCATCGAGGCGATCCTCGATCGACGGAGCCTTTCATGATGCTGTGGCTGATCCTGACGGCGATGATTTCCGTGGCCGCCGTGCTCATATCGACGCCATTCATCCGCAGCTACGAGCGGAGACGGTTGGCTTCGGCTCAGGGACTTGCCGTCCACCACGACCAGCTCCGCGAGATCGAGAACGAAACCGCACGCGGCCTGATCGACAAGTCGGATGGCGAGAACGCGGCCAGCGAGATCAAGCGGCGCATTCTCGCCGCAGCGGCCGCCGAACAGCCGCCGGCGCCCTCCCTCGCCAGCTCCGAACGAAAATTTGCGCTCAGTGTCGTCACGCTGACGGTGGTGTTCGGCTCCGTCGGTCTGTATGCGGTTGTCGGAAATCCGGATGTCCCCGCGGCCGGACCGGGCCAGACCGCCAGCAGCACCACGGCGAGGTCGGTTGGCGAGGCGCGATCCGACGCCGGCACCCAGGCCATTGCCTCGCTGGAGCAGATGACCAGCCAGGACGGTCGCGACCGACCGCAGCAGAGCAGCGGACTGCCGCCGGTCGAAGAGATGATCCAGCGTGTGCAGACGAGACTGGAGCGGAATCCCAAGGATGCCGACGGATGGCGGCTGCTGGGCTGGTCGCTGTTCAACATCGAGCGCTTTGCAGAGGCGGCACAGGCCTATGCGCGCGCAATGGAGCTGCGGCCAAGCTCGGCAGAATACCGCAGCGCACGCGGCGAAGCGCTGGTGCGGGCGGCGGACGGCACCGTCACGTCCGAAGCCCGCGCGGACTTCGACGAAGCACTCAAACTGGATCCCAAGGACGCGCGCGCCCGCTTCTTCATCGGCGTCGTGAAAGAACAGGAGGGAGACAAACGGGGTGCGATGGCCGACTGGGCGGCGATCGTATCGGAGGCCGATCCGAACGAGCCGTGGCTGCCCGATCTCAAGCAGCGGCTCGGCGCGCTTCGTCGCGAGCTCGGAGAGGACGGCGGCTCGCCATCGCCTGCCCGGCCGAACCTGTCCGCCGAGCGCATGCAGGAACTCCTGCGCTCCGGCAAGACCTCCGCGACCGAGCCGGCGGAGCCGCGCGGCCCCCGCGCCGAGGACATCCGCAAGGCGGAAAGCATGTCCACACAGGACCGCAACCTCATGATCCGGGGCATGGTGGATGGCCTTGCGAGCCGACTCGAGCAATCACCGCGCGATGCAGAAGGCTGGATCAAGTTGATCCGCTCGCGGGTGGTGTTGGGCGATGTCGAGGCGGCGAAACAGTCGCTGCAACGCGCACTGTCGGTCTTTGCGGAGGACGTCCCGGAGCGCACGCGCATCGCTGACGCAGCCAGAGAGCTCGGGATCAATCCATAGCGTTCGAGGCCCGATCAGCGTGTCCGCATCGTCGGAACCCGTTCGGCAACCGGAGGAATGGCAATGCGCATTCTGCTCATAGAGGACGAGCCCATCTACGCGGAGCGCATCAGGGAAAGCCTGGCCGATGCCGGTTTCGAGGCGGATCTCGCCACCGATGGCAAGCAGGGCTGGATGCTGGGCAACAGCCAGCCCTATGATGCCGCGGTGCTCGACCTCGGCCTGCCGTGCATTTCGGGCCTCGACGTGCTGCAACGCTGGCGTCATACCGGGCACACGCTGCCGGTGCTGATCCTGTCCGCCCGCAGCGGCTGGGTCGAGCGTGTGAACGGCCTGAACGCAGGCGCGGACGACTATCTCGAAAAGCCCTTCAAGGCGCAGGAGCTCGTCGCGCGGGTCAAATCGCTGCTCCGTCGGGTCTCCAGCAGACCGGACGCCGTGCTCCGCCTCCGGCAGATCGAATTCAACGCGGCGGCCGGCCTGGTCAAGAAGGACGGGGAGATCGTCGACCTGACTGCACTCGAGTTGCGCGTTCTCGAACTCCTCATGCGCCGCGCCGATCATATCGTGTCGCAGACCGAGCTGCTGGAGCACATCTATCCGAGCAGCGACCATCGCGACTCCAATACGGTCGAAGTCTACATTGCCCGGCTCAGGAGGAAGCTGGGGCGTGACTGCATTCGCACCGTCAGAGGCATGGGATATCGCTTCGGGTAGAGCAATGTTCAGCCGCAACTTCCGAGCCCGGATGCTCGCGGTCGCCGCGATCTGGATTTCCATCGTCTTGTTCGCCAGCGGGCTCGGGCTCTCGATCGTCATTCGCCGTGTCGTCGAGGCCCACTTCGATCATGACCTGCTGGATCACGCCCGCGAGCTCGCCGATCTCGTGGAACTCGACGCCACGCAGCGGCTGTTCATCGCCCGCGATCTGAGCGATCCGCGTTTCTCCCCTGCCCGGTCCGGAATGTATTGGCAGGTCATCCTGCAGAACGGCGAAAGCGCGCGCTCGCCGTCGTTGCAGGATGACCTTTTCCTTTCATTCACGCCCGACCAGAGTCGCGAGGGTTCCCTGCCCTCCTCCACGGCGCTTAGTGTGGAGGGACCGACTGGGCCGATGCGCATGGTCCGAAACATCAGCGAGCCGTCTCGCCTCGGGCAACCCGTCGAAATCCGTGTCGGTGCAGACGAGCGACTGATTAGTGACGAGATGCAGCACCTCAATCTGACGCTGATAGCGACGCTTGGTATCATGGCCCTCGCCATGGTTGGCACCGCCTACGCTCAGGTCGTTTACGGCCTGCGGCCGCTCCAGCGCATGAGTCGCGCCATCGTGGACGTGCGTAGCGGCAAGACCTCAAGGCTGCCTGAGGACCTGCCGGAGGAAATCATGCCGCTCGTCACCGAGCTGAACGGAATGATTGCGGCAAATCTCAACATGGTCGATCGCGCTCGCGTACTCGCAGGAAGTTTTGCACACGCGCTGAAGACACCTCTGGCAATTCTCGACGAGGAGGCAGCACGGCTGAAAGCGTCCGGTCAGGAGATCCACGCTCAGATTCTGTCGGAGCAGTGCTCGCGAATGGCGCTGCTCATCGACTACCAGACGGCGCGCGCAAAGGCCTCCACGATCGCGAATGCAGGTGCGTTTACGGTCGTCGCAGACGTCTTGAGGAGCGTCATCAATACCTACTCGCGATTCAGCCCGGGGCACGACCGGCGGTTCGAAGTCGAAGGAGCAACCGACGTCGTCGTTGCCTGCGATACCAACGATCTGACCGAACTCTTCGGCAACCTGCTCGACAATGCGGCAAAATGGGCACGTGACCGCGTCGTGATTTCGATCGAGGATCTCGACAGCACCGTCTTGATCACGGTTGAGGACGACGGGCCCGGCATTCCAGTCGAGCATCGAATGCGCGTGTTCGACGTGGGCACGAGACTTGACGACGCGAAGCCCGGCACTGGGCTCGGTCTGGCGATCGCCCGCGACCTGACCAGCCTCTATGATGGCCGACTATGGATCGAGGATTCGCGAATTGGAGGCGCCGCCCTGAAGCTTTCGCTTCGAAAGAAGGGTGATCCAAGCTCATCGTGACATGCCTGGTACCCGCAGCCTCGAAACCGCTTGCAGAAACGCCGGCCCGACACCCAACCCGCTCATAGCGATGATGCCCTGGGCCAGCGCGCCAACGATGCCAGTCGTAATCGGTGAGCGGCTCTTTTCCAACGGCGCGGCCTGCAGCGTCGGCAAAGTCGCCAGCTTCCCCGGCTACGCTATTTCAGAGTCGACAGATAGGCGACGACGTCGGCCCGCTCCTTCGCGTCCGCCAATCCTTTGAAATACATCTTGACGCCGTGAACGTCCCCGCGAGGATCGGCGATATAGGCATCCAGTGCCGTCGCGGTCCAAGGCGCATTGTTCTTTTTCATGCTCTCCGAATAGGCGTAGTCCGGCACAGCCGCTGGCTGCCGTCCAACGATGTTCCAGAGGCTCGGGCCGACCTTGTTGACGCCGATCTCGGCAGAGTGGCAGTTCTGGCAGATGCGCTGGAAGATGCTTTTCCCGGCGGCCGGATTTCCGTCGAGCGCGCGGGCGCTCGGTGCCAGGCAGGCGAGAACGGCGACAAGAGCGATGCGGCGGAGCATGCGAAATCTTTCCCTTTTCGATCCGGAGCGGGCGCGGGCTAGCCCCCCGGGCCAGGCGCGGTGAGCAGATCCGCGCGGATGATCGGACGACAGCCCGGCCCAAGTCCTTGTCCTGGATCAAGCCGCGCGGTTGCCGTTGCTGCTCAATTGGCTTAATCTTCTAAAAAAACGAACGATCGCCAACAAACCAAAGTGTCGTTCTGGGAGGTGCCCGATGGGAGACGCCGATCCTCGGCCCCCGCGTCCGTCTGGCGTGACTGCTGCAAAGTCCAAGGCTGCGACGGAGGCCGCTGCGGCGGCCGACATCTGCGGCCAGTTGCCGGCCGAGGGGTTGGCGATGGTGCTGATCTTCCTGTCGCCCCACTACGATCCAAACGAGTTCATGGTGGAGGTGACGACCCGTCTTGCGGACGTCCCCGTATACGGCTGTACGACGGCCGGAGAGCTGTCGCCCGATGGCTGGGACGACAACAGCGTCGTCGCTCTCGGATTTGCCGCCGAGGATTTCACGGTATTCGCACAGCCCATCTTCGGGTTGTCGGGCTTTCGCGTCGATGAAGGACGTCGCCTCGGCAACCAGATGAGGCAGGACCTGTCGCGGCACGGTGGTCGCGACGACGACGGCGTATTCGGGCTCGTCCTGATCGACGGCATGTGCCAGCGCGAAGAGGCGATCATGTCGGCGATCTACGCCTCGCTCGACAATATTCCCCTGGTTGGCGGGTCGGCCGGCGACGGTCTGCGGTTCGAGCGCACCTGGGTCTTTCACGACGGCAAGGCCCACACGGACATGGCCGTGCTGATCCTGATCAGGACGTCATTGCCGTTCCGGCTGTTCAAATGCGACAATTTCGAGCCGACCTCGACCAAGATGGTGGTGACGGAGGCCGATCTCGAGCAGCGTATCGTCAAGCAGCTCAATGCCGAGCCGGCGGCGGAGGAATATTGTCGCGCGATCGGAATAGCCGATTCCGAGCTCGACCCGTTCCTGTTTGCGGCCCATCCGGTCCTGGTGCGCGTGGGAGGCTCCTATTTCGCGCGCTCGATTCAGCGCGTCAGCCCTGACGGCTCGCTCCGGTTCTTCTGCGCGATCGACGAAGGAATGGTGCTGACGGCGGCGAGGTCACGCAACTCCGTGGCGGCCGCCCGCGAGATGCTGGCCGAGGTCCGCGACGAGATCGGCGAGGTCTCGATCTTCATCGGTTTCGAGTGCATCCTCAGGCGTCTTGACGCAGAGCAGCATCAGTTTGCGCGGGAAATGTCCGATCTCTATCGCGACAACCGGATCGTCGGATTCCATACCTATGGCGAGCAGTACGGTTCAATGCACGTCAATCAGACGCTGACCGGGGTCGCGATCGGCAAACGTGGAGCGGCGCAGCCATGACCGCCGCGGGGTCTCCGGAAGACCTGCAGCGCGAGGCGGCCAAGCTCAGGAAGATCAACGCCGCGCTGATGTCCCGGGTCGAACGCTCGATGGACCAGCAGTTCAATGCGTTCTCGCTGTTCGAAACGGCGATCGCGCTCGATCAGCAGGTGCGCGAGCGGACGCGCCAGCTGCGTGATGCGCTGCGTTCGATCGAAACCGCCAACAAGGACCTCTTTCGGGCCAAGCAGCAGGCTGAAGCGGCCAGCTCCCTGAAATCCTCGGTTCTCATCTCCGTTACGCATGATCTGCTTCAGCCGCTCAACGCCGCGCGGCTCACGCTCTCGACCTTGGCGGACGAAGTCTCGTCCGATCGCGGAACGGCCATGGTCGGCCAGGTCGACCATTCGCTGGCCATGCTCGAGGATCTACTGCGGTCCCTGCTGGAGATTGCCAAGCTCGATGCCGGAGCCCTGCGCCCCGATGTCAGGCCCGTTCTGCTCTCGACCCTGTTCGAGCCGCTCGAACGCGAATTCGCCCCGATCGCGGCCAAACGCGGGTTGTCCCTGCGCATTTGTCCGTGCTCGATCGCCGTGGTCTCGGATGCCATGATGTTGCGGCGCATCTTGCAGAACCTCCTCGCCAACTCTCTGCGCTACACGCGGCGAGGCGGCGTCGTCATGGGATGCCGGCCGGGGCCGGGAGCAGGCCGGGTTCGCATCGAGGTCCACGACACCGGCCCGGGTATTCCCAAACCGCAACAAGAAGCGATCTTTCTCGAATTCCAGCGCGGTCAGCCGAGCGCCGAGGATCAAGCCGGCTTCGGGCTGGGCCTGTCGATCGTCCGTCGCTTCGCCAAGGCATTGGACCATGAGGTCGGGCTGGCTTCGCGGGTTGGACATGGGTCCACGTTCAAGCTCGAGCTCGACCGCGCCGACCCGGCAGCCGTACTGCCGGATCCGCATCCTGCGGATCACGTCGACCACGACTATGGCGGGCTCGAAGGCGCCAAGATCCTGCTGATCGAAAACGACCTGGCCACCGCCGAGGCCATGGTCAGTCTGTTGGAAAAATGGGGCTGCGACGTCGTGGCGACGGCGTCGTTGAATGACGCTTTGCAGCGTTTGAGTGCGCTCGGGGCGGTCCCCGAGACGATCATCGCGGATCTCCACCTGGATGGCGACGAGAGCGGGCTTGCCGCCATCCGGGACATCAGGCAATTCCTCGGCCGAGATGTTGCGGCCATGATCGTGACCGCCGACTATTCCGAAGACGCAGCCAGGGAAGCAAGCCAATACGGGCTCGAGATCTTGACCAAGCCGGTCAGGCCTGCGGAGCTTCGCGCGCTGTTGTCGTTCTTGCTGTCTTGAGCGCCTCAGCGCCGTTTGCCCGAGCCGGCGTGCGCGGCTCGCCGATGAGGTTCACGAAGTCGATCTTTTCCATCTCGATGATGGCCTTGGTCCTGCTCATGACGCGAAGCTTGCGCAGGATCTCCGAGACGTGGACCTTCACCGTCGTCTCGCAGATCCCGAGCTCATAGGCGATCTGCTTGTTCTGCAGTCCGCGGCGGATCAGGTCGAGCACGCGCAGTTGCTGCGGCGTCAGCTCGTGAAGACGCTTCAGGAGGTCCTGAGCAGGAAGTCGGCCACGGCGCGCACTGGCGCAGAGGGAGCCGCCTTCAACATGGACCTCGCCCCGCAGCACGGCCTTGATCGCGTCGGCAAGTTGCTGCTTCGAAGTCGACTTCGAGATGTAGCCGGAGACACCCAGCGCGAGAACATGGGCGACGAGGTCCGGGTCCCGATGCGCGGAAACCACCAGGATCGGTGTGCGCGGCGCGGTCTTGCGGATGCGGATGACGCCGGAGAGTCCGGTCGTTCCGGGTGTCGAGAGGTCGAGCAGGATCAGGTCGAATCTCGGCGGAGATGAAAGAAGCCCGACGGCCATGTCGACGGACGTCGCCTCGCACATCTCGGCATCAGCCAGAGCGGCGCGGATCGCGCTCTCCAGCGCCTCCCGAAACAGCGGATGGTCCTCGACGATGAGCAATCGAGCCACGTGCCTGCCTCCCCCGGCCGGATCGAAGATCCGGATCATTCAGTGTCGCGGATCCGACATTCAACCAGCGTGCGGGCTGCGTCTTCGAAGGAACGTCAGAACCGGAGCATCAGCGATACCGCGTTGGTTGGCATCAATCAACGACCACGACGCCATCGACGTCGCCACGCCTGCGGTGGCCGTGGAGTCGTGCGGCGCAACAATTCGCTACGGGTGCTTTCGACTCGAAGCGGTGCGCGATCCCTGCCGGTCGGCCGGCACGTTCAGCGCGATCTTGCCGATCTCGATGACGGCCTTGTTGCGGCTGAACAGACGGAGTTTTCTCAGGATCTCGGTGATGTGCGCCTTGACGGTCGACTCCGCAAGCTGAAGCTCGCTGGCGATTTCCCGGTTCTGATAGCCACGCCTGATCAGGTCGAGGACGCGAAGCTGTTGTGGCGTCAGCTCCTCGAGACGCGCCTGCAGCGCGCGAGATGACCCCTTCCCGTGGCGCTCGACGACGGGCACGAAGTCTTTCGGGACCGAGATCGAGCCGCTGAGCACGCGCTCGATCGCGGACGTCAGCTCACGCTTCGAGGTCGACTTCGGCAGATAGCCGGCCGCGCCGAGCGAAAGCGCCTCGCGCACGACGTTCTGGTCCTCTTCACTCGAGACGATCGCGACCGGAAGCCGCGGATACGCGGCGCGAAGCCGCTGGAATCCCGAGAAGCCCATGGCATCGGGCAGCGTCAGGTCGAGCAGCGCCAGGTCGATGTCGGGTTTCATTGCGAGGGTGGTGAGCGCATCGGCAATCGACAGCGCCTCGAAGATCTCGGCGTCGGGATGCGCCAGACGCACCGCATTGCCGAGAGCTTCGCGAAATAGCGGATGATCGTCGATGATCAGAAAGCGCGTCATGTCCGACCTTCACTCGCCGCCAGCACGTGCCGGGTGGATCCGGCAGATCGTGTCGGCCGGTGCCCCTCCTTCAATTTGCCGTTTCTGACGACTGCACGGTCAGCAGGAACGTATAGATGCTCTCGAACTGGTCGTCGGTAAAGACCTCCTTCCAGGCGGGCATGCCCTTGGAGGGACGGCCTTCATGCACGGTGGTCCAAAATTTGTCGCGCATGTCCTCGCCGTAGCGGGTCCGCAGCCGTCGCAGGTCGATGCGCCGTTCCGCCTGCACGGCGTCTGGTCCGTGACAATGCGCGCAGGTGCCGTTGAAGATCTCTTTGCCCAGCGTCACCGCCTCGGTCTTCGACTCGCTCGCAGTCGAGTCCGAAACCCTCATCACGGCGGCCTCGGCGACCGGCTGGCGGAGAAGCTGAGCAGGGTCAGTCGCCGACGCCAGCCTGATCGGGCGCGGCACGGCGCCGAGCCTGATCGACGGCTCGCGCGGCAGCCCGTATTTGACCGCCAGCTCGGCGATCCGCGGTGCGAGCTGCGGCAGCGCGGCGTCGATCTGATCGCGCAATTGCGTGGAGCTCTTGGCAAGGCCGATCGCGGCATCCCAGGACAGACCGTCGCCCTCGACCGGCTGGATCCGGAAGCTGCTCTGGTAGATCGTCTTGTTCAGCCAGCCTGCAACCGGCCCCCAGACGAAGGCGATGTCGGCCCTGCCGTGGGCCAGCGCCGCCAAGCCTTCGTCCGGTGTCAGCACCGTCACCTTCTCGATGTCGTCGCGCTGGGCCAGCAGATTTTGCGGCGTGGTCTGGTATTGCACCGCGACCCGCTTGCCTCGGAGGTCGTCGATGCCATGGACGACCAACGTTCCGCGGCTGACGAGCGCGTAGGTTTCGGTTGCGATCTTCTGCGAGAAGATCACTGCCGGTCCCATGAAGTCCGCTGACAGCGGCAGGCCGATCATCGCGTCGCACTGCTTGCCCAGCAGCGTCACGCGCACGGTTCGCTTGCCGAAATAGGATTTGTACCAATCATACGTCACGGGGCGGCCGAGCTCACGCGACAGCGCCTGGCCGACCTCGAGATAGAATCCCGGCTGCGTTGGATTGTCGCTCGAAAACGGAAGATTGGTCGGATCCGCACAAAGCCGCAGCGGCTCCGCCTCGTTGGCCAGGCCCGCCGCCGACGCGGCCAGCACGGTGGAGGCCACCAAGGCGACGAGAGCCGTCGCGCTTGCTGCCAGTTCGGCGGCGGCCCGCCAATTCGAGCCAGTCTGACGGCGATTCAGGCGCATCCTCGATCCCTCAGGTCTTGTTTATCTGCTTGTACGGCTCGGTCTCGCGGCCGGGCCGTCTTCGTCCGCTTGATGCGGATTGGCTGAACGCCGCGCGTGTCCCCGCGGCCGGGGCCACGCGCAGCCGTCGCGAGCGTTGCGGTTATTGGACCGCGAACACGAACAGAGCGCCGCCTTCGGGAGCAGCGTTCGTCATCTTCTTGCCGATCTCGCCCAGGAACGCCGGGATCGAGGCGGTGCGGCCGACGACGACGGCGACGTATTGCTTGCCGTCGACCGAATAGGTCACCGGACCGGCGCCGATGCCGGAGCCGAGATTCTTCTTCCACAGGATCTTGCCGGTCTTGGCGTCGATGGCGCGGAAGTCGCCGTGAAGATTGCCGGAGAACACCAAGCCGCCGGCGGTGCTCAGCGTGCCGCCGTTGAACGGAAGGTCTTCCTGGATCGACCAGACCTTCTTGTTGTTCACGGGATCCCAGGCGATGAGTTCACCGAGGAACCCGCCGGGGCCTTCCTTGGTCGGGAATTCCGCACCGAGATAGAACACGCCGCGCTTGTACGAGACGTCGCTGACCGACCAGTCCATGCAGACATTGTTCGCCGGGATGTAGACCAGGCCGGTGTCCGGATTGTACGACATCGGCTGCCAGTTCTTGCCGCCGATCAGGTTCGGGCAGACGTCCTTGACGGGATGTCCGGGGCCCGGCCGTTTGTCCGGATCCTCGACCGCGCGCAACGTCGAGGTGTCCCATTTCTGCGCCCAGTTGGCGAAGACGTATTTCTCGGCCGAGATCACCTTGCCGGTCTCGCGGTTGGCCACGAAGAAGAAGCCATTGCGGTCGGCCTTCATCAGCGTCGGGACAGCCGCACCGCCAACCTTGAGATCGGCGAGAATAGCCTCGTTGACGCCGTCATAGTCCCAGGCATCGGCAGGCGTGGTCTGGATGTGCCACTTGATCTTGCCGGTGTTCGGATCGAGCGCCAGCGTGGATGCCGTATACAGATTGGTCAGCTTGCCGAAATCGCCATTGCCGGTCGAGCGCACGGCGGTGTTCCAGGGACCTGGATTGCTGGTGCCCCAATAGACCGTGTCGCTCTTCGGATCGTAGGAGCCGACCAGCCAGGCCGCGCCGCCACCATGCAGGCCGGTGTCACCCTTCCAGGTCTCGCTGCCGGGCTCGCCGGGCGCAGGCACCGTGTAGGTCTGCCAGACCATCTTGCCGGAGTTGATGTCGTAGGCCTGCAGCGAGCCGCGCACGCCGTACTCGCCGCCGCCGAAGCCGGTGATGACCTTGTCGCGCACGACCAGCGGCGGCGAGGTGATCACCGAGCCCTGCTTGTAGTCCACCACCTTGGACGTCCACAGCTCCTTGCCGGTGGCGGCATCGAGCGCGGTCAGCTTGCCGTCGAGCCGGCCGACGAACAGCTTGCCGTCGGCATAGGAGATGCCGCGGCTGTTCACGTCGCAGCAGGCATATTGCAGCGTATCGTCCGGAATGTCCGGCTCATAGGTCCATTTGCGCGCGCCGGTCGCGGCATCCAGCGCATAGACGTATTTCGGCCCCCACGACGTCGAGACGTAGAGCGTGTTGCCGATCACGATCGGCGAGGCCTCGTTCGAGCGTAGCGAGGCCAGCGAGAACGAATAGACCAGCGACAGCTTGCTGGCGTTCTCGGTGTTGATCTCCTTGAGCGGGCTGAACCGGGTGTTGCCGTAGTCATGCCCGGCCATCGCCCAGGCGCCGGGCTCGCTGGCGGCCTTCAGCGCCGAGTCGTTGGCGCGGACGCCTAACGTGCCGGCGACAAGGAAGGCAACCGTCGAGATGCCAGCCAAGAATCTCCTGCTTGTGAAGTTCATCAGTTCCCTCCGCTTATGTCTTTGTTGTGGTCGTATGGCGCGTGCGCCAGCCCCAAGATGAGCAGTCGCGCTGCAAGCAACGGGGCGATTACAGCATCAGCTCCGCCCGGCTCTCATAGGCGGAAGGTAGTAGGCGCAGGGGATCGGGGTTGAACGCCGATTATCGCGCCCTTTCAGCGACTTACCGGAATTCCATGACCTGCGGGCGGAAGGATCGTTATCGCCATGATGAACGAGGCGCGCTTCTGCTGTGCGGTCTCGTGGCCGCCCGGCGTCCTCGCGGTCGCCACAGCGAGGGAAGCCGTCGCTCTCGAGATGACGCCTTGAACAACCCGGACCGAACGGCGGCATCTTTTAGTTCAGACGCGCCGCCCGCTGGAATACGCAGGGCTCGGCGCCAGACAGGACCCGAGCGCAAAGCTCGCCTTTGGCCTGGTGATGCCTAGCTCTCCGCGGGGTCGCTCGAACTGAGACGTTCGATCGCCTCCAGGTCGTGAATCGTGACCGACGCGTACTTTGCCGTCGCAATTCCATCCTGCTCGAGACTCTTGAGCAGTCGATTGATCGTCTGCCGGCCGACCCCGATCATCACCGCGAGGTCCTCCTGCGACAATCGCAAATCGATGATCATCCCCTTCTCGGTCTGGCGCCCGTGACTCTCTGCGAGCCTCTGCAATTCCTGCGCAAGCCGGTGAAGTGGACGCCGATTGCGCAGAATGATCAGGTTCTGCATCGAGACGCGCAGATGATCGCAGACCATTCGGACGAACGCAGAATAATACTCATTGCTCTCGCTGATGAGCGCCTCGAACCGCTCCTGGCTCACGTGAAACAGCACCGCCCTGCCAACGGCGAACGCATCGTAGCCATAGGGGCGCCCGTCGAGGGCCGAGGTGACGCCGATCCAAGATCCAGGCGAAGAGATCAGCAGGAAGGAGGGATTGCCGGACAGCGAAAAGCTGGTCAGTCGCACCTGCCCCGACACCAGGGCAATCAATCCGTCCCGGGAGTCGCTCGCGGAATAGATCAGGGAGTTGTCCACGTTTCGGATGCGACCCAGACGAAGAATGCTGTCCGCCAATGACGAAGGAAGGCCGGCAAACCACTTGTTCCTGCGCAGAACAGCCTTGAGCACCGCTTTGTTCATTCGTCGCCACACATGAAGACGGGCTTTGTCGCTGTCGCGACATCTGTGATCCCATATCAGTCTAGCGGAGATCAATCGAGGCGGTCGGGTTCGCTGCGGTGCAGGCCCACCCCAGCGCGAGTCGCCGGGTGGGGTAAAATGATGCGCGTCAGACCTGTGGGCCGGCTGGCGCTAGAACGATTTTTCCTCGGCCTCATAGATGGTCATGACTGGCGGTCTCGCGCACAGCTTGGCGACCTCCTGCACGAACGCCCGTGACTCGGGTCGGGCGAAATGCGCCTTGAGCGCGACGGCGTCACGCCAGCGCTCGAAGAAGCGCAGACGGAGGGAGTTTTCGCAATCAACCTGCACGGTGTGCTCCACGCAGCCGTCTTCCGCACGCGAACGATGCACATGCGCCAGGCAGATCTTCATCAGACGATCAAAGCTTTCGCCAAGCCCATCCACAGATCCCACAACGATGATCATCGGCTCTCATCCTCTCACTTTGTCTTCTTCAGCAGGCGCCGGATGGCTGCCCTCGGCGAATGGCATGAGCGGGATCGTCCGGACGTCGAGACTCGACGCCTGGGATGGACACCACAACATTCGTTGCCTCGGTTGTCATGGACCGCCCGTCCCCCTCGAAATTGTTGATGTTCTTGCGCGCGGCGACCTGCGTCCCGGCCCCCTCGCCGGCTCAAAGCTAGGGTGATTTTGTGCATCGATTGTCGCGATTGCGACAGTCTCGGCCATGATCTGCGCTTGTCTCTTGGCGGCGTCACGACGCGGCTCGGCCGGAGGCGCAACGGGCGGCCATGTCGAAACGAGGAGCCCCTCATGTCGCTGACGGCCGAACGCCTCTTCGCAGTCAACGGCCTCGTCACCATTGTGACCGGGGCCGCGAGCGGACTTGGCCTGGCCATTTCCCGGACCATGGCGGCCAACGGCGCCGATTTGATCCTGGTTGACAGGAACGAGAAGGAACTGAGGCGGATCGGCGAGGAGATCATCCCGGGGGCAGATATCGCGACGGTCGATGTCGCAGATCCAGACGCCATCCGGCGGACGGTCGATGACGTCGTCACGCGCAAGGGCCGGCTCGACGTGATGTTCGCGAACGCCGGAATCAGCGGGGGAGCCGGAATTCGATTGCCGCAGGGCCACATCGAGAACGTCGATTTCGCTGCATGGAGCGAGGTTCTCGCCATCAACCAGACCGGTGCATTCGCGACCATCCAGGCTGCGGCGCGACACATGAAGGTGCAGCGCAGCGGCCGGATCGTGGTAACGGCATCGGTCGGAGGATTGCGAGGCTCGGCAGCGACCGCCTATGCGTATGCG
This sequence comes from Bradyrhizobium sp. SZCCHNS1050, assembly GCF_032484785.1. Lineage (NCBI taxonomy): Bacteria > Pseudomonadati > Pseudomonadota > Alphaproteobacteria > Hyphomicrobiales > Nitrobacteraceae > Bradyrhizobium > Bradyrhizobium sp. SZCCHNS1050. Next base: position 328,637 of record NZ_JAUETR010000003.1, on the reverse strand, counting down.
GCCGCCAAGGCCGCGGTCGTGAACCTGGTCAGGCAAGCCGCGCTCGAGCTCGCCACATTCGACGTCAAGGTCAACGCCATTGCGCCCGGCTTCTTCCGGACAGGGCTCGGCGGTGGCCGCCTGCTGGACGAGGCCGCGACAGCGCCGCTCCAGGCCATGGTGCCGATGAACCGGCTTGGGATGCCCGACGAGATTGCCGGCGTCAGCCTGCTGCTGGCATCGCCGGCCGCGAGCTATATCACCGGATCGGTGTTCACCGTGGACGGCGGAATCAGCGCGGCATGAAGCAGCTCGGGGGCAAGGTCGCGGTGATCACGGGAGCTGCGAGCGGCATCGGCCGCGAGCTGGCTGCGGCCTGCGCCGCGCAAGGAATGAAGCTCGTTGTCGCCGACGTCGATCGCGACGGACTATCAGCCACGAAAGACCTGATGCCGAGCGGGATCGCCGTGCGCACCGCACAGTGCGACGTGTCCAGCGTCGAGGCGGTTCAGCGCCTCGCCGACCTTGCATTTGAGGAGTTCGGCAACGTTCACCTGCTCTTCAACAACGCCGGTGTCGCGGCGCTTGGCCCGCTCTGGTCCGCAACTCCCGAGGACTGGAAATGGGTGCTCGGAGTCAACCTCCTGGGCGTCGCCAACGGCATTCGCAGCTTCGTGCCGCGCATGATGGCTGCAGGCGACGAGGGCCACATCGTCAACACGGCGTCAGCCGCGGGGTTGACCGCCGTTGCGGGCTCCGGCGTCTACTGCGCCAGCAAGCACGCGGTCGTCGCCTTGTCCGAGTGCCTCTTGAAGGACCTTCAGCTCGCCGGCTCTCCTCTCAAGGTCAACGTGCTGTGCCCCTCGCTCGTCAAGACTGCCATCGCCGACTCAGGCCGACATCGCCCCATACATCTGGCTTCAACAAACCCCGACACTGCAGCGTATGATCTGCGCGTCAGAGCGGGAATGGCGGCATCCGAGGTCAGCGCCGCCGATGTGGCCCGGATGACGATCCAGGCCATCCACGACGACGAATTCTACGTCCTTCCGCATCCAGCGGTACGGCTCCGCGTCGAGGAGCGGCTCCGCAACATCATCGGTGATCACCAGCACCTCCAGCCAGACGGCCTCCCTGCCGAGACGGATGAACCATGAGCAACTCAGACGACAACGTCGATCTCAGAGCCAGGATCGAGGCGCTCGAGAAGCGCCTCGCCGAACATGACGATCGCGAGGCGATCCGGACACTGCGCTGCACGTACCACGAATACGTCAACCAGGAGCGCGTCGCCGATCTGGCCGATCTTTTCGCGGAGAACGCCACGGTGTCCTATGGCGGACGGCCACCGGTCACCGGCCGCGAGGCGATCCGCGACTTCTTCCTCAATTTCCCGATCAAATGGGCGCGCCAGTTCATCCACGCGCACGTCGTCGAAATCGATGGCGACCGCGGCAGAGGCTACAGCCATCTCGACGGCCGTCCCGTTCTCAACGGCAAGAGCCTCATGGTCGGCGGCCGGTTCGATGATGAATATGTCAGAGAAAGCGGCCGTTGGCTGTTCTCGAAAGTCGTACTGACGACCTGGTACATGGTCCCGGTCGAGCCCGACTGGGAAGCTGCGGCCGCAACCAAGCCGGCCCAGTCGTGAGCTGCACGAACTCAGGCTTGCTGATTTGACGGCCGAACTCCATCAGACGTGATAGCGGCACGCCCCCGCTCATCTGGTGATCATGGTTGAGCGATGACGCCACGCAGGCGCCGCAGGGCGGGCAAAGGCGCGCCAACAACGATGGTGTCGTGCACGATCTCGCACGAGCCGTGCCCACCGCCCGCCCCACTGGCGCCAATGGTGGCACGCGTCGCCTTCGGCGTCGCTTTGCCGTCCCATGGCAGCGTCACGTGCGGCGGAGTCGGGGTGCACGGCGCGACGGACTCCGTCAGCGTCATCAAGCTGATTTGGCCCCGTCCAGACCTTCTGAAGAAAATAATCTTGTTGCTATTTTTCCGAATACGTGTTTGTGTATCGCCATCCTGGACCCGCCGAGAGGGGCGCTTCGCGATCGTCACGAGACGTGGGGTCTGGGGATGCGGTGGCCGCAGGCGTGCTGCAGCGGGCTCACGGGCTCGCCGACGAACGGCAGGTTTGCGGACGTGAAGACGCGTGGTCCTGGCGCCCCGATGCTGGCGCCAAGTCGTCGGGCGATGATCCCGAGGGCGACGGTGGCTAAAGAGCCGGACACCGGGGAGATCGCGACATAAGCGTGAAAACCATCGCGCGGGGAATGCCGGGATGTCTCGGCTGAACCCGTGGTTCCTGCCGCCTGCATTTTTTTCGCAGGCGGGCCATGGGTGCGGCCAGCGCCCGGCATTCCCTGCGCCCTCTCATTCTCGAGGGCGGAACGACCGGCACAACTCGGACGCCATCGCGCCGCGGGATCGCAGCCCATCGCCCGAACAAAGGGCGCGAGGCCGGAACAAACCGCAAACAGATTTGAAGTTTTGGGGAGAGAGGGATGGTGCGCTCGGAGGGACTCGAACCCCCACGGTGTTACCCACTGCCACCTCAAGGCAGCGCGTCTACCAATTCCGCCACGAGCGCGAAGAAGAAGCCGGAGCCAGAGGAAGGGCGGCACCGGATCAGTGGCGCCCGTGTATCAAATCGATGTCGGGGGGACAAGGCCCGCCCTGCCCTAAAATACCGGATTGTGGACGGTTTTGGCTTGGCCGGGGCGCGCTATCGCGACGTCGGCGTCGGCGAGCGCGGCAGCATCTGCTTGACCTCGACCGCGATGCGGTTGCGGTCGACCAGCACCACCCCATTTGCGATCGGCAGATTGTTGGCGAGCACCTTGACGTCGTCGGCCTCGGTGGCGTCCAGCTCGATGATGGCGCCGCGGGACAGGCGCAGAACCTGGTGGATGGGCATGGAGCAGGTGCCGAGAACGACCATCAGGTCGACTGTCACTTTATCGAGGGTTGACACTGCAGGACCACCGAAGTCACGACTGGATTTTCGTTGCCCAGACATCACCATGTTGTGGTTAGCCAATGGTTAACAGCCGCGAAACACTCGACCTGACCACCTTTGCTGGCCCCCCCGGCAACGCCGTGGCGTGGCGCATCTCCGATTCGCTGATCGACTACGCCCAGGCCACCGAGTTCATGGAGGCGCGGGCGGCCGCGATCGCCGCTCACGAGGCCGCGGAGATGGTCTGGCTGCTCGAGCACCCGCCGGTCTACACCTCCGGTACGTCGGGCAAGGCCGAAGACCTGCGCGATCCGCGCTTTCCGCTGGTGCCGACCGGGCGCGGCGGCCAGGTCACCTATCATGGGCCCGGCCAGCGGGTGGCCTATGTCATGCTCGACCTCAAGCGGCGCCGGCCGGATGTGCGAGCCTATGTCGCGGCGCTCGAGGAGACCATCATCCGCACCCTCGATGCCTTCAACGTGCGCGGCGAGCGGCGCGAGGATCGCGTCGGCGTCTGGGTCAAACGGCCCGACAAGGGCGAGGGCCATGAGGACAAGATCGCCGCGATCGGCGTGCGGCTGAAGCGCTGGGTCACCTTTCACGGCATCGCCATCAATGTCGAGCCGGACCTGTCGCACTTTCAGGCCATCGTGCCCTGCGGCGTGACCGATCCGCGCTACGGCGTCACCAGCCTGGTTGATCTCGGCCTGCCGGTGACGCTCGCCGATGTCGACATCGCGTTCCGGCAGGCGTTCGAGAGCGTCTTCGGCGCCGTCAGCGTCGCGCAGCCGGAGACGGCATGAGCTCACGCGCCGCCCTGCTGCGGCGGCACGTCGAGCTTCGCCGCGACATAGCGGCGCTCCTGGCTCAAGCCACCGAAGCCGTAGGCATCCGCCTTGACCTCGTCGACATGAAGGTAGGTCTCGTGATGCAGCGGGCCGATCAGCTCGGCCATGCGCGCGAACACCGCGGCCAGATAGGCGGCCTTCTCGTCCTTGGTGTTGGTGCCCTCGCTGACGTGAACGTCGATCCAGTAGCTGGCAAGCCCCTGCTCCGCCAGCGAGGCGCCGCCGGCGAACCAGTCCGCGGCATCCGCTTCCGAGACGATGACGGCGGTGACCTTGGGATCCTTGCGCAGGATCCGCGCCGTCAATTCGGTGACGGCGTCCGCGATGGCCTTTTTCAGCGACGGCGAGCGGCGCTGGCTGGCATAGACGATGTTGATCAACGGCATGGTTGGCTCCCGGTATCCAGCGCGTGACTGCGCCTCGACAGCAAAGCTAGCCGCGCGCCTGCCATTTTGGTATCTTATCGGGATGGATATCAATGATAACGATCGCATATGACAGCCACGCTCGACATCGCGACCGTCCGCGCCTTTCTGCTGGTGAGCGAGCTGCACAGCTTCACCCGGGCGGCCGAGACGCTCGGCACCACGCAGGCCGCGGTCAGCCTGAAGCTGCAGCGCCTGGAAGCGCTGCTCGGAAAGCGGCTGGTCGAACGCTCGCCGCGCGCGGTCCGGCTCACCGCCGACGGCGCGGCCTTCGCCGAGAACGCCCGCGCGCTGGTTGCCGCACATGACCTCGCGCTGACCGGCGCTCCTCGTGCCCGGCCGCTGTTGTCGCTGGGGATCAGCGATCACGTCGCCGGCCCCGAGCTGGTGCCGATGCTCGAGCAGTTGCATGCTGCCATTGCGGACCTCGTCCTGTCGGTCAGCATCGGCTTCTCGCGCGACCTGCTCGACCGCTACGATGCCGGCAAGCTCGACGCCGTGATCGTCCGCCAGGAGGCGAGCCGCCGCGGTGGCGAGGCGTTGATCACGGACGAGTTCGGCTGGTTCGCAGCTCCCAGATTTCGTCTGCCGGCGGCCGGCACGCTGCCGCTCGCCACGCTCGCGCCGCCCTGTGGCGTGCGCAGCATCGCGGTCCGCGCGCTCGAGCGCGCCCGAATCAGCTTCAGCGAGACGTTCGTCGGCGGCGGAGTGACGGCCGTTGCGGCCGCCGCGCGGGCCGGTCTTGCGATTGCGCCGCTGGCCCGCCGGATCGCGCCCAGCGGACTGATCGATGTCGGAACGGATCTCGGCCTGCCCAAGCTCGGCCGCTCCAAGGTGATGCTGCATGCGAAGGCGGGCGATGCGGCCAAGCGCGCAGCCTTGCGCACGCTGGCCGCAGCATTCCGAAGCGCCGCGATCTCGAAGTAATTGACGCCCGCGGAGCCTGATGTAGCATGGATGAATAATCGGAGTTCAGGAGCAGCGGCTTGAACCGTCTCTTGACCGCAGCTGACCTCGTCAGCGCCCCAGCAAAGCCGAGCCCGGCCTCGACCGGCGCGACCGGCCTCGAACCATTGCATCGCCACGCGCTGATCCGAACCTCGAACGCCGACGTGCTGCGCGACCTCGCGGGGCGCCGGCTCGGCGCCGAGCGCGTCGACTTCAGGAACGCCGAGCGCTTCGAGGCGATCGTCAACCTGATCGAGCTCGAGACCATCGGCCTCGCGTTCGGCACCACGACCTGCGACATGGTCTGCGACCATCGCGCCGCCGATCTCATGAGAGTGCAGATCGCCCTGAAGGGACGCGCGGTCAGTTGCACTCCCGGCGAGGCGACCGACGTCAATGAGCATCAGTTCGCAGTCGCGCCGGCCGGCGTGCCATGGCAGATGGCGTGCCAGGGTGGCCATCGGCGACTGACTCTGCGGCTCGATCCGCAGGCGCTGCGACGGCGCCTGACGGCGCTGGTCGGCGTGCAGCCGCGCGCCGACTTTACGATCGACCCTGCCATTCCGGCCGCCGATCCGCAGGCCCGCAACCTGATGCGGCTGCTGGATTTCCTGACGACCCAGCTCAACGAGCAGGATGCGGCGTTCCCCGCCGCGGTCTATCGCGAGCTGGAGGATGCGGTGCATGTCGCCTTCCTCTGCGCCAGCCGTCATCGTTTCCGCGACACGCTCCTGGATCCCTCTCCGATGCCGGATTTCGGCCTGGTCAAGCGGCTCGAGGACTACATCGAGGCGAACTGGCGCGAGCCGATCACGATCGAGCACCTGGCGCGCGAAGCCGGCGTCAGCGCCCGCTCGATCTTCCGTCTGTTCGAGCGCGTGCGCGGCTATTCGCCGATGGCCTTCGCCAAATCGGTGCGCCTGCGGCGCGCCCGCGAGATGCTGCGCTCCGGCGATCCCGACATCACGGTGGCAGCGGCCGCCGCCGCCTGCAACTTTGCCAATGCCGGACACTTCGCCCGCTACTACCGCGCCACGTTCGGCGAGCTGCCATCGGCGACGATGGCACGCGCCGAGCAACCGTGACGCTTTTTTCGACCGCTCACAGGATGGCTTCGAGCGCGCTACGCAGGCTCTGATGCCGGAACACGAAGCCGCTCGACAGCGCCTTGTTCGGCACCACGCGCTGGCCGCCGAGCAAAAGCTCCTCGGCGAAGTCGCCGCCGATCCGGCGCAGCAGGCCGGCGGGGACGCGCAGCAGCGCCGGACGCCGCAGGCAGCGCGCGAGTTCGGCGGTGAAGGCGAGATTGCGCACCGGCAGCGGCGCCGTCGCATTGACCGGCCCGGTGATGGCCTCGGTCGCGATCACATGCGCGATCAGCCGAACGAGATCGTCGCGCTCGATCCAGGACATCCATTGCAGACCGGAGCCGAATGGCCCGCCGAGGCCGAATTCGAACGGCGTCAGCATCCGCGCCAGGAAGCCGCCGTCGCGGCCGACCACGAGCCCGATCCTCAGCAGTGCGACGCGGACGCCGTGCGCTTCGGCACCGCGAGCCGCTTGCTCCCAGGCGTCGCAGAGGTCATGGCTGAAGCAGGCATGCGACTTGGCGGATTCGGTCAGCGGCTGGTCCTGCCACAGGCCGTACCAGCCGATCGCCGAACCGTTGACCAAGACCTTCGGCTTACGGTCGAGCCGCGCAATCAGGGATAAGACGGCTTCCGTCGTAGCCAGCCGGGACTGCAGGATCGTCGCGCGCCTGGCCGCGGTCCACGGCGCATTGCCGATCGGTTCACCGGCAAGATTGACGATCGCGTCGATACGGGTGTCGGACGCGAGCTGATCGAGATTGGTGATCAAGGTCAGCGGCGCCGGCAACATTGCGGCCTTGGCCGGATCGCGGACCAGGGCGACGACGTGATGACCGGCCGCGGCGAGACCGGCCGTCAGCCGCGCGCCGATGAAGCCGGTCGCGCCGGTGATGAGGATGGTCTGCGCCGGCGGCAGCGCCGCGACCAGCCCGGCCGCATCCGGCTGCGACATCCGCGCAAGGCGCCGTGCCGCGGTGAAGTCGCGCAGGCCGCACAGGGCAGCGCCAACCGCGGCGGCAGCCGCAATCCAGCTCAGCAAGCCGGCAAAGGCCGGCACGATCGCCGAGGGCTGCATCGCCCAGCCGATCAGCAGCGGCACCAGCAGCATGAGGATCGCGCCGTAGTTGATGGCGAGCAGCGTGTGATTCACGCGTTCGCTCGGCGGCAGCTTGCGCGTCAGATCCTCCTCGACGAAATCGGTCAGGGTGATGCCGATCTCGGCCACGAGCACCGCGAGCACGAGGATTGCGAACAATCCATGCACCTCGCACCAGCCGATGACGGCGAACAGCAGCGCATAGAGCATATTGCGGACGCCGTGCAGCTTGAGCTCGCCCTGCTGTGACGGGCGCCAGGCCAGGCGCTCGGTGAACTCATGGTGATAGACGGTGTCGAACACGCCCATCACGATCTGAAGCGCAATCAGGGACCAGAGCAGCGGCGTCATGGTGCGGACTCCCGGAACATTGCGCTCTGGCGGATGATGCGCCCGAAGCGCGGATGGATGATCTCGAGCGAGAAGCGAAAGACGCCGCTGCCGAGATCTGAATGGGTGACGGTGAGGTCGCCGGGCGTGAGCCATGCCGGCAGCGCCCAGCGCCGGCCCGCGAAGTCGAACGTGTAGCCGGCGCTATGGAAATGAAGCGCGCCATCGGCGACGCCGACGCGCAGGCTCATGCTAAGGCCCCAGCCGAGATATTCCTCGAGCCCCGTCGGACCGGCGAAGCGCTTGGCGGAATGGATCACCTGCGGGAAGCCATGCGGGCGTCCGCAGATGCGCGTCCAGATCTGGCCGCCTCTCGCCGCGTCCTCCGTCACCGCGACGATCATCGGCACACCGATGTCTGCGTGCGTCGGCAGCGGCCCGCCGATCAGCCGCGCCAGATGCGCGAACCAGAAGCCGGCACGACTGATCTCGGCCTGATCGACCTCGCCGACATAGACGACGGTCGCGCCGTCGGCGAGTTTCTTGGAGAAGCGGCGCCAGATCGACACCGGCAGCCGCCCCCAATCCTCGGCGGACAACAGCGCACGAAACCTGTGATCGTCATGAAGCCGGGCGTTGGAGGGCGTTGAAAGTCCGAGATGTCCCATGGTCACCATGACGCCCTCCGCTCATCTACGACCTTGATCTTCCCGACGGCAGCAGATTTGCGATCTTCTCGCCGAGCTTGATCAGCGCGACGAGACGCGGCCGCGGCACCTTCAGCATCTGCACGTACCAGCGGTCGACCAGCTCGGTGAACGCCAGCATGTCTTTCAGCCGCCTGGCTGCGACCGTGCTGATCGCGAGATCGCCGGTCGCTTCCGCGACGCAGGCGCGCAGCGCAGCGATCGCGGGATCGATCTCGCGCTCCTTGCGGCCGGCCGCGATCCGCTGTGCGACCTCCCAGATGTCGGTCTCGGCCTCGAAATGATCGCGGCGGTCGCCGAGGATCGGCACGCGCCGGATCAAGCCCCAGGCGAGCAGCTCCTTCAGCGAGTTCGAGACATTGGAGCGGGCCATGCCGAGCGTGTCGGCGATGTCCTCCGCCGTCATCGGCTTCTCGGCGAGGTACAGCAGCCCGTGGATCTGGCTCACCGAGCGGTTCACGCCCCACCGGTCGCCCATGTCGCCCCAGTTGAGGATGAAACGCTCGACGGCGGGCGGAAGTTTTCGATGACCTGTAATTTCTGTCATGACAGAAATATCTGACGTACGAGGATGAATGTCAAGAGACCCGCTCTTGAACCGGGCTGGGGGCTGGCCCGACGGATGTTACGGCGCCCATTTTGCGCCTGCCGACCGCCCGGTTCCCCGCCTGCCCCCTCTGCAACAGGAGCAAGCCATGACGGCATCCGACAAGGCGTTCACTGGATCGATCCCACAGATCTACGATCAACTGATGGTCCCCTTGATCTTCGTGCCCTATGCGCTGGACCTCGCGCGGCGCATCGCGGCGTACCTGCCGCGCGACGTGCTGGAGACGGCGGCGGGCACCGGCGTGGTTACGCGGGCCCTGCATGCTCAACTGCCGCCGGAGGTCCGGATCACCGCCACCGACCTCAACGAGCCGATGCTCGCGCAGGCGAAGACCCATCTCGCCGCTGCGGACCGCATCGCATTTCATCAAGCCGATGCGCTGGCCCTGCCCTTTGCCGACGCGAGCTTCGATGCCGTCGCATGTCAGTTCGGCGCGATGTTCTTCCCCGATCGCGTCAAGGGCTATGCGGAGGCCCGCCGCGTGCTCAGGCCCGGCGGACGTTTCGTCTTCAACGTCTGGGACCGGATCGAGGAGAATGAAATCCCTCACGTCGTTCACGAGACGTTGCAGCAGGTCTTCCCCGAAAGCCCGCCGCAGTTCTTCACCCGGACTCCGCACGGCTATTTCGATGCCGGGCGGATCGAGGCCGATCTGACCGCAGCGGGCTTCACCGACATCGCGATCGAGACGGTGACGCATCGCAGCCGCGCGGCGTCGCCTCAGGACCCGGCCACGGCATTTTGCCAGGGCACACCGATGCGCGGCGAGATCGAAGCACGCGGCACGCCCGGCCTCGCCGCCGTGACGCAGGCGACCGCGGACGCGCTGGCGCGCCGGTTCGGCAACGGACCGATCGAGGGCCGCATCCAGGCGCTGGTGATCTCGGCGGGGTGAGCGGCGGGCTCGCGCGCCGTGTCGTTAGAGCGTCGGCAACACGGAGAACGCCTCGCCCGGCCGGCGCGGTTTGAGCTGATCGGCCGTCGCCGGGTTTTCCATCACGGCATCGACATGCGCTGCTGGCGGTCCCTCGCGGCAAGCTGCCAACACGGCGGCAACGTCGTCCGAGGGACCCGCGAACAACGCCTCGACACTGCCATCGGTGCGGTTGCGGACCCAGCCTTCGAGGCCGTTCAGGATGGCCTGGTCCTCGACCCAGGCGCGATAACCCACTCCCTGGACGCGGCCGCGCACCAAGACGTGGACGATGGCGCGATCGATCATGATCCGAGCCCCAGAAAATCGCGCAGGCGCTTCTTCACATCCGCCTCGCGCATCACGCGTGCCGTCAGCTCCGCCGACGGCAGCCCCTTGAGCTGCTTCGGCGAGGCGCCGTCGCGGAGCGCCTTCAGCGTCTCATACACCGCCTGCGCCGCCGCGGCGATCGGCGCATGGCCCTGTAGCGCGACGCGGACACGGCGCGAGGCGAGATAGCCGGGATCGGACATCTCCTCCGGCGCGCCGCCGAGCACGATCGGCAGCGTCGTCGCTGCCGCGACCGCATCGAGTTGGTCGCGCGCGGCAATGCCGGTGAAGAACAGGCCGTCGACGCCGCAGGCCTCATACGCCCTGGCTCGCGCGATCGCGTCGTCGAGCGAGGTGATGGAAACGGCGCCCGTCCGTCCCAGGATGACCAGCGCGGGATCGTCGCGGCGATCGAGCGCGGCCTTCACCTTGCCGACCCCTTCGGCAAGCGAGATCAGTTGCGGCTTCGCTTCGCCGAAAGCCTGCGGCAGCAGCGTATCCTCGATGGTGAGACCCGCGGCACCGGCCGCTTCCAGTTCCTGCACCGTGCGGCGCACGTTCATCGCGTTGCCGTAGCCGTGATCGGCATCGACCAGCACCGGCAGCGCGGCAGCGCGCGACATTCGCCGCATCTGCTCGGCGAGCTCGGTCAAGGTGATTAAGGCAATGTCGGGGTCGCCGAGCACGGCGAGCGAAGCAGCCGAGCCGCCGAACATGCCGAGCTCGAAGCCGAGGTCCTCGGCGATCCGGATCGAAATCGCGTCGTATACCGATCCCGGATGGATGCAGCGATCGCCGGCGAGGATCGCACGGAGCGCCTCTCGACGTGCACGGAAAGTCATCCTCGCCTCCTCTCTCCCGTCATTGCGAAGAGCCAACGGGTCCGCGCAAAGCGCGGCCCGGATGACAGGCTCCGCGACCAAGCAATCCAGAGTTATCTGCCGCCCCCGGATTGCTTCCGCCTTCGCCTACAGGCTTCGTCGGACAAAGTCGCTTCGTTCGCAACGACGTCGACTTCTGAGCTTACGCAAACTCCAGGATCAGCGCGTCCACTGCGAGCGTAGCACCGGCTGTCGCGTGGATCTTCTTCACCGTACCGTCCTGCTCGGCGCGCAGCACGTTCTGCATCTTCATGGCTTCGACCACGGCGAGCGTCTCGCCGGCCTTGACCTCCTGCCCTTCGGTCACGGCGATCGAGACCACGAGGCCGGGCATCGGGCACAGGAGCTTCTTGCCGCTATCACCTGCGGTGACGACCGGCATCAGCCGCGCCGCGGTCGCCTCGGCTTCCGTGTAGACGTAGACCGGCGCTTCGACGCCCTGATGCGCGAGCCGCACACCGTTCGCAATGAGGCGCGTCTGCACGGCGATGGCCGCGCCATCGATGGTGCCGTGCCAGACCGCATCGCCCGGTTTCCAGTCCGACACCAACTGATGCGCCGGGCCGACCTTGCCGTCGGCCCCGACGAAGCGGACCGTGATCGCGCCGTTCTCCCTGGTGATGTCGAGCAGGATCTCGTCACGCCCGAGCCACACCGCGCGGCGGCCCTGGCGCTTCACCGGACGGCCGATCATCTGCTGCGAGATCTGCCGCTTGCGCTCGCCGAGCACGTGGTCGATCGCAGCGCCCACCGCCGCCAGCCGGCGCGCGATCTCGCCTTCCGGCGCACGCGCGGCAAAGCCCTTGGGAAACTCCTCGGCGATGAAGCCGGTGGACAGCCTGCCCTCGCGCCAGCGCGGATGGTTCATCAGCGCCGACAGGAACGGGATGTTGTGGCGGATGCCATCGACATAGAACGCATCGAGCGCGGTCGACTGCGCCTCAATCGCGGCAGCCCGCGACTCCGCATGGGTGACGAGCTTGGCGATCATCGGATCGTAGTAGATCGAGATCTCGCCGCCCTCCTGCACGCCGGTGTCGTTGCGCACGGTGATGCCGTCAGCCTTGCTCTCGGCCGGCGGGCGATACTTCACGAGGCGGCCGATCGACGGCAGGAAGCTGCGGAACGGATCTTCCGCATAGACGCGCGATTCCACCGCCCAGCCGGTCAGCGTCACGTCCTTCTGCGCAAGCGAAAGCTTCTCGCCGGCGGCGACGCGGATCATCTGCTCGACGAGATCGATGCCGGTGACGAGCTCGGTCACGGGATGCTCGACCTGCAGGCGGGTGTTCATCTCGAGGAAGTAGAAGCTCTTGTCCTGGCCGGCGACGAACTCGACGGTGCCGGCGGAGTCGTAGTGCACGGCCTTGGCGAGCGCGACCGCCTGCTCGCCCATCTTGCGCCGCGTCTCCTCATCGAGCAGCGGCGACGGCGCCTCCTCGATGACCTTCTGGTTGCGGCGCTGGATCGAGCACTCGCGCTCGCCGAGATAGATCACGTTGCCATGCTTGTCGCCGAGCACCTGGATCTCGATGTGGCGGGGATCGACGATGAACTTCTCGATGAAGACGCGGTCGTCGCCGAACGAGGCCTTGGCCTCGGCCTTGGCGAGATTGAAACCCTCGGCGACCTCGGCAGTCGAACGCGCGATGCGCATGCCCTTGCCGCCGCCGCCGGCGGAGGCCTTGATCATCACGGGGTAGCCGATCTCGTCGGCGATGCGCACGGCGTGCTTGTCGTCCTCGATGACGCCGAGGAAGCCGGGCACGGTCGAGACCTTGGCCTTGGCGGCCGCCTTCTTGGATTCGATCTTGTCGCCCATGGCGGCGATGGCGCCGGGATTGGGGCCGATGAAGACGATGCCGGCCTCGGCCAATGCCCGCGGGAAAGCCTCGCGCTCGGACAGGAAGCCGTAGCCCGGATGCACCGCCTCGGCGCCGGTCTTGCGGCAGGCCTCGACGATGCGGTCGATCAGGAGATAGCTCTCGGCTGCGGCGGGCGGGCCGATCAGCACGGCATCATCTGCCATCTCGACATGAAGCGCATCGCGGTCGGCTTCCGAATAGACCGCAACGGTTCGGATTCCCATGCGGCGGGCGGTCTTGATGACCCGGCAGGCGATCTCGCCGCGGTTCGCGATCAGAATGGTTTTGAACATTTCTTGCTTGATACCTTTGGGCGGGCTCCCCGCTCGTGGCACAGGCGTAACACCGCGAGCTTGACCGGTTCGTCTATACCAAAATCGCCCGCGCGCAACCCGCCTCTCGTTTCCGCCCCTGCCGTCCGGCGAGGCATGCCAGCCGTGTCCCCAGCCGTCAGCCGGAATAGCTGTGGAAACGTCCGCGGGCATAGGCGTGCGACACCGCCTTCATCAGCTCGCCGACCTCGGTCTCGAGGAAATCGTTCGCAACGATCAGGGCACGAATGGCCGCCCGCGGATCGCCTTCGCAGGCAGCGATGGCCTGGTCCACGGCGGCCTCCAGCGCGAGGTCTTCGCTGTCCGCGGCTTGCGCATCGGTCTTGGATTGCGATCTGGGCTGCATGCGCGATGACGGTCCTCGCTCCGGTCACGCCTTCATGTTCACTTTATGTTCTCAAGAGTCAAGGCGGATCACGCCGCCCCGATCTCTTCCTGCTGCGGCTCGGCCTGTGGCTTTTCGGGAGCCAGAGCGACAGACTCTTGCTGTGCACCCTGCCGCACCAGGCGGTGGATGAAGCCCAGCTTGCCGATGACCGGCGGCGTCAGGATGAAGGGATAGAGCTCCCGCGCGCCCATCGCTCGCGCGACGCTGTTCATCGCAAAGGTGAACGGCAGCCAGGCGTTGACGATGGTGTCGAAGTCCTCCGCGACGTACGGATCGAAGGTGACGCGCGCCGTCAGCCCGCCGATCTGGTCGGCGGGCGGATCGATCTCGATACCGAACTCGGAGGCCATCTCCAGCGTATCGACGATGTGGAGGTAGTGCGCCCAGGTCTCGGCAAAATCCTCCCACGGATGTGTGGTGGCGTAGGCCGAAACGAAACTGTCCTGCCAGTCCACCGGCGGCCCCTGCTCGTAATGCCGCCTCAGCGCCGCGCCGTAGTCCTGGGTATCGTCGCCGAACATGGCCCGGCATTCCTCGAGCCTGCCGGCATCGCGCACCAGCACGTCCCAGAAGTAGTGCCCGACCTCGTGGCGAAAATGACCGAGCAAGGTCCGGTACGGCTCGCCCATTTCGAGCCGGCGCCGCTCGCGCTCGAAATCGTCGGCCTCGGCCAGAGCGATGGTGATGAGGCCGTTGTCGTGGCCGGTCAGGACCTTCTGTTGGCCCGCGGGGTCATCGGCAAGGAAGTTGAAGATCAACCCGTGCCCAGGATCCTCGATCCGTGTCTTCACAGGGAGTTTCCAGCGGATCAGCGAATAGAACAGCCGGTGCTTGGCCACCTCCAGCTCTCGCCATCCGGCGAGTTGCGCGGGATCAGACAGATTGGGAATCGTACCGTTGTGCCGGCAGGCGCGGCAGAAGCCCGAAGTCTCGCCGATCTCGAGCAGCCAGTTGCAGGCGTCGTGCTCGGCATTGGCGCAGAAGAAGCGCCCCGTCCCGTGGTCGGCGAGCGTCCGAAAGCCCTCCTCCGCCGGCTCGATCGCCGACAGGATCTGGCGCTCCGGCATGAAGGCGAGGCGGTGGCCGCAGCGCCCGCAGCTGCGATTCTCGAAATACAGGATGTTCTTGCAGGCCTGACAGACGAAGAGCTTCACAGCGTGGACCTTCGTGTTGCGGTGTTCAGGGCCTGACGACGCACGACAGTAACAGTCCGTTCCGGGAGCACGGAACTTTTTATCTGCCCTCACGTTCACGTCATGCCGGCGTTTGCCCGCCATAATCTCTGGTCAGTTTGCTTTCCTTGGTCCCAATGTCGCCACGCTTCCGAACACCCGCGATGGAATGCTCGGGCGACTGCTCGCCACATCAGTGCAGGTCAGCATGAACAGCGCGGATGCGCCCAGAGACGAAGTGAGGCCGGAGGCTGCCGCCGATGCGCTGCGCCAGCATATCGAGGAGATTGCGCGCGATCGCGATGAGGCCTATCGCGCGCTGCAGGAACGCGAGGCGGAGCTCGCGCGCATCCAGCGGATCGCCCGGGTCGGCGGCGTCGAGGTCGACCTGCGCGAAGGCTACCGCAACCGCCGCTCCCCCGAATACCTGATCATTCACGGCCTGCCGCCGGAGGCTGTCCACGAGACTCACGAAGACTGGGTCAGACGCGTGCATCCCGACGACCGCGTCAAGGCCGAGCAGGACTTCATTGCTGCAGTCAAGAGTAAGCAGGAGGACTACACCACCGAATACCGCATCATCCGTCCCAGCGACGGCGAGATCCGCTGGGTCCGCGTCATCGCCCGCATCGAGCGTGACTGGAACGGCCGCGCGATCCGTCTGGTCGGCGCGCATATCGATGTCACCGACCAGATGCTGGCGCAAGCCAAGCTGCGCGAGAGCGAGGAACGCTTCCGGCTGATCGCCGACAGCGCGCCGGTGCCGATCTGGGTGACGAAGCTCGACCGCACCCGCTCCTTCGTCAATCGCGCCTATATCGATTTCCTCGGCATGTCCCCTGACGAGGCGCTGGCCTTCGACTGGCGCAAGGTGCTGCATCCCGAGGACCTTCCGCGCATCCTCGAGCAGCAGCAGTCGGGAGAGCGCTCGCTGAAGCCGTTCTTCCTCGAGGCACGCTACCGGCGCGCCGACGGGGAATGGCGCTGGCTGCGATCGGAATCGCAGCCGCGCTGGGATGCGAACGGCAAACATGTCGGTTTCATCGGCGTCGCTCACGACGTCACGGCCGCCAAGCAGGCCGAGATCGAGCTGCGCCGCATCAACGAGACCCTCGAAGAGCGGATCAGGGAGCGCACCGCCCAGCTCGAGGCCAATGAAGCGCGCATGCGCGCGATCTTCGACACCAGCAATCAGTATCAGGCCATCCTCGACGTCGAGGGCCGCGTGATGCATGCCAACCGCATCGCGGTCGCCGGCATGCGCGCCGGTGAAGTGAACGTCATCGGCCAGCCGCTCTGGGATGCGCCCTGGTTCACCCATACGCCGGGCGTGACCGAGATGCTGCGCAAGGCGTTCGCCCGCGTTCTCGCCGGCGAGAGCTTTCGGACCGAGATGCGGCTCGACTTCGCCAGCGGCCAGCGGCATTTCGAGCTTTCGATGCGGCCGCTGTTCGACCAGCATGATGTCGTGACCGGCGCGGTCGCCGAGGCGATCGACGTGACCGAGCGCATCCAGGGTGAGGAGCTGTTGCGGCAGTCGCAGAAGATGGAGGCGATCGGCCAGCTCACCGGCGGCGTCGCACACGACTTCAACAACCTGCTCACCATCATCCGCTCGGCCACCGACTTCCTGCGCCGCCGCGATCTTCCCGAGGAGCGGCGCCGGCGCTATGTCGATGCGATCTCGGAGACGGTGGAGCGCGCCTCGAAGCTGACCGCGCAGCTCCTGGCCTTCGCGCGGCGACAACCCTTGGCGCCGCAGGTGTTCAATGTTGGCGAGCAGGTCGAGAGCGTCGTGCAACTGATCCGTCCTCTCGTCGGCAGCCGCATCCAGATCGAGCTCGCGGTCACGGACAGCGGGCTGTTCACCCTCGCCGACGTCGCGCAATTCCAGACCGCGCTCATCAATCTCGCCGTCAATGCGCGCGACGCCATGAACGGTGAAGGACATCTGAAGATCGGCGTGCAGCGGACCGAGAGCATCCCGGCCTTGCGTGGCCAGAGCACCCGGCCCGGTGCCTTCATCGCGATTTCGGTCGCCGACACCGGGGGCGGCATCGCGCCTCAACATCTCAACGCAATCTTCGAACCCTTCTTCACCACCAAGGAGGTCGGCAAGGGCACGGGTCTCGGCCTCAGCCAGGCGTTCGGCTTCGCCAAGCAGTCCGAAGGCGACATCGCGGTCGACAGCCGCATCGGCGACGGCGCGACCTTCACGATCTATCTGCCGCAGGCCACGGCTCCGCAATCCGGCACGGAAGCCGGCTCCGCGCGCATCGAGCCGGCGACCATCGGGCGCGGCTACCGCGTGCTCGTGGTCGAGGACAATGACGAGGTGGGGCAGTTCTCGACCGAGCTGCTCGAGGATCTCGGCTATGTGACGCGCCGCGTCGCCAATGCCGCCGATGCGCTGGCAATCCTGGCGAACGACGAATTCGCGGTCGACCTCGTGTTCTCCGACGTCATCATGCCCGGCATCAACGGCCTGGAGCTCGCCGGCATCATCCGCGACCGCTATCCCGGCCTGCCGGTGGTGCTGACATCCGGCTACAGCCACGTGCTCGCGGAGAACGCCCATCACGGCTTCGAGCTGATCAAGAAGCCCTATTCGGTGGAGTCGCTGTCGCGCATCCTGCGCAAGGCGATGGCCGAGAAGGCGCCGCTGCCGCGCTGAGTAGGTAGTGCGCGCTTCGCGCGCCCCGGAATGCCACGTGGACGGAGTGGGTCACACCGAGGGCCCTGCGGAACCAAATGGCGTACACCGCTGTTGCGATGGATCACGCGCAACGAGGCGGCATGGCGGACTTCGATAGCGGCAAGGACCTGGCCCGCGCCGGCCATGCACTCGACACCACCAATTTCTTCCTGGCCGATGTGCGTGACGGGCTCGGCCCTTATCTCGCGATCTATCTCCTGACCGAGCAGAAATGGGACGAGGCCTCGATCGGCGTCGTGATGTCGCTCGCAACGATCGCGGGCATCGTCGCGCAGACGCCCGCCGGCGCGCTGGTCGACGCCACCAGGGCAAAACGGCTGGTCATGATATCAGCCGCGATCGTCGTCACGGCCGCTTCGCTGCTGTTACCTCTCATGACCAGCTTCTGGCCGGTCGCGATCTCGCAGAGCATCGCCTATGCCGCCGGCGTGATCTTCGCGCCGGCGATCGCGGCGGTGTCGCTCGGGATCGTCGGCGCCAAAGCCTTCACCGCGCGGGTCGGCCGCAACGAGACCTTCAACCATGCCGGCAACACGGTCGGCGCCGTCATCGCCGGCGCTGCCGCCTACGCGCTCGGACCGTCGGCGGTGTTCTATCTGATGGCGGTGACGTCGGCCGGTAGCCTCATCAGCGTGCTCGCCATCCCCGAACGCGCCATCGACCATGACGTCGCGCGCGGACTGGCGCATCAGGCGGAGGGCAATCGCCCGAAGCGGGGCGAGCAGCCCTCGGGCCTCAGCATTCTCCTGACCTGCCGTCCGCTGCTGATCTTCGCGGTCTGCGTCGCGCTGTTTCACCTCGCCAACGCCGCCATGCTGCCGCTGGTCGGCCAGAAGCTGGCGCTGCAGGACAAGAATCTCGGCACCAGCCTGATGTCGGCCTGCATCGCCGCGGCCCAGCTCGTGATGGTACCGATGGCGCTGCTGGTCGGCGTCCGCGCCGACCGCTGGGGCCACAAGCGCTTCTTCCTGACGGCGCTGCTGATCCTGCCGCTGCGCGCGGTGCTCTATACGCTATCGGACGACAAGGCGTGGCTGGTCGGCGTGCAGCTGCTGGACGGCGTCGGCGCCGGCATCTTCGGCGCGATCATGCCGGTGATCGTCGCGGACCTGATGCGCGGCACCGGACGCTTCAACATCGCCCAGGGCGCTGTGATCACAGCGCAGAGCATTGGCGCGGCGCTGTCGACCGCGCTGGCGGGCCTGGTCGTCGTCCATAGCGGCTACAGCGCCGCATTCCTGGTGCTCGGCGCGGCGGCCGCGCTCGCCGTGATCGTATGCTGGCTGCTGCTTCCCGAGACCGGTGGAGCAGAGGCCGCGCACTCGAATGCGGCGCCCTCGCCCGCTATCCCCGCCGAATGATTTGCTCTATCGATCCCTGATCATGTTCCTGCACGATACCTGGCTCGCCTACGCCATTATCATTCCCGCCACCGCTGGCGTCATCATCCGCCCCTTCCGGCTGCCCGAGGCCGTGTGGGCCGTCGCCGGCGCGATCCTGCTGGTCGCGCTCGGCCTGCTGCCTGTCGCTGAAGCGCTCACCGGCATCCGCAAGGGCGTCGACGTCTATCTGTTCCTGATCGGCATGATGCTGATTGCCGAGCTGGCGCGCCGCGAGGGCCTGTTCGACTATCTGGCGGCCTATGCGGTGGAGCATGCGCGCGGCTCGCCGCAGCTCCTGTTCCTGCTGGTCTATGCGGTCGGCACCCTGGTCACCGTGCTGCTCTCCAACGATGCCACCGCGATCGTGCTGACGCCGGCCGTCTATGCCGCCACCCGCGCCGCCGGCGCCTCGCCGCTGCCTTATCTGTACGTCTGCGCCTTCATCGCCAATGCCGCGAGCTTCGTGCTGCCGATCTCCAATCCGGCCAATCTGGTCGTGTTCGGCGAACGCATGCCGCATCTCACCGAATGGCTGCGCCAGTTCACCCTGCCCTCGATGGCCGCGATCGCCCTGACCTATGTCGCGCTGTGGCTGACCCAGCGCCGCGCGCTCCGTGAGGAGACGCTGCGCACCGATGTCGAGAAGCCGCACCTGAGCCGCGAGGGCCGGCTCGCCGCGTTCGGGATCGGCGCCATCGCAGCGGTGCTTCTGACTGCCTCGGCGCTCGACGTGCAACTCGGCCTGCCGACCTTCGTCTGTGGCGTCGTCACGGCGACCGCGATCCTGCTGGTCAGCCGGCAATCGCCTTGGCCAGTGATCCGCGGCATCTCATGGGGTGTGCTGCCACTGGTCGGCGGCCTGTTCGTGATGGTGGAGGGTCTAAGCCGCGCCGGCGCGACCGGACAGCTCAGCGCCTGGTTGCACCAGGGCGTGACGTCGTCGCCGCACGGCACGGCGTGGGCCGCAGGCCTGATCACCGCGGTGGCCGACAACATCGCCAACAACCTGCCGGTCGGCCTGGTTGCGGGCTCCGTCGCCGCCAGCGACCACCTGCCGCATGAGGTCATCCGGGCCATCCTGATCGGGGTCGATCTCGGCCCGAACATCTCGGTCACAGGCTCGCTTGCCACCATCCTTTGGCTGACGGCGTTACGGCGCGAGAAGATCGAGGTAACCGCCTGGCAGTTTCTCAAGATCGGACTCGTCGCAACGCCGCCGGCGCTGATCGCGGCGCTGGCGGCAGCGATCTGACATCGATTGATTTGCGATGGGCACGTTGATGAGTGTGGGAGCCCGCCCCTACCGCTCCAGGGCTCCGTTGAAGAAGTCGACGAGCCCGAATGGCGCGCTGTCGCCGAGGCAGAGTTCGAGGATCATGTGCGCGCCCGCGGCCGCCGACTCGCTGCGCGGGAATAACGCCTCTTCGTAGACGGTGAGTGCCGCTTCGATGTCGCCGGGGTGGGCGGCAATTGCCTTGCCGAGCTCGGCGCCGTCAAACATCGCCAGGTTCGCGCCCTCGCCCGCCGGCGGCGCCAGGTGCGCGGCATCACCGAGAAGCGTCACTCCGGGCACACGGTCCCATCGATGGTCGTTCGGAAGCGTGTGGATCATACGCGGGACCGGCGGGGTTTCGCCGTCGGTGATCAGCGCGGTGAGCGCGGGCGCCCATCCGTCGAACTCGGCCGCGATCCGGGCGGTCGCAGCGGCAGCGTCCGTGAAGTCGATGCCGGCGATCCACGCGGCGGAGCGGTTCAGCGCGACGTAGGCGTGAAGAACGCGATCCGCCTCGCGGTGCGCGAAGATCCCCTGTCCCGGAGCGAGCGCGAACAATGCGCCGCCGCCGACCGCCTCGGCCGCCGCGGTGTGCCGCTCGTCGGCGTCATGCAGGTAGGTCTCAATGAACGTCGTGCCGACATATTCCGGCTTGGCGGCCGACAACAGCGGCCGAACCTTCGACCAGGCGCCGTCGGCGCCGACCAGGAGGCTCGTGACCACGCTCGACCCGTCCGCGAATCTCAGTTCATGCCTGTGGTCGCCGAGGGGCACGGCGCCGGTCAGCTTCTTGCCCCACCGGATCGTCTCATCTGGAAGGGAATCGAGAAGAAGCCGCCGCAGATCGCCGCGCAACACCTCGGGGCGTCGACCGTCATCGGCCTGTGCGAGCAGCACCGTGCCATGCGGGTCGAGCACGCGCGAAGCCGCGCCGCCCTCATGGATGATCGCACGGAACGCGTCGATGAGGCCGGCGTCTGCGAGGGCACGTTGCCCGTCGTGCTCGTGAATATCGAGCTGGCCGCCTTGCGTCCGAGCTTCCGCGGACGGCTCCGCCTCATAGATCGTCACCGGGACGCCGTGGACATGGAGGACGCGTGCGAGCGTGAGGCCACCGAGGCCCGCACCGACGATCGTGACGGGTGTCGTCATCATCTGCCTTTCAATCGGCCTGGAACACCGTTCCATAGAAGTGGATTGGAACAACGTTCCAATCATGTCAAGATGATGGTCATGGCGACCAGATCAATACGGACGGAACGGCGCGCGGACGCGCTCTCGAAGGAGAAGATCGTCGAGGCGGCGATCGAGATCCTGGACGCCGGCGGCGAAAGCGCTCTGACCTTCCGCGCGCTCG
This sequence comes from Bradyrhizobium sp. SZCCHNS1050, assembly GCF_032484785.1. NCBI lineage: Bacteria > Pseudomonadati > Pseudomonadota > Alphaproteobacteria > Hyphomicrobiales > Nitrobacteraceae > Bradyrhizobium > Bradyrhizobium sp. SZCCHNS1050. Next base: position 307,023 of record NZ_JAUETR010000003.1, on the reverse strand, counting down.
CGGCTCGGCTGGCAACCGGGAGCGGGGCGATCTACTGGCACGTCGCCAACAAGAGCGACTTGCTCGCAGCGGCCACCGATGACGTCATTGCCCGTGTCATGACCGGCGTCGGCGGCGATGCCGAGCCGCGACAGGCGATCCGTGTCGTTGCGCTCGGGGTGTTCGATGCGATCGACGCCCACCCGTGGGTGGGTGCCCAGCTTTTCCGTGAACCGTGGCGGTCCGCGATGCTGCAGATCGTCGAAAGCGTCGGCGGACGGCTCCAGACGCTCGGTGTCCCCGAAAGAGCCCTGTTCGATGCCGCGTCTGCGCTCGTGAACTACATCCTCGGCGTGGCCGGGCAGAACGCCGCGAACGCCCGCCTGCTGCCGCGCGAGACGGACCGCGCGGCGTTCCTCGGATCGGTCGCCGCGCAATGGGCGCAGCTCGATTCCGCCGAGTACCCGTTCGTCCATCGCGTGGCGACGGACCTGCGCGAGCACGACGACCGCGAGCAGTTTCTTGCCGGCATCGACCTCATCCTGGCCGGGATCGGGACCATCCGATAGGCAGCGGCTGACTCGCACCCCTGTCTCGTCAGAACGCAGGGAAAGACGCAAACCGGCGGGAGAAGATCGAGGTCGGCACCTTGGCAGGCTCCAACCAGCCTCCAAAGGTGCGACTCGTGACGACGCCGCCGGCGCTGGTGGCACGCTGGCGGCGGCGTTGGGGTCACGATCGACCTGACGATCAGGCCGCAGCTTCGTAGTTGACCGCGGTCTCAGCGATCTTGGTCAGCGTCTCGTCGGTCTTCCGCTCTTCATTCAGCGTCTGGTCGAGCAGCTTGGCGGCTTTCGGCAGGTTGAGCTTGAGGGCCCAGGCCTTCAGGGTGCCATAGCGCGACATCTCGTAGTGCTCGACCGCCTGCGCTGCAGCAAGAAGGCCGGCGTCGAGCGCCTGGGTCCCCTTGTACTCGTCCATGATCTCCTTGCCCTCATCGATGATGCCCTCGATCGCATCGCACTTCTTGCCGCGGGCGGGCTTGCCGATCAGCTCGAAAATCTGCTCGAGCCGCTCGATCTGGCCTTCGGTCTCCTCCTGGTGCTTCTCGAACGCCGCCGCCAGCTTCTCCGACTGCGCCGCCTTGGCCATTTTCGGCAGCGTCTTCAGGATCTGCTTCTCGGCGTAGTAGATGTCCTTGAGGGTATCGAGGAAGAGCTCGTTGAGGTCTTTGTCGGCAGGCATGGTGTGCTCCTGTTGATTGTGAGCCGACAACCAGAAAGCCATACCCTAGTTCCTGCCACCGACGAGCCCGCCGCAAGAAAATCCTGCCCGGAGCGCTGTCGGCGGCCTCCGAGCCTCTTGTAACAAAACTGTCACCCGGCAAAACTAAAGCTCTTCCCTGCGGCGAGACGCCGCGATTCCGCCGATTGCCTTCAGGAGTTTTCAATGCGCCGCCCGCTCGTGCTGCTGTGCGCCGGACTGACCTTGCTGTCGTCTGGAGCCGCATTTGCGCAGAACGCCACCCCCCATAATCTCATCCTGTTCATTCCCGACGGCCTGCGTGCGCTCAAGGTGACGCCGGAGACCGCCCCGGCCATGGCCGCCGTCCGCGACAAGGGCGTCAACTTCAAGAATTCGCACTCGCTGTTTCCGACCTTCACGATGGCCAACGGCTCGGCCATGGCGACCGGCCACTATCTCGGCGACACCGGCACATTCTCGAACACGATCTTCACGGGCTACACCTCGGCGCCGGCCGGCGATACCGTCGTGCCCTTCATCGAGAACGACGCCGTGCTCGGCGACATCGACGAGCATTTCAACGGCGACTACCTCAACGAGGACACGATCCTGAAGCTTGCCCGCAAGGCCGGTTATTCGACCGCCGCGATCGGCAAGCTCGGCCCGACCTATCTGTTCGACCACACCGGCTGCCCTTGCAAGCCCGGCGCGACCTCCTCGATCGTGATCGACGACTCCACCGGCAACAAGAATGGCGTGCCGGTGACCGACGAGGTCAAGGACGCCATGACCAAGGCCGGCCTGCCGCTGGCGACGCCGTCGCGCGGCGACAACGGAAAGGCGGGCGACGCCAAGACGCCGGGCACGACCTCGGCCAACGTCGCGCAGCAGGCCTACATGGTCGACGTCGCCACCAAGGCGGTGCTGCCGATGTTCAAGGCCCGCAACAAGCCGTTCGTTCTGGTGTTCTGGTCGCGCGACCCGGACGGCAGCCAGCACAATCACGGCGACAGCCTCAACACCATCACGCCGGGCATCAATGGCCCGACGTCGATGGCCGGCATCAGGAATGCCGACGACAATCTGGCGGCGCTGCGCAAGGCGCTCGACGATCTCGGGCTCGCCGCCTCGACCAACATCATGGTCCAGGCCGACCACGGCTTCTCGACCATCTCCAAGGAGAGCAAGACCTCGCCATCGGCCAAGGTCAGCTACGACGACACGCCGAAGGATTTCCTGCCGATGGGCTTCCTGGCGATCGACCTCGCCAAGGCGCTCGACCTGCCGCTGTTCGATCCCAACGACAAGAACGCGGCCGTACCTGAGGGCAAGCACCCGAAGGCCGGCAACGGCGTACTCGGCAAGGATCCCGCCAAGCCCGACCTCGTCGTCGCCACCAATGGCGGCTCCGACCTGATCTATCTGCCCAACAACGACAGGAAGCTCGCCCGCCGCACCGTCAAGGCGCTGCTGGCGCAGGACTACGTCTCCGGCATCTTCGTCGACGACAAGCTTGGCGAGATTCCCGGCACGCTGCCGCTGTCGCGGATCAACCTGCAGGGCAAGGCGGTGACGCCGCACCCGGCGATCGTGGTCAATTTCCGCTCCTACGTCGCGCCGGGCTGCGACCAGCCGTCCAACTGCCAGGTCGAGGTCGCCGACACCGTGCTGCGCCAGGGCCAGGGCATGCACGGCTCGTTCGGCCGCGGCGACACCTACAACTTCATGGCGGCCATCGGACCCGACTTCAAGGCCGGCTTCGTCGATCCCCTGCCCGTCAGCAATGCCGATGTCGGCATCACCGCGGCCAGGCTGCTCGACCTCAAGGTCGCGCCGAAGGGAAGACTGATCGGCCGCATCATGACCGAGGCGATGCCGAACGGCACAACGCCGAAGGCGACGTCGGACGTCATCAAGTCGGACCCGGCCGCCGGCGGCCTGCGCACCGTGCTGAAGCTGCAGCGCGTCGGCGCCCAGCGCTATTTCGACGTCGCCGGCTTCCCCGGCCGCACCGTGGGGCTCGACGACGAGGCGCCGAAGAAGACGGCGGTGATGAGGTAGTCAGACAACGCGAATACATTCCTCCCCGGGCGAGCGGAAGCAAACCCGGGGACGTCGTCCCGCATACTGTTTCGCCTTGCGAGCCACTACTTTCTCCACGTCATTGCGAGCGCAGCGAAGCAATCCAGAGTCCCGCCCACCACTCTGGATTGCTTCGCTGCGCTCGCAATGACGCGTGGAAACATCCCGCTGCTTCACGACCACCTCACCGCGCGACATCGAGCGTCACCCGGACCTCGATCGTCTTGCCGCCGCGGAGCACGCGCAGCACCACCCGATCGCCCGGGTTCTTGTTCTCCAGTGCGCGCGTCATGTCCTCGGGCGACTCCACCGCCTGTCCATCGATCGCCAGCACGACGTCGCCGAGCGCAAAGCCGCCGTCGCGGGTCAGCCGCGCCGGGACCAACCCGGCCTTGTCGGCCGCGGAATCCTGTTCGACGTCGAGCACGAACACACCGGACAGGCCGAGACGCGCCGACAGCGCCTCGTTGGCCTTCGGATCGGTGCGGATGCCGAGGCTCGGCGTGACGTAGCGGCCGCTGGCGATCAGGCGCGGCACGATGCGGTTGACCTTGTCGACGGGCACCGCGAAGCCGATGCCGGCGGACGCGCCCGAGGGGCTGTAGATCGCGGTGTTGACGCCGATCAGCCGCCCCGCGCTGTCGAGCAGCGGTCCGCCGGAATTGCCGGGATTGATCGCGGCATCGGTCTGGATCAGTCCATTCAAGACCCGGTCCTGTGTGACCTGCAGGTTCCGATTGAGCGCCGAGACGATGCCTGTGGTCAGCGTGCTGCTGAGGCCGAAGGGATTGCCGATCGCGAACACCTTCTGCCCGACCTTGAGGTCGGCGCTGGTGCCGATCGGCAGCGGCTTAGGCCGGTCGACGCCGACGCCGATCACCAGCACCGCCAGATCGTTTTCCGGACTGGCGCCGACCAGCGCTGCGCGGAACGAGCGTCCATCGGTCAGGCTGACCAGCGCCTCGGTCGCGCCCTCGATGACGTGATAATTGGTGACGACGTGGCCAAGGTCGTCCCACACGAAACCGGAGCCGGTGCCGGAGCGCTCCTGCTGCGCGTTGCCGGTCCACGGGTTGACCGATTGTTGGACGGTCGTGATGAACACGACCGAGCCGCTGCGGCTCTCGAACAGTGCGATCGTACTCTTCTCGTCGGCGGCGAGGTCGCCGCGCGGCGTGATCTCGCGCGGCTTGGCGCGGAGGCCGAGCAGCTCGGCCTGGATCAGCGGAAAGGTCTGCCAGGCCATCATGAGCAGCAGCGCCGTCGCCGCCACCGCGAACAGACGCGCGGCGAAGCTCCATCGGCTCATCTTCGACATCTCCGTGTTCGGTCGCATCACCGCCGATTGATTCACCGGCCGGGCGGCGCCATCAAGAGCCGTGATGCGACCGCCGCCGGTCAAAACGAAAAGAGCGCGATGAGATCATCGCGCTCGTCTAACTCGTGCCGTGGGATGAACGCGACGCGCTTACATCCCGATGTCGATCATCGACGGCAGTTGCGCCAGCGGCAGCACGGTGACGCCGACGAGCGTCGCGACCATGGCTCTCAGGACGCGGTTGCCCTGGCGCTTGCCGCGCATCTGCTTGGCGACCCATTCCAGCACGTCGGTGCGGACGCCGCGCGCATTGGCCGGCGCCCAGCTCGCGATGTCGGTCTCGGCGGCCAGCGCGACGCTGCGCGGCGGCACCGGCAGGCCGGATGCGGAGGCGGTGTGATGCGCAATCGCCTTGGCGAGCAGGTCCTCGAACCGGCCGTTATCGTTGCGTTCGGTCGCGGCCTGGTCGATCGCGAACAGGGCCTCGGCTTCGGCACGGCTCACCGGGGCATCGTTCACCGCAGCGGCGGTGAGGATGCGCGCGCACCAGGCCGCGTCATCGGCATCGAGCACCCGGGAGAAATGCACGCGTCCCGCGGTGGTCGGGCCCTCGCCGGTGATCACGCCGTCGCGCACGATGCCGAGCGCGAAAGCAGCGGTCTCACAGGAGGACGGTTCGAGACCATCGATGCCGATGGTTTTTGGTGCAGAGGTAGCCATGTTCTCTTCTCAGTTGCTGTGTTGACCCACCTTGTCGGCGCGCGTCTGAACGAGTGGTTAACGGTTCGAAACGGTGCTGTGGGTTTTTGTATCGGTTGCCGATTTGCCGCAGTGACCTCGATCACGGTTCAATGCCGAGGGGCGTCAGGGGGCGGCGTGTTGCGACCGCCAGATGGCGAAATCTGGGCAACCGGTCGTCTCACGGATGTTTCGTCGCAGCCAGGAAACTCAAAAGAAGTTGTTGGCTCCGTGAGTTCCAGGGAAATCTTTTTCTCTTTCTCGTGAGACAGTTCCCTTGAGGAGCAGTATTTCCTATAGTGTTTAGAAGAATTTATTTCCGCCACTGCAATGAATTGAGGACTGCCATGGCTCTCCAGATCGGCTCCACTGCCCCGGACTTCGAGGCGCAAACCACCGAAGGCAAGATCAAATTCCACGACTGGATCGGCGACAGCTGGGCCCTCTTGTTCTCGCATCCGAAGGATTTCACCCCGGTCTGCACCACCGAGCTCGGCGCGCTGGCGCGGCTGAAACCGGAGTTCGACAAGCGCGGCGTCAAGCTGATGGGCCTGTCGGTCGACCCGGTGGAGAACCACGCCAAGTGGTCCGAGGACATTCGCGAGACGCAGGGTGCCGCGCCGAACTACCCGATGATCGGCGACACCGACTACAACGTCTCCAAGCTCTACGACATGCTGCCGGCGGCGATCTCCGGGGACCCGTCCAAGCGCAGCGCGGCCGACAACCAGACCGTCCGCAACGTCTTCATCATCGGGCCCGACAAGAAGATCAAGCTGATCCTGGTCTACCCGATGACGACCGGGCGCAACTTCCAGGAAATTCTCCGCGTCATCGACTCGCTGCAGCTCACCTCCAAGCACCGCGTCGCCACCCCGGCCGACTGGAAGCAGGGTGAGGACGTCATCATCGCCGGCTCGGTGTCCGACGACGAGGCCAAGACGATCTATCCGAATGGCTGGAAGGCGCCGAAGCCGTATCTGCGCGTGGTGCCGCAGCCGAAGTGACGGCGGCAAACGACGTTTAACGACGTCATCCCGGGACGCCTCGCAGAGGCGGACCCGGGATCTCGATAGACTGGGCTCGAACTCTGAGCGCTTCGGGCCGACGCCACTTCAGCCCCGTGGCGTCGCCCAGTCCGCGATCAGCAGCCCGAGTGTCGCCGACACCGCAGTGACGAACACGCCCCAGCTGATGTCGACCGCCACCACCGCCCAGGTCCATTGCTTGAGCATCGCCAGCGACGTCAGCTCGAAGGTCGCATAGCAGAACAGCCCGAACAGCGCGCCGTAGAGCAAGGTCGAGCGCCATGTCGCGTCGGCCGTCCCGCTGACGAAGATCAGCACGCCCACGACATAGAGCAGATAGAACAGCACCGCCGGCACGGGGCGGATCTCGCCCAGCATCTCGCCGACCTGCGACTGGAAGAAGCCCCTGGCGACGACGCTCAGGAACGGGATGTCGAAGCCGAGCAGCACGGCCAGTGTCGCGAAATACAGAACGGCGTACCGGCTCATGCGCGGCTCCTCCCTGGTGGCTCACCTGCCGATAACGCGGAGCGACGGCAGCCCCCCCGCCCGGGCCGGGCCGATCAGCCGCGGCGCTTGGCCTTGGCCTTCTTTCCACCCGGCGCCTTCGCCCGCGAGGGTCTGTCTGAATACGTCTGTCCGCCGTGGCTGGACTTGTCGCGATGCTGCTTTTTGTTCGCGAACGCCGGCTGTTGGCCGGGTTTCGCCGGCCCCTCGCGATGCGGCTTGCCGCGCGGCTTGGCGTCCCTTCCCCCGCGCGGCTCATCGCGCTGCAGCGGATGGTAGGCCGTCTCGTCCGCCTCGCGCCGCGGCGGCCGCTTGTCGGCGCGCGGCTTGTCCGGCGACGCCTGCCCCGAGGGCGCGCCCGCCAGCGGCTCGATCCGAATATTGTCCTCCTTGTCGGGACGGCGGATGTTCGCAGTGAAAGCGTCGGCGACGCGCGCGGCGATCTCGAACTCGGTCGTCGTGTCCTGGATCTTGATGGCGCCGATGTCGTGCTTGTCGATGCCGCCGCGGCGGCAGATCATCGGCAGCAGCCAGCGCGCTTCCGCATTCTTCCTGCGCCCGATCGCCGCCCGGAACCAGACGCTCGGCTCGCCCATGCCGTGGCGCGCCGACGGCTTTCCTGTCTTCGTTCGGGGCGCCGGCGGCCGCTCCTCGCCGCGCGCCGGCCTGGCGGTGTCGCGACCGCGATCCTCCCGCGCACGGCCGCGATCCTGGCCCGGGTCGAGAATGTCCTCGGGCGACGGCAGCCGCGCGCGATAGAGCCGCGCCAATGCGGCGGCGATGTCCTCGGCCGACCGCTCCGCCAGCAGCGCCTGCGCGAGCGCCAGATCCTCCGCCGTCGTCTCCTCGGTGAACACCTGGTCGTGGAGCATGCGCTCCTGATCGAGCTTGCGGATCTCATCAGCTTGCGGCGCCGCGCCCCACGCGGCCTCGATGCCGGCGAGGTTCAGCAGCGTTTCCGCCCGCCGCCGCCGCGCCGGCGGCACCAGCAGCACGCTCACGCCCTTGCGGCCGGCGCGGCCGGTGCGGCCTGAGCGATGCTGCATCACCTCGGGATCGTTCGGCAGCTCGGCGTGGACCACGAGGTCGAGCTTGGCGAGATCGATGCCGCGTGCTGCGACGTCGGTTGCCACGCACACCCGCGCGCGCCCGTCGCGCAGCGACTGCAGCGCCGTGGTCCGCTCGTTCTGGGTCAGCTCACCCGACAGCGCGACGACGGAAAAACCGCGTTCCAGCAACGCCGCCTGCAGATGGCGCACCTTCTCGCGGGTGTTGCAGAATACGATCGCGCTCGGCGACTCGTAGAAGCGCAGCACGTTGACGACCGCGTGCTCGACATCGTCGGCGGCGATGCGGATGGCGCGGTACTCGATGTCGGCATGCCCGCCTTCGTCGCCCTCGACCTCGATCCGGAACGCGTCGTCCTGATACTGCTTGGCCAGCGCCACGATGCCGCGCGGGAAGGTCGCCGAGAACAGCAGGGTCCGGCGCGTTTCCGGCGTGGTCTCGAGGATGAACTCGAGGTCCTCGCGAAAGCCGAGATTGAGCATCTCGTCGGCCTCGTCGAGCACCACGGCCTTCAATTCCGAGATGTCGAGACGCCCGCGCCGCAGATGGTCGCACAGCCGCCCGGGCGTGCCGACCACGATATGGGCGCCCGCCTCGAGCTCGCGCTGCTCGCGGCGCGGATCCATGCCGCCGACGCAGGAGACGACGCGCGCGCCGGCGTGCTGATAGAGCCATGCGAGCTCGCGCTGCACCTGCAAGGCAAGCTCGCGCGTCGGCGCCACGATCAGCGCCAGCGGCGCGGTCGCCCGCGCAAACCGCTCGGTCTCGCCGAGCAGGTTCTTCGCAAGCGCCAGCCCATAGGCCACGGTCTTGCCCGAGCCGGTCTGCGCCGAAACCAGCAGGTCACGGTCGACGGCGTCATGTGCAAGCACGGCGAGCTGTACGGGCGTCGGAGTCTCATAATTGCGCTCGGCCAGGGCGCGGGCGAGCGGCGGATTCGTCGTGGGAAAGGACAAGTGACGGGAAACCTCGTTTCGATCCGGCTGCTTTACGCCATGCCGCGCCGGAACACGAGGGCCGTGAACGGTCAAATGCCGTCCTGCTCAGTGCGCCCAGCCCGCCCGGACGACACCGATGGTCGACGGCCGCGCGGCCGGGACGGCGAGACGCGCGGCCACTGCCGCGCCAGGTCTCGGCTACTCGTCGCTCCACGGCCAATGCCAGTGATGCCAGCCCCAGTTGCGCGGACCGCTGGCGTCCATGGCCGCCTTCTGCTTGTCATCGAGCGAGTCGTACAGCGCCTGAAACGCCGGGCGGACGATCTTGATCGCCTGCTGCATCGTGTCGAGGCGCTGTTCCGCCAGTGCGAGGCGGTCGGTCGCCTTGACCGGCGGCGTCGCCGGGCAGTCCTTCGTGATCAGCTCCGCGGCCTTGGCCGATGCCGCCTTGAGATCATCGAGCCGCGCCCGCTGCGTGTCGTTCGGCTTGATGGCGGCCTCGATCTGCGACATCCGCCATTCGGCAAATCCGGCCATGCGGGGATTGCACAGGAAGCCGAAGCCCCGACCGCCCATCATCCCCGGCCCCATCATCATGCCCGGGCCCCACCCTGGTCCGCCCGCGCCCGGCTGGGCAAAGGCCGGTGCGGCGGTGACGGTCACGATTGCGGCCGCGAAGACCAGCGCGCGTGGATCTAATCGCATGGCAGAACTCCTTGACGTGGCACCGATGAGTTTGCGCAAACTAAGCGCGCGGCGAGCTTTCGTGCTTGAGCAAGATCAACGGATCACTGCAGAGCCATGGCGAACTGAGGAGATGACAACGATACGCAGCTATCGCTGGATATGGACATCGACGGTCGCATCGGGCTGCGGGACGCTGGCGCATATCGGCCTGATGGAGCTCAAGAGCGGGCTTCACCTGTTGCCGCAGTTCGATCCCGCCACGGCGCTTCTCGACACGCTCTCGCCCCTGTTCGCCCGAGCGATGCATGATGGGGCGCCGCTGTGGTTGCTCTCGCAGCTCAACGGAGCCTTCCTGATCGGCCTGCTGTTCGGGCGCTTCTTCCACCGCCTGCCCGGCGGCAGCGGTGTCGCCAAAGGCTTCCTGCTCGGGCTTGCCGGCTGGCTGCTGCTCGGAATCGGGTTGTTTCCCGCCATCGGCCTTGGACCGTTCGCAACGTCGCTCGGCCTGGGCGCCGGCCCGGCGCTGCTTTCGCTGGCGATGGTCGAGGCGTATAGCGTCGTGCTGGGCGCCGTGTATGCGGCCCTGCAGAGACCGGATCAGAAGATCGAGCCTGGCCGCGGAGACAGCAATCACGCCTGACCGTCGCCGGGAGGTCGCCCGGCCAATTTCGAAAAGGCCGAATTCTTCTCTTTCGTTTTCTCGTAAATCGTGTATGATCCGCGTCGTCCTGCCCCATGCAGAGGGACGTACGCGTCGTCACGAACGTCGGTGCGGGATGCGGTGGCCGCGAACCATGCCGGACGCGCGTTTCGCGCAGACGACCGGCATGATCGCGGACGTGAAGTCGCAGCGTCCTGACACCCCGAAGCTGGTGTCACGTTCGCGACGGCGCTAACGCGCCGCGCGGATCATGGTGGCCAACACGCTCGGCGCACCAGGGAGACTGCGTATAAGCGTGAAGACATCGCGCAGGGAATGCCGGTTGATCGGCTTTGCCTGTGGTACCTGCCGCCTGCATTTTTTTCGCAGGCGGGCCATGGGTGAGGCCTTCACCCGGCATTCCCTGCGCCCTCTCGTTTTGCGGAGGGTAAACAGGCCGCAGAACTCGGGCTGCTCATGCCGCGGGAATGCGAGGTCATGTCTTGAGACGCTTGCGCAGATCTCTGTTGTCGTCCCGGGCACTGTTCGTGATCCTGGGCCTGACGGAGGACGGTCTCGGCTACATCGCGCGCGGGACCGCCCCCTACCTCGTCATCATGATCGGCTTCGTGCTTCTGCTCACGCTGTTTCCGGGCATCGTGACCATCCTGCCACGATTGCTCTACGGGTGAGCAGCCGTGTCAGGCCGCGCGCATGCCGTCGAGGAACTTCTGCACCTCGGCCTTCAGCCGCAGGCTCTCGCCGGACAGCGCCTGGGCCGAGGCGAACATCCGGTTGGAGCTTTCGCCGGTCTCGCCTGCCCCGCGCGCCGCGCTGCGGATGTTCTCGACGACCTCTGCGGTGCCGGTTGCGGCCGAGCGGACGCTCTGGGTGATGTTCTGCGTAGCGGCGCGCTGCTGTTCGACGGCGGCGGAGATCGAGGCGGCGATCCCGTTGATGCGCTCGATGGTCGAGCCGATCGCCTTGATGGCGTCGACCGATTCCTGGGTCACGGTCTGCATGTTGGCGATCTGGCTGGAGATCTCCTCCGTCGCCTTGGCAGTCTGGCCGGCCAGGGTCTTGACCTCCTGAGCGACCACCGCGAAGCCGCGGCCGGCATCACCGGCACGGGCGGCCTCGATGGTGGCGTTGAGCGCCAGCAGGTTGGTCTGCTCGGCGATCGAGGTGATCAGCTTGACGACGTCGCCGATGCGGTTGCCGGCGTCGGACAGCTCCTTGATGCGCTGGTCGGTCGCGGTCGCCTGGTTGACCGCCTCAGCGGCGATGGCGTTGGACTCCTGCACGCGGCGGATGATCTCGGCGATCGAGCCGGACAGCTCGTCCGATGCAGCAGCCGCAGTGCGGACGTGCTCGGATGCGGTCTCCGACGCGCCGGCCGAGTGGCCGGACAGGTCGGCGGTGGTGCGCGCCGTCTGGGTGAGCTGGCGCGCCTCGCGCTCGAACTCGCCCGACGAGGTCAAGACGTTCTCGATGATGCCGCCGATGCTGGCCTGGAACGAATCGACGAAACGCTGCAGCTCGGCCTTGCACTGCTCGACAGCCGCTGCGGCCGCAGCGGTCTGCTCCTCGCGCATCCGGCGCCGCTCGCTCGCGGCACTGCGGAACACGACCAGGCTGCGGGCGATCTCACCGATCTCGTCGCTGCGGTCATCGGACTTGATCGCAACGTCCTCGCGGCCCTCGGCGATGGCGGTGAGCGCATCGGTCACCGCGGCGAGAGGCTTGGTGACGCGGCGTACCGCCAGCATGGTCAAGCCGAGCACCAGCAGCGCGGCGATCGCAGCGGCGACGACCATGGTCCGCATCGCCTGCGACAGCATGGCGTCGAGCTCGGCCATGGGCACGCCGACATAGAGAATGCCGATCACCTTTCCAGCCGGATTGGTGACAGGAAAATAAGCGGTCATGAACGACTTGCCGAACAGCGTCGCGGGGCCCTTGTAGGCCTCGCCGCGGCGCAGCAGCGCCTGCGCCGGATGATCCGCGGCAAGCTGGGTGCCCACGGCGCGGTCGCCATTCTCCTTCTTCACATTGGTCGAACGGCGGACGAACTGGCCGCTGTCATCAACCACGAACAGCGTGGCGCTGCCGCCGACATAGGACACCGCGCGATCGACGATCGCGTGATCCTTGATCTCGGGAATCGCCGGAATCTCGATGCGCGTAACGACGCCGTTCTGCACGCTGACTTTCGCGTCGCCGAACGTTTCGGTGAACGTCAGCGCGAAGGTGCGCAGATTGCCTTCGATGTCGCGTTTGGCACGATCCGTGAAATCGGAGGACAGCGACCAGTACGCCGCGCCGACCACGAGAGCTGTGTTCAGAGCGATCACGACAACGGCGCCGATCAGCGCCTTGGTGCCGAGCTTCAATTTGACGGACACGAGATAAACCTTCCAGGGGAACTGCAACTGAATCTCAAACTGCCCGTAGTTGGTTTCAAAGCGGTTATTTTCCGGAGCGTAGAATACCGGAACTCTCGATAAAGACGGCAATAAGATACCCGATCATGTCCTCCTCCCCCATCATCGTATGGTTTCGCGAGAGCCTGCGGCTGTCCGACCACCCCGCGTTGCATGAAGCAGCGAAGTCGGGCACGCGGATCGTTTGTAGTTACGTCCACGATCAGGAAAGCCCTGGGTTGCGTCCGCTCGGCGGCGCGGCGCGCTGGTGGCTCGCGCAATCGTTGCGTGCACTCCAGGCCGAACTACATGCGCTCGGCGCCGAGCTCGTGATCCGGCGCGGCTCCGCGGCCAAGGTGCTCGGCGAGCTGGCGCGCCAAACCAGGGCCAGCGCGGTGTATTGGAACGATGTCGCGCAGGCCGGCCCCCGCGCCGTGGCTGCCCGCGTCGAAGCAGCGCTCGCCGAGATCGGCGTCTCTTCACGCGTGTTTCCCGATGACCTTCTGGTCGATCCGGCCGAGTTGCGCGGCAAGGATGGGCGCGGCCCGCGCGTGTTCACACCGTTCTGGAAGCGTGTGCTCGCTCTGGGTGATCCGCCGAAGCCACTGCCGCGGCCGGCCCGGCTGTCGCACGCCCCCGGCGGCGCAAGCTTGCCGATCGGTGAGCTCGCGCTCGAGCCGCGCAAGCCCGACTGGGCCGGCGGCCTGCGAGCGTCATGGCAAGCCGGCGAGCGCGCGGCACAGGCGCGCCTCGCCAGCTTTCTCGAAACGGCCGTGCAGACCTATGCCGCCGATCGCGACCGGCCCGACATCGAGGCGACCTCCCGGCTGTCGCCGCATCTGCGTTTCGGCGAGATCAGCCCGCGCCAGGTCTGGCATGCGGCGCGATTTGCCGCCGCCGAGCGTCCAGCTTCCGCCGCCGGCATCGACAAGTTCCTGAGTGAGCTCGGCTGGCGCGAGTTCAGCCGCCACCTGCTCTACAACAATCCCGACCTCGCAACCAGCAATCTGCAGCCGGCCTTCGATGCCTTTCCCTGGGCGCAGGATCATTCAGCGCTGCAGGCCTGGCAGCGCGGGCGAACCGGTTATCCGATCGTCGATGCCGGGATGCGCGAGCTCTGGCATACCGGGAGCATGCACAACCGCGTCCGCATGGTGGTCGCCTCGCTGCTCGTGAAGCACCTTCTGATCGACTGGCGGCTCGGCGAACAGTGGTTCTGGGACACGCTGGTCGACGCCGACCCGGGCAGCAATCCGGCAAGTTGGCAATGGGTTGCGGGATCGGGCGCCGACGCCGCGCCCTACTTCCGCGTCTTCAATCCCGTGCTGCAGGGCGAAAAATTCGATTCTCGCGGGACCTATGTCCGCCGCTGGGTGCCGGAGCTGGCGCGCCTGCCGGCCACGCTGATCCACCAGCCCTGGGCGGCGAAGCCGCTCGAGCTCGCCGAGGCCGGGGTTGAACTCGGCCGCACCTACCCGGCGCCGATCGTGGATCACAAGCCCGGGCGGGAGCGCGCGCTGGCAGCCTACGCAAGCTTGCGCACAAGTGATTAGTTGGGGCGCGCTTTGACAGTACAGAGAATCCAGCTATCGTCGCAGGGTTTCCAACAAATCGGGGGACCCGATATGGACGACACTCCACTCTCTGATCCGACCGCGACCGAGACCAGCATGCCCGCCGAGGTGCCGAAGGATCCGGTGATCACGACGGCGCCTAAGGCCCGACGAGCGGCCAAGAAGACCGCGAAGAAGACCTCCAAGAGGGCTGCACCCAAGCGGGCCGCCGCCAAGGCCAAGAAGGTCGCGACCAAGAAGTCCGCCAAGAAGACCGTGAAGAAGGCGGCCAAGAAAGCTGCGAAGAAGACGGCCAAGAAGGCCACCAAGAAAGCGGCGAAGAAGACGAAGAAGGCCAAGCGCTGATTCTGCCTGGCTCGGGACCGAAGGCGACTCGTCACCTTCGCTGATGGTCTTGGCGAAACAATCCAGTGCCCGGTAGTGGGGACGATCTGGCGCTGGATTGTTTCGTTTGTCGCCGTGCGGTTGGGAGCCGGGACCTGGCATCCGCGGCGCGACGCAGCGACCGGTGATGCCTCGCGGACGCCGGGCCGGCTTGCGATCGGATTGCCGGCAGAGGTCTGCTGGGACAGAGATTCTGTGCGGGCGGTGCCCTCACCAGACGTCGGGACAGGGGTCGACGATCTTCCAGAGCTCGATGCCGTTCTTGATCCGCTTCATCTCGGTGGTGAGCCCGCCGTTGCGCCGGATCCAGTCCTTCACCGAATCGGGGTAATAGGACATCAGCTCGGACGTCCCCTCCATGCTGGTGACCTTGATGCCGAACGTGAACGCCTTGTCGTAATAGGCCTGGTGGAAGCCGAGGCTGGCCCTCGGCGTGACGCAGATCCTGTTGAGCGGCACGAAGCCGAAGACGAGCGTGCAGGCGGAATTGCAGATGCCGTCGATGATGACGCGCTGACGCGTTTCCCTGACGTGCCTGTACTTGGCCTTGTACTCTTCGATGTAGCCACCATGGTCGCGCGTAATGTGCAAATCCGCACACGCCGGGCTAGCGGCGACCAGCAGGAGCACGACGCTTGGGATCAGGCGATTCATGGATCGGACGGCAAACCCGGTCTTTTCTGGCGCTGTCGCGACAACGGCTCGGGCCCAATGCACGACGGCACTTGCCGGACCTTGTCATGATCTTCTTAAGCACGCGGAAAAGGCCAAAATTTTGACGGGTTATCGCCTTTTGCGCACCCTTTCCGCCACTTCCGCGTTAGGCTATCAGCCAGACGGCCGGCCTTGACGTCGTTTTCCGGAGAAGAAAAGTCATGAGCAAGCTCGCATCCCTCGCCGCCGCCTTGATCGTGTCAATTGCCGCCCTGGTGCCGGCCACGTCCGAGGCGCGCAGCCATCATCGGCATCATCGCCACCACCACGGGCTGCCCTACGCCATCAGCTTTCTGCACAATTATGGCCCCGGCCCGCTGCCCGGCACCTTTGCGTTCTATGACGGTCCTTCCACCAACCACTGCTACCAGAGCTCGGCGGCCTATATCGGCCAGGACCGACGCCGGCATCCCTGCTTCTGACGCCATCCATGGACGCCCCGCCAGCTTCGGCGCACGACCGTTCATGTCCTGCGGAGGCTGGCCTTGGCCATCCAAGTCTGGTATCCCGGTGACGCGGGAGATTTGGCCCGCATCGCGCGCTCGTAGCTCAGCTGGATAGAGCATCGGATTTCGATTCCGAGGGTCGGGAGTTCGAATCTCTCCGAGCGCGCCAGTCATCACCCGACCCAGCACTCGACCCTTGAGCCCGTACCACCCGACGCTGCGGGCGGCATGTCGAGATCATCTCCGGCGACCGCCGCAGTCTCGATGCCGGGACCGACGGCCTCAAGCGGTCGTGACCTCGTGAGTGAGCCGGCCGACCTGGATCAACGGCTGCGTCGCATCGCCGACCCCACCGAAGACCTTCAGCTCGATCTCGACGCGGGCACGGCCCGACGTCGTTGGCTTCGTCGTCGCCCGCCACGTATCGATCATCTGCGCGAACGGGGCCACGAAGGGCGGCTTCACGCCCGGATCGACCGCTGACGGGGTCGGCGTCAGCAGGTTGATCGGCAGCCGTACGCGCGGGATCGACGGCTGGCCGGCCACGATCTCATAGCTGTACATGCCCTGCATCGCGACCTCGTCGCTGGTGCCGCCATTGCCGCCGGCATAGAGCCCCGCGAAGAACGTCGTCAGGCGCGCATCGAGGTCACCGGTCGCCCCCGACATCGCGTCGAGCGAGAACGCCGTGTAGTTCAGCTGCGGAACCACCGTGGACGCAAACCGCACCTCCGGCGTCTGGAACAGGAACGCCGGGTTGGTGCTGGTGGTCTTGAGATCTGCCAGCGGGAACAGCGCGAGATTGCGCTGCACGAACACCGACGCCCAGCCGCTCTGGTATAGCAGCACGTCGAGCGGAGCGATCGAAACGGTTCGGGCCGGCAACCCACGTGCCTCCTCTTCGCCAAGATAAACCGTCTTGCCGTCGACCTGACGCGCATAGACGTAGGCGATCTGCACGCCGACGGGCAGCTCTGCCGGAGGCACGGCCTGGGGCGTATAGAGCTCGGGTGCAATCGCGATCGCAGGCGCCGGAAGCGTGGTGGTGCCGTTCGAGATCGTGTTGGCCGCCGCATTCCAGCTCGCCGCCGTTCCATCGATGGTGATGTTGACGAGATTGGTGCGCGCGTGCCCGTCGCTGGTGCTGTCGAGCGTCGACAGAAACTTCACGATCACATGCGCGGGCGCCGTCGCGAGCTTGGCGGCTCCAACCGTCTCCCGCACATAGGCATCCGCGATCTGCCTGGTCTCCAGCGCAAAGGCGGCGGTCGCCTTGCGCGCGGCGGCCAGTGTCGCCGGATCCGGCTCAGCGCCATCGATGCCGACCAGATACTGGTTGAGGTCGCGCAGGATCGCCGGATAGTTGGTGACGAATTGAGCGAGCGCGGTGAACAGGTCGGGCTCGCCGCTCAACCTGGCCGAGCCGCGCAGCGTCGGCTCGGTCGGCCGGTTGAACTCCATCGTGCAGGACACTGCGTCGGCTGCCGCCTGCTGATAGAGGTAGTCGAACGAATAACCCCAGGCATTCAGCTTCGATGGATCGGTCGTGCCCTCGCCGGTGAGCTGCCGCGCCTGCTGCGCGGAGACCGTCGGCGGCGTCGGCAGATCGCGGTTGACCACGGGAATGTTGGTGACCTGCGTCCCCAGCGGATAGCTGAACGGCCCGTTGACGAAGGCGAGCCATCGCGAATCGACATAGCCGTCGATTCCGGGGACGGTACGCCGCTCGAATTCGAGATGAGTGAGCGAGAGCGTGAGCTCGAGCGGCACATAGGCCTGGTCGACGACGTTCTTGGTGGCGAACACGAAGGCCAGCCGCGAATCGTACCAGGTCTTGCTGGCGGGATCGTAGACTTCGCCGAGCGGGACGCGCGTCGGCGTCAGCGTGAAATTCTGATTGTCCGCGGCGCCCTTGATGCTGCCGCCCGGCTGACCGTAGAGGTTCGGCGGACCGGCCGGGTTGCTATCGCCTCCGCCGGTCACCTCGGTCAATCCGAACACGACGGCCGCACCGGCCCGATAGGCTGCGCCAAGCTGATTGAGCAGCTGCTGGCGCAGCTTCTCGCTGGCGGCGAATCCGGTTGAAGGATCGCCCGCGCTGGTCGACAGCACCGGCAGCGTCTTCAGGCTGATCGTATCGGCCAGCGATTCCTTGGTCGACAGCACGCTTCCCAGCGAACCGTCCTTGAGCGGATCGGTCACCCCGTCGATCCGGTCGAGGATGAACGCGTGCGGCGCGTAGTCGGCCGACAGGAACTGATCGATGGCATCCAGCGCGCTCTGGAACCATTGGTTCAGATCGACACCGTCGAGATGCAGCGTGTCGGTGTCGCCGCTGTCATAGCGCGTGATCGTCGCATCGCCGCTGGCAAGCGCCTTGGCGATCGGCTTCGGCGCGAAATAGCTCGGTGACGTGCCCAGCTTGAAATGGATGCCCTGCCCGGCCGCCTTGCCGAAGCGGACGGCCCAGAGCTGCTGAGCGCCGTCGGCCGCATCCTCACCGTCGCGGGACAGGCCCTGCCCGACCTTGAGATACCAGTCGGCGGTGACGAAGACCGTTTCGACGATCTTGCTGAACTCCGTGTAGGATACATTGCCGTCGCCGTCGGCACGCGGCAGGATCGCCGCGGCCACGCCGGTGCCGCCCTGCAACGCCGCCACCGCCGGGTCGACCAGCAGCGGATTGCGGCTGAACGTGAGCGTGACATCGAGCTCGAGGATGTTGCCGGCGGCGATCGCATTGACGTCGACCGGAAGCGACAAGGTCACAGCCGGGGCTGCGGGCGCCTGGCCGCGCGTCACGAGCTTCAGATACAGCACGCACGCGCGCACATAGCCGCGAATGATGTCCGCCTGCGCATCGCCAAGATCCACATCGGGCTTTGCCATCAGCGAATTCGACAGCCGCATCGCCACCGCGTTACCGGAGACGCCCGGCACGGGAACGGCGACATCGGCGGAATAATCCTGATGCAGCTGATAGTAGATTCGGGTGTAGAGCGAGAGATCGTCGGCGGCCCGCGCCGCTCCGTCCGGTCCGGCATAGGCGGCGGCGTTGAGGGACAATGCGAGCTTGAACGCGGCACCGCCCGCCGCGTCATAGCTGTAGCTGGCATTGGTATTGATCCAGGACCCCAGCCCGATCAGCTCATCGCGGTACAGCATCGACACCGCAGCCCCGTTGAGCGCGCCGCGGTACCCTTGCGGCGGCGCCTCGAACGGTGTCACCGTGGTGTTGCCGAAGATATCGCGCCATTGCAGCGCGACCTGCGCCATGGTGCCGACGCCGAGATAGGGATTGGCCGCCTTCGGCGGCAGATCCGGATCAAACGGGTCCGGCGCGGCGTTGACCAGCGCGAACTGCGCCCCAATGCCGATGGACTGGCGATAGTCGAGATCGGCGATCGCGACCTGCGCCAGGCGGTCGCCGCGCGTCCGCGCCGAGCGCGCATGGCTCTCGAACGCGCTGGACTCATCGTCGTCATGGTCTTGGGGACCGAACGGCATGCCCAGCGGAGTAGCCTTGTAGAAGACGTTGCCCGCGAGTCCCGCGGCCAGCGAGGTGTAGAGCTGATACATCGTCTTCTTGGCAAAGTCCGGCGCCGCTGGATCGTCCGGCGGAAGGCCGAGATTGTCGCGCGTCAACGAGAACCCGATGTTCTGCGGTGGCAACTGGTCGCGCAGGGAGAACAGCTGCGGATCGAGATCGAGCACGGCATTGACCGGGAACAGCCCGGGCGCTGCGCTGGCGCCACGGGCGATCAGGTCGACATCCAACCCGTAATAGGAGGCCATGCTGGCAAAGCTCATCCCGGGCGCGGCCGAGGAACTGACCTGATAGGCCAGCGGCGGGATGTAGAACACGGCGGCCAGCGCAACAGCGACTTGTGGATTGAATGTGGCGATGTCCTGGCCGGTGATCGGATGGACTGCACCGGCTGAGAACAGTCTGGCGAGCTTGTCGAGCGTGGCCTGCGCGTCGATGGCCCCCCCGGTGCCGCGAACCAGATCCGCGTCGGTCAGTTGGCGCACCGCGCCCACGATCGGCACCAGCGCGCCCGCGGCGAGCGGCTTGGTCGCGTTGACCTCGGCGATCCGCCCGGGCCCGGGGCCGTAGATCGCCGCGAGCGCATCGAGCGATGCTCCCGCCGCAACCGGTGCCGTCTGGGCGGTCGAGGCGAGCGACACCGTCTGTACCAGATCGCTCTGCGGATCGACAGCGTCGGTCGTCACGAAGGCGTTGACGAAGTCGGGAAGCGTGGTGCCGAAGGACTCGCTGCCCTGCGCCGCGAACGTCACGACCATTGTCACGATGCCAGAGCCGGAGGAATCGAAGACGGCCGCCGGCAGGCCTTCCTCGCTTTCGACGTTCTCGTAGTAGAGATAGTAGCCGCCGCTGCGGACCGTGCTGAGCTCCCACATCAGGCGGATGAACTGCGCCGGCGAATTGGCAATGCCGCGCGGCGGAGCGTCCTCGGCGCTCAGCATCAGGCGCAGCGCCGCCGCAGGATTGGTCTCGGTCGACAGGTTGGTCTGGGTGATAAAGGCGAGGAAGTCGGCGTCCGCAGGCGTCACCAGCATCGGCGCGCCGGGTCCGGACTGGTTGTAGAGCAGGAAGACGGCGGAGGCGATGCCTTCGCCCAGCGCATCCATGGCGGTCAGGATGCGCTGCAGCCGCACCGCGTCCTCCGAGCTGGGTCCGACGAGCTCATAGACGAACGGCAGCGACGGCGCCGATGCCGGACCGCTCGGCAGATCGCCTGCGCCGGTGCCCTGAGCAGCCAGCGCCGCCGCGTCCGGCAGACGCTTGATCTCAATATCGAGCCGCGTGCACCAGGCCCAGCGCCCCAGGTCCGCATAGTCGGTGCGTCCGGTCGCGGGATTGCTGCGCCCGGTCTGCGGCTGGAACTTCGGCAGCAGCGCGAAGGTCGAGCGGAGATCCGGCATGACGGCGCGGATCGACTGCTCCCGCGTGGCGACCAGATTGGTCTGCGCCGGCGGCAGGCTCCACAGCGTCGGCTGCACCTGCGCGCCGGCATCGGCCGCCGCGGCCACGCCGCTGCGGTTCGTCAGAGCCAACAGGCTCGCGACGGATCCGCTCGACCAGCGCGCGTAGCCGCTGGCGGTAAACGGCCGCGGCTGACGCTCGGCGAGCGGCAGCGCCGCAAACGTCGGGCTCGGGACGAAATTGCCCGGCGCCCTGGCCCAGCTGACGACGACGTTCAGCGCGGCATAGGCCTGGCTCAGATCGACGTCCATGCTGAGGTCGGTGGTGTCGTTCAGCAAGATGAAATCGAGCGGGACGCCGTGGCTCTGAGTCTCGCGTGCGAAGCCGACCTTGTAGCTCGTGGCAGAACTGGGCGTCGGGAATTGCTGGCCCGTGAGCTGATAGACGCCGTAGCCCGATTGCGTCCTCGGATAGAGGAACGCAGGCGACAGGGTCAGTCCGTCCCGGACCGGCAGCCGCAATCCATAGACCAGGAAGCGCGAGACCATGCCGGCGGTCTGCCCGACCTGGCCCGTGGCCGCGATGGCCGACCACAACGCGCCGACCGACAGGGCCTGAAGACTGCCGACCGTGAGCAGGCCGCGCTCCGCCTGCACCGAGAACAGGCCGGCGACGCCGCGATTGGCGTCCGCCACTGCAACCGCAGTGGTCTGGAACAGGCTCGCGACCGTCGACAAGGTATCGGATGACGGGCCGGAGGTCCCTGCGGTCCTGTAGGCGATCGGCCAGATCGCGAGCGGCAAGGTCGGCTGCAGCAGGCCGGCGACGCCGTAGAGCACGCTCTGTGCAGCGAGCGCGTCGATCGAGATCGCGCCAAGCTGCAGCGCGATGTCGTCGAAGCTGTCGCCCTGCCGCGTCACACAGATCTGCTCCTGGCCATGGCTGTTGGTGAGCAGCAGGACGACGCCGCCCTGCAGCATGTGACGGGCCCGGTTGGACACGATCAGGCGGTCTGGCGTCGTGGTCCAGCGCGGCGGCAACGCCGCATCGGAATAGCGGCCGGCGATGCCTTGCAGGGTGTCCCCGCTCTGCACCACATATTCGAGGCCGTCGATATGCAGCGACAGCCCGGCCCCCAAGGCATGGTCGACGTTGGGCTGTACGATATCCGCAATCGTCAAGGCGTTGCCGGCGATCCCGTTGAGCTCATCGAGAATGGCACCGATGCTGCTCGTCGGGGTCAGCGGATAGGCATAGCTCTGCAGCGCGTCGGCCGCGGCCTGGAGCAGTTGGCGCGCGATCAGCGTGAAGGTGTCGACGAACACCAGGGCCGCCATCGACTCCGCCGAGCTCGTATCGGTCTCCGCGGCAAGCCGGCGCGTTTCCTTGTTCTGGGCCTCGATGTTCGCGGCGACCTGCGCGAATATCTTGCTGACCGCGGTCGCATAGCCGGGCGTGGCCGTGGTGTAGGTCTCGAACGCAATCGGCGCGGTCTCGCCACCGGACATGCCGGGGACCTGCAGCTTCAATCCGTCGAACACCGGAAACAGTACCGAACCGGCATCGAGCTTGGTCTTCAGCCCCGACGATTGCGCCGTCGCCGGATTGAAGATGTCGAGCGTGAAACCGTCGGCCAGGAACTGCAGCAGGCCCTTGATCGACAGGAACGGATCGGCCGTGTCGGCGAGACGCGCGACATAGGCCTCGAGCTGGGTGAGCGTCACCGACATGGCCAGCGTCTCGGCGAGCTCGGCCGCATCCCCGCTCTCGTTTCCCAGTGCGTCGATGATCCAGGGGAAGTAGACCTCGGCCAGCACGTCGAAGGACGTCTTGGTGGTGGACGGCGCGCTCGCCGCGGCATCCGGCGCGTCCATTGCGAGCAGGAGCACGAATGCCCCCTGGTTCGAGGCTGCATCGGTGGCTGCCTCCGGAGCAAGCACGGTGTACTGCGCGCCCGCCATCAGCGACAGCTTCGGCTTGTTGCCATCTGCGGCGGCAAGGCCCATCCGGCGGGCGCTAGCGGGCCCGAGCCGCTTCGGTCGCGGCTTCAAGCTGCGCGCCAGCCGCATGGCCGCGTCCGGTCCGCGCGCGTGAGCCCGCTGCATCAGCAGCGCGTCGGCGCGTGCCCCCTGAACCTCCCATGGCGCCGTGCTGGTCTGTCCGATCACGAAGGTCGCAGAGACCTGGGCCGAGAACGACAGGCTGATGGAGATCGAGAACAGGCCGAGATTGATCTTGACCTTGAGGCTGATCGTCACGCTCGCGTTGGCGACCACCGGAATCTCGCGATAGCTCTCATAGGTGAGCTGGATCGACAGCACGATCTTGACATTGACCGAGGCTGAAATGATCGCGAAATCGACGCTGCCGTACAGCAGGCCAATGATGCCGACCGTTCCCGACAGCTTGAAATAATAGTCGCTCTGCAGCGCGCTGCTGCTGGCGCGCGATGCCAGCGTGCGCGCGGGGTCATAGGGATGCCACGGCGCCACGACGCCTTCGACGATGCCGAAGACGGTGAGCGCAAAGCCCGCCTTCAGCGGCCCCTTCTCGAAATTGTAGCCCAGGCCGAGCTGCAACCCGATGCCGAACTCGATGACCGGATCGAAAGTGCCGAGGTTGGTCTTCGGGATCTTGGTCGAGGTCGCGTTAGACAGTTTTCCGATGTAGAAGCCGCCCGCGCCCAGCACCGGCACGCCGTACACGATCACCGAGATCGAGAAGGAGCGACGGAAATCGAGATTGTACGGGAAGCCGATGTCGATGAAGAAATCGCCGTTGGTGTAGACCTTGATCCCGAGCTGCGGCAGCGTGATCGACACCGCACCGAAATTGAGGTTGCGGATGATGTCCGGGAAGGTGAAGTCGATCTGGTAGACGCCGATGTCGTCGGTGATCTTCTTGTAGAGGATGTCGACGACGAGGTTGGCGAGCCCGCCCATCTTCTCGCCGGCGAGTGCCAGCCGCAGGCCGTAGAGATTCGGGTCATTGAACACCAGCATGGCATCGATCGACCAGGCGCCGGCCACCTTCATCAGGCCGAGATGCCCGGCAATGAGCCAGTCGTTGGACTGGTCGTAATAGGGCAGTCCGGGCGTCCCGCCGTCGTCCGCATTGGGATCGACCGGATTCATCTTGCCCGTCGTGCTGGGGACAGACTGCAGTGCGCAGATCACCTCCTTGGTACTGTTGAAGCTGGAATGGCCGGTGATGCCGATGCGCTGCCCAAGCACCAGCAGGAAGAGCTTGAACCATTCCTCGCCCCGGCCGGGCACCGACGGCAGGTTCTGCACGTCCTGCCCCTTGGCGGGATCGAGCAGATTCTTGAACGCCGGATCGTCGGCGACCAGTGGGCTCGAGCCCTCGATGGCGAGCGTCACCTTTCCGTCGGTGCCGCGACGGAAGGTCAGCGCGGTGATGCTGATGAAGCCGAGATTGATCGGGCTCGACAGCTCGTAGCTGGCCGACAGGCGCTGCGAGAAGCTCTCGCCGCTCTTGAGCGAGACGTTGACACGCAGCGCATCGAGCGAGATCTGGTTGAGCAGGTCCCATGGCGAATCCAGCGTGAAGTAAGGATTGCCGAGCGTACGCACCAGCGCCTGCACCAGCGAGCCGATGCTCCAGCCCTTGAGGCTGAACGTGACCAGCTCCTTGCCGCTCTCCCAATCCGCTCGAAAACCCTCCCACTCGACGAACAGAATGTTGTTGGAGCCCGCCTCCGTCGTCCTGAACTCATAGCCCATCGTGAGCTTGAGGTTGATCGCCGAGTAGATCCAGGTGCCTTGCGCGAAGCCGGAGAACTGCTGCTGGGCCGGCTTCTGGCCGTCATAGCTGACGCCGAGCCGCGCCGGATCGATGCCGACGGTCTGATCGCCGAAGGCGAACGTCCAGCTGAAGCCGACGGTGATGTCGTAGCTCGTCTTCAGCTCGCCCTGCTCGGCCGGAATGGTCGCGGTGATCGCGAATTCGGAGATGATGAGGTCGCCGGGCAGGAAGCTCGGGAAACCGTAGGCGCTGCCGGGCGAAAAGAACTGGTTGATCAGGTCCGAGACCTCGAGCGATTCCTCCAGCGAGGCGGCGAGGTCCCACCGCTTCGGCGTTTCGAACCCGTCATAGGTCACGCTGACCTTGGTGTGCAACGGGCCGACATCGAGGAAGCCTCCGACGCTCGACTTCCATTGCGTCTGCGAGGCGGTTTGCAGCGCGCCCCCTCGCGAGGTCCGGAGCATCGGCAGCGGCGCCGCCCGCAGCAGCGTCGTCGCATTGCCCCCGTCTGGCGTCTGCGTCGGAGTCTGCGCCGCGATCGAGACCGTCCCCTCTCGCACGGCAAGGATCGGCTGGTTGTTGATCTTGAGCAGATTGAGCG
The DNA here is from genome assembly GCF_032484785.1 of Bradyrhizobium sp. SZCCHNS1050. Taxonomy (NCBI): domain Bacteria; kingdom Pseudomonadati; phylum Pseudomonadota; class Alphaproteobacteria; order Hyphomicrobiales; family Nitrobacteraceae; genus Bradyrhizobium; species Bradyrhizobium sp. SZCCHNS1050. The sequence continues at coordinate 281,938 of NZ_JAUETR010000003.1, read as the reverse complement.
TGAGGCTGAAGCCGGCGTCGAACTGAAAGCTCTGCGCGCCGTAGTCGACCGCGACCGCGATGTCGCCAAGTTCGAAATCGCCGACATTCTCGACGTCGAGCACGACGGCACCGCCGGACAGTGCCGTCAGGAAGTCGCTCAGCTTCGCGGTCCCGGCGAAGGATGCGAAGAACTGCTTCGCGGAGGTGAACTGGACGGTGAACACGCCGTCGCCCTCGCCGTCGGGCCCCTTGAAGACGCTCGGCGCCAGTACGAATTCGGTCGTGAAGTCGTAGGTCTGTTGCCGCTTGGTGCCGTCGAACGGATAGGCCATCGACCATTGCAGCGCGAAGCTCGTGATCTTGAAGTCGAGCACCCCGGTCGGCGGCAGGATTTGCCAGCTCGTATCCTTCGAGCTGCCGATCTCGATCGAGACCGCCGTGATCGTCGGCGAGCGGCCGAGCGTGCCGGCGATCGAGAAGCCGTTGAGACCGACAAAGGCGAGGAACTGCTGCAGCACATCGGGAGTCGCGGCGAGATAGCCGCCATTGCCGCCCATCACCTCGATCACCGTGGCCGGCGTCAGCGGCGCGCCGCCTTCGACGACGGCAAGTGCCACCGAATAGTTGGCATCGGCGCCGGGTGTGATCTCGACGTCGAGCTGATAGGAGCCGGTGCTGCCGACGTCGAACTGCGAGGAGATCGCGAGCGTCGGCGCCTGATCTCCGGCATCCGGATCGGCGGGATCGGCCAGCACCAGCACGCCGTCGACCTCATCGGCGCCATCGGGCGCGGGAATGGTCAGAGCCAGGCTCGGATCCCTGACCGTGAACTGCGATGCGAGCTTGAACGTGCCGTCCTGGATCGCGGCCCGCAACTGCCCCGGCGGGAACAGCACCGTCTCGCCGTTGAAGATGCCCATGTTGAGCGCGCCGCTCAGCAGCAGATCGCCGGTCGGCGCGTTGAGGCCGGGAAACAGCAGCAGGAACGGCTTGGCGACATCCGGCAGAGCGACCTTGGCAACGAAATTCTGCACCGCGCCGCCGCTCACGGCACGCCCCGCGGAGTCGCCATACGGGTAGGTGCCGGTCGCCGTCGAGAACACGAAGCTGACGTTCTTCAGGGTGCCGAACTGATTGAACGGGAAGCCGCCCATGAAGGCGAAGCTGCTGGTCCAGGTCCAGTTCGACGGCGTCGCCTCGGCCTGCACGATCAGTTGGTCGCCGTCCACGGTGAACACAAGCGTGGCCTTCGCGGCCAGCGGGGTCGCGGCGCCGATGAACGGGATCGTCGCCGACTGCACCGTGAACGCCGTCCCTTCGACGGGCCCGACATCGGATTTTGCCACCGTCACCTTGAAGTCGGCCGCGGCCTTGAGGAAGAAGGCCTGGCTCAGCCAGGCGTCGTAGTCGGCGGGGACCTTCACGGCGGGATCGGCGAGGCCCGCCGTCAGGAAGGCGGCATCGAGCGCGAAGGCGGTGTCGCCGGCGGCGGCTTCGACAGCGGCGCGGAGATTGTCGATAGCGCTCATCAGCCGGCGCTCCCTCAGATGTCGGCAGAGATGCCGAAGTGATCGCTGGTGTTGCGAACGCGTCCGTAGTTGCTCCAGCCGGTCAGATTTCCGGCACCGCCGATCCCCGGATAGTTCGCCGCCGTCGGTGCGCCCGGCCACCCCATCGGCGGCGCGGTGAACTGGTTGGCCAAAGCGATCGCACCGGGGGGAGGATTGTCCGGCGGCGCCATGACCCCGTTCATCGGCGTGCCGGTCACCGTGTTCATGATCGTGGTCTGATAGTTGTGCATGCCGTTGTGCGGCCAGACCAGGACGTTGTCGATCGAGTAGAACGGCGCGGCGACGAAGTTCGAGCCGACATAGCCGTAGCCGGGATAGAAGCTCTGTCCCGGCCCGCCGCCGTTGGACCAGAGGAACTTGGACGCCGCCGTCTTGTCCTTGCCGCGGATATGGGTGGAGAAATAACCCTTGTACTGGTCGAGATTGACAGGAACGCCCACCGCCGTCGGACTGACGAGCAGCGTGTAGGCACCGGGACCGCCGGTGAGCGGATTATAGAGGCCCGAGGCGGTACCATTGACGGCGAACAGGTTGACGTTGAAATCGCCGCCGATCACCCGCGTCTCGTTTACGCCCAGAGCGCCGACGACGTCGTTGATCGTCGACAGCGTGGTGATGTAGTTCGCCGCCGCCGGATTGTTCGGCGGGGAATGGATGCCGAAGATGGTGAGGTCTCGCTGCACGACGCCGAGATTATCGGCCTCGGTGAACGTCGCCATGAACGGCTCGCGCAGCCCGGCAAAGGCAACAGGAGCGCCGAGCGTGGTCGTGAAGGCGATCCGCGCCGCGACGACGTCCTCGTTGAGGCCGCCATTGTGCTGGGCACCCGCAGGGATCTGGCGCACTCCGCCCAGGCCCGGAGGCACCAGCATTCCATTGACGTTGACGGCACCGAGGGGCACCACCATGCCATTGTACGGCATGGCGACGCCGCCGCCCGGCGGCACCGACACGCCGCCATGCCCGCCGGTCCAGATGTTGGGCCCGGTGAAGTAGCGGTTGAGGGTGCCAGCGGTGTTGGTGCGGCGATAGAGAATGCCGACCGTCTCTGAGCGCCCACCGACCCCGGTGTAGAGCGGCGGCACGGCGTTCCATCCGCCCGCCACCATCGTGGCGGGGTTGTTGAGCCCGAACTGCACCATGGCGAGCGCATTGATGCCGCCGGTCTGGCTCGCCAGAGCGTTGGGCGCATTGTCGCCCGAGCTCACCTCGATGATGACGATGATGTCCGGCTGCACGGCCGCCAGCACGGCATTGATCACCGCGCGGCGCTGGATCGCGCTCTGCATGTCGTTGAGACCGCCATGCCCGCGTTGTCGCTTGATCGAGGCCGAAAAGATCTTGTTGACCGAGAAGTTTTCGATATTCCAGAACAGGATCCGCGTCATGATGACGGCTCCTGAAGCTCGGGCTTGCGTGCGGCGAATGCGAGCGACTGCTCGCAGCCCGGATTGTCGTCGGCGACATAGGCGGCGTACCAGCCGAGGCTGCCGGTGTTGTCGGGATCGCCGAACAGGAAGAACTGGATGTTGGCGGACGGCGGCAGCTTGGCGATGCCGAATATCTTGATGGCGATATCGTCGATCCGCAGGCAGTAGAACCACTTCGGACCGTCCTCGGCCAGCATGCGCCCTTTTGCGGTCGGAACCGGCTGGCGCAGGATCGAGATCGCACCGACCGCAACCTTGATGACGCCCTGGATGCTGAACAGGCTGGCGCCGGGCGCCGCGCCCGGCAGGCTCATGCCGATGAAGACCGCGTGCTGCGCATCCGACCCGGTGGTGACCGGTGACCATGCCGCGAGCAGCTGCGACTGGAAGCCGACGCCAGAGGCGAGCGCCCCCGGACCGCCCAGCGTGATGTCGTAGACCACCCCGAACCAGGGCCCCTCGAGTTCGGTGAGGTTGAGCTGCGACGTCACCGGCAGGAAGCCGAGATCGGACGGCTTCTGATCACCGGTCGCGTTGACGAAGCTCTTCAGTTGCAGCGCGAAGCCGCGGAACAGGCTGGTGTCGCGCATCGTCGAGCCGTTGAGATTCCAGGCCAGGTTGCCGGTCGCGACCCCAAACCTCTTGGCTCCGGGCGTCGCCTGCGGATAGGTCATGCCGATGACGAGGCCGGAGAAGGCGAGCCCGACACCGAGCGCCTCCTCGGGCGTATCCGGCGGACTGCCGAACGACAGCAGGTCGAGCGTCTCTCCGATGGTGCTCTGAAGCGCCGTGAAATCGAGCTGCCCCCAGACGAGGAAGTTGCTCGCCACCGTGGCGCCCTGGTCCTGGGTGCCAATCGTGTTGAACTGCACCCGGTCGAAGGCCACGGCCGGCAGCACGTTCGACGGGCTGGTCAGCACGTTGGTCGTGTTCTGCTCGAAGACATAGGCGCCGCGGCCGCCCTGATCGACATAGCTGCCCTTGAGCACGATTCCCGTGAAGGGCTGCGGCTTGCCGCGCGAGTACAGCCGCGACACCGGCGCGCCGAACAGCGCCGCGACCGAGAGCTGGACGTGGCTGTCGAACCGCGTCAGCCTGGCGTTCTCGAACAACGACTGCAGCTGCAGCACGGTGAAATCGAACTCGCCGCTCATCTGCACCGCCACCGGCACGTCAGGCGCAACGCCGTTGGAGATGTTCATCGCATAGCGCGGATCTTCGTAGTCGATCAGCCCGAACAGGCTCGAATTGCCCTGGGGCATCGTGATCCGACCGCTCCGGCCGTCGACCGTGACGCGGCTGACGGTGAAGCCGAAATGATGAGCGTTGAAGCGGGTGAAGTCGATGCCGGCGGCAAGCCCCGCAATCTCCGGCGGCATGTCGCGCTGGCCGAGGTCGGCCGCGAGCACGATGACGCCGGTCCAGTTCGGATCCTGGGCGATGCGCGCGAAATTCTCGTAGAATGGGCCGGACGGTCCCTTCGAGCGTGCGATGGCGTCCGCGATGTAGTCCTGTAGCCATTGCGACAGGCCGGTGTAGGACAGCGCAGCGGTCACCGGCGGTGTGCCGGGCAACAAAGAGAACTGCTCCGCGGACGTCCAGCGATTGGCATTCGTGACCCGCTCCAGCAACGAGCCAGAGCAGAACTTCATGATCATCACGTTGCGGTAGGCGGTGGCCGAGGCGCCGGCGCCGACCGCCGCGGTCATGGTCCAGCCCGCAATATTGACGGTGTTGGCGAACTGGGCGCCTGTGCCGAACGGCTCCGGATTGACGGCGACCAGAAAGAGCTGGTTGGTCTGCAAGGCGTCCTGCATCGCCTGGGAGGGAGCGGATAGCGCGAATGGCAGGGTGTTGCCGTCGCGGTCGATCGACTGCGCCATACTGACCTTCAGATAGGCCCCCGTCGTCGGATCTCGCTCGATGATGAAGCCCTGCGGCGTCGTCCCATCGGCGCTCGGGCCGTCCGGCAGCGTGCCGCGCAACGCGTGAGCCCGCGCCGCCTGCACCCGCGCCGACCACGTCTTGCTGCCATAGCTCGAGATCAGCGACTTGCGGGTTGCGGCCACGATCTGGCTCTCGAACTGGACGAGCGTCGCGCCATCGAGGCCGCTACTCGCAGCAGCTCCATAAGGCGCCAGCGGGAACGTCTTGTCGTTGCCCTGGGCGAGCGGCATGAACGGCGGCGCGGATTGGAGTATCTCCGCATTCGCGGCGCCGGCCGCGGCCGCACCGTAGATCGCGCTGCCCTCGGGCTCGGCCAGATAGTCGACGGTCCCGCTGCCGGCGACGATGGTCACCCAGGAGGTCTGGTGGTCGTCGGTCAGGCGCGGCGCAACGGCACCGCTCGCGGGACGGTTGAGATCCGCCGTCTCGAATGGGAACACCGGCGCGTAGCCGGGCTTCGAGGGAATGGCGTTGAGACGATCGTTCTGCGCTGCGGGCTGGCTGGCGTCGTACGCCTTGAAGCTGAGCGCCTCCGATCCGAATAGTCCACCCATCAGCTTCGCAAGCTGCCCCGCCGAACTGCCATCGGCGCCGAGCGCATAGTGGCCGGCCAGGCTGAGATAGGTCGTGCCAGTGTCGACCGCGGCCGTCTTCGCGGCGCTGGTCGCAAAGGCGAAGCCCCCTGCTCCGAGCGCCGGCGCCGTATCCGTACTGCTAGCCCCGAGCGGCGTCAGTTGCACGACACGCCCGCCGGTCGTGCGGAATTCGCTCGTCAGCGCAGGCCCCCCCTTGATGGCGAACCCCGAACGCAGATACCCCTGCTCGAGCTGCTCTCGGCCGATCACGCGGTTGGCCGGATCGCCGAGGTCGAAGGCACCTGCGATCGAAAGCTGCGACGGCAACGCCGCCACCGTCATGGCTGCATATTGCGCAGCTTGCAGCGACGTCGTCGCGCTGTTGTTGATGACGTAGCGGATGCCCTGCTCCAAGCCCTGGCTGACGAACGCCTGCTTCGAATCGAGCAGCCCATCGAAGGTTACGCAACCGGTGTTGGCGCCGCCGAACGGCACATAGGCGTAGATGCGATTGTTGGAGGTCGGCGCAAGCCGAATGCCGAGCGGGTTGTCGCCCTTGCCCGAAAAGCCGATGAACGGAGGTGAACTCAGCGCCGAGCCCGACAGGCGCAGCGCCCCACCCTCGATATCGATCCGGCTCTGGTCGAGGATGTAGAATTTGGCGTTGCTGGCAAACCACAGGTTCAGGTTGCCCGAGACCTGGTAGACCGGCGGCAGATTGATGAAGGAGACGCCATAGCGCTCGAAGTCGCCGAACGCGACCGGGTTGGCCGACGCGAGCCAGACGACAGCACGATTGCGCGTCGCCTTGCTGATATAGGCCCGGACACGCCCGGCGAACCCGCCGGGATCCCGATCGAGATCGGCGGGCCGCTGTGTCGCAAACAGATAACTGCCACCGTACTTCTTCAGCGAGTCGTCGTAATTGATGAACGGTGGCAGAGACGAGCCCGTGCCGAGAAGGTAGCCGGCCCAGCCAACCGAGCCGGCAACCCTGGTCTCGTAAATCGCAGAGGAGCCGACCTGCTCGAACTGCGCTGACGCAGACGCGTCCATGCTCGTATCACCCGATCGGGAAAATGCCGAGCAAGGTGCCCGCCAGTGAATAGAGGGCGCGATCGTCGATGATGTCGCCCTTGATGATGGTCACCGTATATTGCGCCGAGCCCAGCGCAGCATATTGCACCGTGATGCCCGCCTTCCACGTCGTCGCGCCGATCGTGATATCAGCGGCGAGGACCGCAGTGATCTGGGACTGCGAGACGATCGGCGTCCAGACCGGAATTCGTCCCTGATACTGGAATGAGACGTAGGTCGTGTTGTTGGTGTCGCCGCTCGGCGTCGTCACCACGTTGCTGTTCGGGCTGGTCGGGGTGTTCACCGTCGGCAGCGCCGTGAAGGCCGCGCGCGGATATTCCTCGGTCCGCGCGGTCGCGGATGGCGCTGCCTTGACATCCAAACCGATCGGGAAGATGCCGAGCGTCACGCCCTGGAGCAAGTAGAGCCCACGATCGTCCACGATCTCGCCCGAGATGATGGTCACGGTGTACTGGGTCGATCCCAGCGCCGCATACTGGATCGTAATGCCCTTGCGCCAAGTCGTTGCGCCGATCGTGATGTCAGCCGCCAAAACGACCTGAGGTTGTGCCTGCGAGACCACCGGCGTCCAGACCGGAATGCGCCCCTGATACTCGAACACGAGCTGCGTCGTGTTGTTTTGATCGCCCGTCGGCGTCGCGACGACCTCCGTGTTGGGGCTTGTGGGAGTAGTAACGACAGCAGGAGCCGAAAAACGAACGCCTTCATGATGAGCCATGGCTATCTCCTTTTATAAAACACAGATCAAAACCCGCAGTACGCAACTGCCGGCACGGCTGAAACGAATGGAAAATCGAATAAGCTACCAATGATTGAAATCTATCAGAGGTTGTGGCGTGTAACAGGGTTCGCGACGGTGGTCAATCGGGCCAGATCACAGTCTTCCCCCAACGCCCGGTCACATTCTGGTGTTTACATTTCAGGCGAAGCCGGGCGCCGCTCAGCGGCTGACTTGTTTCCGAAGCATCTGCATCGCACGCTTCATCGCTGCGGACCGGATGAACGAGCCGAGCACGAATCCGGTAAAGCTGCTCTCCTTTCCGGAATCGACAATCTCCCCGCTCATCGTGACCGTGTAGTAGCGACCCATCGGGTGCATGGTCACCGTCAGCCCCTTGCGCAGGACAATGCCTGCAATTGCAATGTCCTCGGTCAGTTCGACCTCTACTTCGCCAATCGACACCAGCGCTCTCCAGCACGGGATCGTACCGTTGAAAAAGAAGGTCACCCAGGTGCTGTCATTCGTGTCGAACGTTGCAGCCACCTGCGCATTGCAATTCGTCGTCAGCTGGGTGTTGACGGTTTGATCGGTGAGCTGAGATGGCGCAGCGGGCAAGGCGGCTTCCGTCCTCATTCAAGCGCTCAGCGTCATGCAAAATGACCAGCCGGAGGGTGACAAATAACTAGCCGCCGCCGGTTTGCGAGTCCATTTGCAATCCGGTCCCGGCCCCCGCCCGGACGGGGGCTCCGCATCCCACGCAGGTGCGACCATGGCCCTGGCCGTCACCTCCCGCGGATCGAGGAGTCCCGGCGGCTTTTCGCAACAGGCACGATCCGCTGCAGGAGCTGCTCTACCCGGATTTCTTCAAACTCTGTCGGCCTGTTGCCCAGCCCTCTCGCCGATCGCGTGCCGCGCCGGGAAACGCCTCGACCGTTGGCCGCCGATGCCAAGGCTATTTTTTCTTTATTTTTCAGTTCGTTGACAGCAAGTGCAACGCCGCCACGGCGGACGTCGGAGCGATCACGGTGCAGAGTCATCTCTGGCCTGAACGCCAGATCGTCGCTCGAGCGGGCGGCAATCCCGTCTCCGGCCGGCGTCGGGTTGCCTCCAGGCCCTGCTGTTTCTACAACAGCCGGAGCGCCTCCCAAGCATCAGGACCATCCCTCAAAGTGAACGAGCAACGCTTCATCGGCTCGCTGACCGGCTTACGCTTCGTCGCGGCCGCAACGGTCGCCGTCGGCCATGGCGCCCCGTCGTTGGCGCAAGGCCTGCTGCCCGAGCTCATCGCACAAGTCAGCAGCATCGGAATGACAATGTTCTTCGTGCTGAGCGGATTCGTCCTGTGGCTCAACTATGCCGCGCGCTTCCAGTCGCAACCGCTCGGAAGCGCTCTTCGCGAATTTGCCATCGCGCGCTTCGCCCGGCTCTACCCCATGTACGCCGTGATTACGCTCGCAGTCGTCGCATACGTCGTGATCGCGCGAGGTCTCTCGGCCCCGTCGCTCGGCTTCCTCCTCACGATGACGCAAGCCTGGTTTCCCGTGCAGAACGGCACCATGCTGGTCGCAGTCGTGCCGTCGCTGCAGCACCTCTGGTCCATCAGCGTGGAGCTGTTCTTCTACCTGCTGTTTCCATTCGTCTGCCTGCTGTTTGCAGCCGTCGTCCGGCTGCCCACGATCATCTGGATCGCGCTGGCGAACATCGTGACGTTCGCGCTGACGATCGCGGCCGCCTTCACCTTCGGCGATGCGTTGCTACGGGCCGCCGCGCCGAGTCTTACGCAAAACGGGATGCAGTGGCTCACCTACTACTCTCCCTATCTTCACATCGCTCAGTTCCTGGCCGGCTGCCTTGCCGCCATGATCTACAGGAACCGCGCGGATGCCGGCGTCGGTGATCGGGAGCGACGCTGCGTGAGACTCCTGTTCTGGCTTTCGCTGGCGAGCCTCATCTGTGCGCCTGTGCTGCTGTTTCTGCAGCCTCGTCTGCCCGGCTGGTCGTTCGCGATCGAACTTGCCGTACGTCTCATCGAGATCTCGGGATTTTCGATCGTCTTCGTCGCAGCCAGTCGGTACGGTCATGCCGCTTGGCTGTCGTCCAGAGCCCTGATCATTGGTGGCGAATGCAGCTATTCGATCTATCTGCTGCATCCCTTTCTCATTCGGCTTGCGATGATCGGAAAGTCAGATGCTCCTGGCGCTCTTGAGCTCGCACTGCGGCTCGGTCTGTTCGTTGCGATTGCGACGGCGATGGCCTGGGTCACCTACATGCTCATCGAGGCGCCCTCGCGAACATGGTTACGGAGAGCCTTCGGCACGAGCGCACCGCGCGACGTGATCCATGCGAGCCCGGTCTGAGCGCGCCGGCTCATCGGCCGGCCCGTGCTTCGCGGTGCCTTTCTACCAGCGGTTTATTCGGACCATTTTGCACCAATTTAACATGATTGCCGCCAATCTCAGGCCTCCGGAACGGCAAGGGATGCAACGATGATTGTTGAGATCAAGGCGATGTGCGAAGCCAACGGGACCGTCCTTGCGACAACGAGCTACGACGATACCAACGAACGGGCGCGGGCGGTCGCGGTCATCGCCCTGCTCGAACAGGTGCTGGCGCATTCGGAGACCGCTGGGGATCAGCGCCTGTTCACTTTGGACGTCTCGCCCGTGTCGCCAACGGCAGCAGCTTCGTCTGCCTCCTGATACAAGGCACGGCAAGGCTCGCGGCAGCCGGCAGTCCGATCCACGCTCCCGCGCCGATGATCAGCCATCGTATGTTCACCTGCTGACACAGGCCTTCGCCTGTTTGCTCCATTTGAACGCGGTTCCGCACGGCGGCCTTGGCCGAGCGCCCGCAGGGCATTCGTTCCACACCGGCGCTCCTACCTCCCAGCCATTCACGACGCAGCCGCCATTCGGCGCGACGTGGCACCCAGGGCCGCAGGACTCATTGGCGACCAACCGGCCCGCCCCTGCCGCAAGGCCGGTCAGCAGCACAACCCAAAACATCAGCCTCATCGCTTCGCTCCATTGGCTCTGAGGCGACGAGCCCCTGCGACCGCGCCCCAGCGGAAACCATGAAGGTGCCAAACCGTTCCTCCGACTGTCCCCGCCTGCTCGGGCTGAGATTTCGTCGGAGATCGTCGCCGCCAGCCTGTGACGAAACACCGCGCCGCCACCACACTCCAGCCCTACTACGCGCACGACTGCGCCATATCCGTGCACGGGAATGGGAAACCATGTAGCGAGAAGGTTTTCACCATGTTGGGCGATGATTGCGCAGCCTGGGCGAGCCGGAAGCGAAAAAGTCACCTCTCCACGCCAGTTGATCAAGGCGTTGGGGCGCGCGCGCTTAGAAACGTGACGAGCCAAACAACATCAGGAGCCGGCGGCACGAACTGCCGGCCAGCCTTGGATCGTCCGGATGCGTGCCGGACGGGCCGTGGCGAATGCAGGGAGCGATAGATCGACATCATGACACGAAAGCTTTCAGTCCGCGAAGTCATCGCCAGATCCTATCCCAGTTGGGACTATGCCATGGCGGACCGGTTGATCGCATGGCTCGATCATTGCGGTTACGAGATCGTGGAGAAGAAGCCGGAGCGCACCGCGGCTCTCGTGACCGATGACGCGCGGCCACACCTGATCGGCGCTCGATGAATGGAGCCCCTTCCGCCGGGGCGCTGTGAACGATCAGCGCTCCTCAAGTGGCAGCGCTCGGGCGGCGCAGGAACTGCGCATCCCGTTCTGGGGTTCAAGATGACAAGACCAACGCTCGACGTTTCATCGAGCAGCATGAGATCAGGGAAGGATTACCAATGTCTCGCAAGCTCACACCACGCCAGGTCATCGCACGCTCCTACCCGACCTGGGATTACGCCATGGCCGATCGCCTGATCGCCTGGCTGGATGATTGCGGTTACGAGATCGTCGAAAAAGGAGCTGCGCACCTGGGCGCAAGCTTGGTGCCTGCTGCGCCGGAATCGACACCGTCGCATGAAAGCACACATTGATCCCGTCGCGGTCACCGAGACCGCGAACAGGGTCTCCGGACAGTCATTGGCATGAGAAAGCCCGACTCAGGCGAGCAGTTGTTTTTCGATTTCGTAGACCGGAAGCTTGACCAGATCCTTGTGGACCTCGCCATGCAGCGCCTTTCGTACCGCGTCGGAATAGTCGGCGCGGATGATCCCGAGCGCGCGCGGCGACGCCACCATCGTGACGGCTTTGGTTTCGCCTGAAATGACAGCATGATGCAGGCGATCAGCAAGCTGCTTGAGAAAGGCGCGCTCAGCCTGATCATGCCAATCCGTCTGATCCACTGAACTCCGAGCATTGCCGAATGACTGCTGCACCGAGCCGGGAGCGTCGGTGCCCTGAGCGCTCGTGCGGTCGTTCTCCTGCTCACGGACCTCTTTGGTGTGCAGGTTCGGAAACATGCTGTCACCGACGTTCTCGAGGATCAGCGCCTTGCGCCCGTCGCATACGACGATCCAATCACCGGTTCCGACCTTCATCTTGTCCATGAGATTACTCCATCATCCGAATTGCAGCGAAGAATGTGCTGGCGAGCCCATCGGGAGAAACTGCTCCAGCTATATGCCTTCTTCGAAATCTTCCAAGGAAAGGCCGAACTCCGAGAGAGCCTCCTCCAGATAGTCGCCGAGCATCGGAGTTTCGATCAGGTACGTCGCGGTGCGATTGTTGTGTGCCTGAGCGGCCTGCGCACGAAGCTCATCCCAATTGTCCAGCGAGCCGTCGCCCCGGCCCAGCCACATCAGCGTGACCAGATCGATCTGTTCGTCGACATTGAGGCCCCTGATGAAGCTGACGAGCTCCGACCTGTCAGTGTTCAGGCCTCGCCCAGCGGTACCGGGCGCCGCGTCGTCATCTGCCAAATCTGCCAGCAATTCGGGTTCGGTCGCTTCCATTTCGTGCTTGTGGATCTTGGTCACGACGAAGGCGACCTTCTCCGGCGAGATTGAGAGGGTGGGCGTGGTAGTCGTCATTCAGCGTCTCCTGGGTCCCCGGGCAAACGCTCCCAGGTCCCATGCAGAGACGCTAGGCGTTCCGGAAGGAGCGCACTTTGCGCAAGATCAAGGCAGCGTGGCGGCGTGAAAAACGGCGCAACAGCCCGCGCGAGTTCAACCGCCCCGTGGCGCGATTGCAGCGGGACTGCTTGGATCGACCAGGGGCTGCGGGCGATCGATACTACCAGGTCCAATCGAAAGAGCCGACACGCGGCTGCTGCGCGACCAGGATCATCGGTCTGCCCGGATGAGCTCTTGCGGTCCTTCGCTTCTTCACCTCTGCAGCCGGCTTGCCTGTGTCGGCAATCCGCGTCGCGCGAGGCTTCTCGGCGGCCTTCACTGCCGCAACCTGCGGGTTGGCCTCGACGGCGCTCATCTGCGCGAAGGCGTCGCGGGGACTGCTCTTGGCGACTTCTGCTGCAGGCTGCTCCGCCTTCGCGAGCTTCACCGGAGCTGGCGTGGCGATCGAGGTGTCCATCACGATCCGCTCCGGCCACTTTCTCGTGGACTGAATGCGCACCGGGGGAAGATCCGACGCAGACGACAGGCTTGCAGGCAATGGCACGCTGGGAAGCACGGCATCCGCCAGGACGAGCAGCGCCAGCAGAGTTCCACCGACGAACATAAAGTAACGCAGAATGGGCATAATTTACCGCTCCGTCGGCACCTGCGCCGACATCCACCTAACGGAGGATCATGACAGTATGTTCCCGCGTCGAACGCTCGGGTTCAAAGACCGCGGGAGACTAGCGCGACATAATTAGATTTTCGTCGCTGCAACCAGCGCGCATTTGGCCGCGCTGACGTTAACGTTGACGAATCCGACATGGACCGCCACGAAGGTCTTCCGGCTGCGCGACCCGACTTGGCCGGGCACGATCCGTCGGCGGTCGGTGACGTGACCACCGTCCCGCCGGCTGAAGGCGCAGGTGATTTCGATGTCCTTGATTGCGAAACTGTTGGCATTCCGTAGCGTGAAGGTCACCAGCGCCTTCGATCCAAGACCGCCGCGCCGCCAGGACTGGGAACTGATCCGCAGGCCGGACAGAGCCGCCGGGTCGAGCGCAGGGGATGACGCAGGCGGCATCGTCGGCGACAGGCTGGCATTCGCGTCCATGACGTTCCGGCCGGAGCCGACCACGGGGGACGAATCGGGGTGCGGATTGGATGCATCCGCCAGACTGGGCACCACGGGCGAGAGCCGACGCGACGTCTCAGTCCCGTCTTCGTCTCCTTCGTAGCCGCTGCTCGGGGGGGCCGATCCGACCCGCGTGAGGCTGGGGTCGGCCACCTCCTCCTCTTCGACCGACATGATCAGCCACCCGACTGTGCTGAACATGACCAGCGCGAAGATCGCCAACCCCGACACGGCGGCCCCCAAAGGGATGGACGCTCCGTCGCTTCGGCGCATGGCCAGCGACGCCGCGGCATCGGGCTTGCGTCCCAATAAACGAGAGAGACCCGCGCTCATGTCTGCACCATCGGCTGCCCGGCGGGGGCATCTGGAAGCTTCAATCGGCAAGCATCGATAGGGTTGCATGCAAAGCCGACAATTGGAGGGCAGGCCCGGATACCGGTCGGTCGGCCGGGCTGGCGCGGCCGCTGACAGACCGGTAGACATCCGCACAGTTGCCGACACCTCAAGAAACGCCGCCCCGCCGCGGGCGGTTCACTCTTTCGAAAGATCTCGACGATGTTGAATGTCACGTGGGACCACATCCATCTCCGCAGCCCGGACCCGGAAGCCACCGCCAGCTGGCTTCGCGACATTCTCGGCGGCGAGATCATCCGCAATCCCGGCCGCATCGACGTCAGGCTCGGCGGTGCCAGCGTGTTCATCGCCAAGGTCGAGCCGGGCGACGGCGTCAACGCGCCGCCTGTGACGCCGCACCAGGGCCTCGATCATTTCGGCCTCACCGTGAAGGACATCGACGCCGCGGCCGCCGAGCTCAAGGCCAAAGGCGTCACCTTCACGACCGAGCCGACCACGATCCGCCCCGGTGTTCGCATCTGCTTCATCCGCGGGCCGCAGGGCATTTCCATCGAGCTCCTGGAGCGCGACAAGAAATACGTCTGACCGCCGCCCCGCACGGCTACGTCATGCTGCCCGGCATGAAGCAGCGAATCTGAAGGCCCTGATAGCCGCGCATCGGCCATACCATGGTGCGGCCGACACGGTTGGGCTCGGTGATGACTGCGTCGTCGGGAACATCGAGCCATTCCCCCTCGATACGGACGCGGTAGTGACCGCCCCTGCTCTCCCAGTCGACATCGCTGACGGCGCTGCCGTCGGCGTCAGAGCAGCATGGGCCCTTGCCGCTGCGCAGACCGTCGAACCATGCCTTGATCTCCGGCGACGAGTTCGCATACTGGCCGCGATCACGCGCCAGTGACGGTGGCGCGGCGAGTGCGATCAACAGCGCCGCACTGCTGACTTGGACAGGCGGCTTCCATCGCGCGACCGCCTGCCGCCTCGAACCCGTGTTGCTGATGTCGGCACGATCAGCGCGATGCGGCCCATGGCCGCGGGACACGATCCATCTGCTCATTTCCATCTGGCTCCTGCACCACCCCAGGGTGCGCGGGATGGAAATGCATCAACCGGGCCAGATTTCGATTCGATCTCGGCTTCGTGAGAGTCAATCCGGGGGGTTACGCAGATCTCCCTACTCGGCCGCCTGCTCGAGAGGTGCGACCCGCGGCAGAATGATCTGGATGCGCGTGCCCGCGCCAGGCTCGGAGTCCAGATCGAGCCGCCCGCCAAGCCGGCTGGTCACGATGCTGTAGACGATGTGAAGGCCCAGGCCGGTGCCGCCCTGGTCGCGGCGCGTCGTGAAGAAAGGATCGAAGGCGCGGCGGCGGACGTCGAGCGACATGCCGCAGCCATTGTCGGAAAAGACGATCTCGACATTGTCGCGGCCGGACTCCCGCGCCCTGATTTCGATCACACCGCTCCTGCCGTCCGGAAACGCGTGCGCGACCGCATTGAGGAACAGATTGGTCAGGACCTGCCCGTAAGGCCCGGGGTAGCTGTTCATCACCAGATCGGGCTGGCAATCCACGTTCACCGTCAGGTTCTGTCTGCGCACACCCGGGCGCAGGCTCATCACCACCTGCTCGGTGAGATCGGCGAGATCGAAGGTACGCTGGTCGGAGTAGTTGCGGTCCGCTGCGACCTGCTTGAACGACTGGATCAGTTCGGCCGCGCGATTGAGATTGGCGACGAGCTGCCCCGCGGCGCTGCGGCTCATCTCGATGAACTCGTTGAGGCTCGACCGCCGCAGCTCACCCCGCGTGACCGCCTCGCTGAAGCGCTCGGTCTTGCGCTCGAGCGCGGAGGCGACCGTCAGGCTGATGCCGACGGGGTTGTTGACCTCGTGGGCAACGCCGGCGACCATGCGCCCGAGCGCCGCGAGCTTCTCGGCTTCGATCAGCGAGGCCTGGGTGTCGCGCAGGTTCCGGAGCGCCGTCTCGGCGGCCTCCTTGGCCTTGCGCATCTCCAGTTCGCTCTTCTTGCGCTCGCCGATGTCGAGCGCCACCGTGACGATCTTGTCGACCTCGCCGTCGGCGTCGAGAAGCGGC
Organism: Bradyrhizobium sp. SZCCHNS1050; assembly: GCF_032484785.1. Classification (NCBI taxonomy): domain Bacteria; kingdom Pseudomonadati; phylum Pseudomonadota; class Alphaproteobacteria; order Hyphomicrobiales; family Nitrobacteraceae; genus Bradyrhizobium; species Bradyrhizobium sp. SZCCHNS1050. The sequence goes on along the minus strand of NZ_JAUETR010000003.1, from coordinate 266,007 downwards.
AGCTTGTTGACCAGCCATTGCCGCATGACGTTGCATGAATCGAGGTATTCCTCCTCGTAGAACCCGAGGCCGGCCTTCGTCGCCAGCACGCGCTTGTCGTTCGAGTCCGTCTTGTTCGCGCCGTAGCGCGACATCAGCTCGCCCGTGGTGCGGCCGAGCGCATCCTCGGGCTCGACGTTGAAGATGCCGGCCATGTAGCGGTTCATCAGGACATAGCGCAGCTCGCGATCCTTGACGTTGATCACCGCCGGCACCGTGTCGATGACCTGCTGCAGCAATCGCCGGCCTTCAGCGATCGCGTCCTCGGCGCGCTTCTGATCCGTGATGTCGCGGACCACGCCTTCGTAGCGAACCACCTCGCCGTTCTCATCCCGCACCACCGTGCCGCTGTCGGAAAGCCAGCGGATCTCGCCGGTGCGCCGCCGCACCTGGTATTCGAACTCGCGCACCATGCCGTCGCGCCGCATCAGCCGCTGATAGCGTTCGCGCGCCAGGGGATGGACATAGATCGTATCCGCGATGTCGTTCACGCTCTGGATCAGCTCGCTCGCGGATTCGTAGCCCATGATGCGCGCGAGCGCCGGATTGGCATTGAGCACGAGACCACTCGGTGTGGTCACATAGATGCCGTCGATCGAAGCTTCGAACAGCTTGCGATAGCTCTCCTCGGCCAGCCGCTGCTCGGCCAGCGCGCGGACCGCCGCCTCACGCGCCGCGTCGGCATCCTGCAAAGTCTGCCGGAAGACTTCCGCCGCCCGCGCGATGTCGCCGATCTCGTTCTGAACGTCGGTCTGCGGGATCGACGCCGCCTTTTCGCCCGCCGCCAGCGCCCTGATCGAGCGCGCGATCGAGGCCAGCGGCCGCACGGTGCGCCGGACCACGAAGGACGCAGCGAAGATGCCGATCAGAACGCCCGCCGTGCCGAAGATGATGCTTTGCCATTTCGTCTCCGCCAAGGTGCGGGCGAAGTCGCGCGACAGTACCTTGCCCTGGCTTGCGCTCAGGGCGCGCAGCAACTCGGTGACCCGGCCGATCAGCCGCCCCTCGATGCCCAGCACCTCCTTGTCGAGGCGCGCGATCTCGTCCTCGGTGCCGGCAATGGCGATGATCGCCTCGGCATAGCGGTCCGCGGCCGCACGAAGCGCGCTGTCCTCGATCGGCATTGCGCGCATGCTGCGGGCGGCCTGCTCGGCGCCGGCCGGGTCGCGCGCCAGCAGCGCCGCGCCGACCTGATTCTGCACCTGGAACAAGGCCCGCGCCGTGGCGCGATCAGTCAGGCCGGCGATGGCGTCCTCGAAGCTCTCGCGCGCCGTCGGCAAACCCGACAGCAGCTCGGCACGCCGCGCGATCAGCGCGCTGATGCGGTCGATGCCTTCGCGGTAATTGGCGAGCCGCTGGGCAACGCCGTCGATGGTCGCCTGCTGCTCCGGTGCGAGCTGCAGGCGCGTCTTCTTCAGGAGCGCGCTGAGCTCCGTCGCCGCCTCCATGGCACGGTCGGAGCGCGAGCCGGGATCGGTGACGAAATCGCGCGCCGCGAGCCGCAGCTCGTTCATGCGCTGGTCGATCTCCTCGGCGAGATCGCCGACGCCCTGCAGCCGCTGCAACTCGGCAAAGGTCGAATCGATATGCCGAATGGCGATCACGCTCGCCATGCTGGTCGCGGTGATGACGGCAAGCAGCAGCAAAAAGCTGCCAAAGATCATCCGCCCGATCGTCATCGATCGGAGGCTGCTGCAGGCCGTGTCGAGGTCCGGTAATCTACTCATGGGATCCGATGGTCGGAACCGCACTATATACGAGCCGCTGGGCGGCCAAATGAACATATAGAGAACAATTTTCGTCCGCGCATCATCCGCCGGACGAAAAATAGCCTGTGCGGTTAACCGGCCGCACCGAACTCGAACACCTCCCCATCATAGCCCGCCTCGCGCGGAATGCGCAGCTGGCGACCGCCCTCGGCGGTCTTGGTCATGACCGGCATCACGGTGACGATGTCCATGTCCCGCGCCGCCGCCAGGGCGTCGGCCACCGCGCGCTGCTTGCCGAGCCGGATCAGGTTGCGCGTGGTCGGGAACGGCAGCTTGAACCGGCCGTCCTCGCCGCCGGCCAGCGCCTCGCGCGGCGAGACCCAGACGGAGTCGGTCGATTCCCGGCCGTCATGGGCGCCGAGTTGGTCCGGCGGCGCCGCCGCCAGAAAGAACCAGGTGTCGAAGCGTTTCGGCATGCCCTCGGGCGTGATCCAATGGGCGTAGGGAACGAGCGCATCGAGCGCCAGCACCAGACCGTGAGCTTCCAGAACCTGGAGAAAGCTGATCTTGCCCTCGCACAGTGCCAGACGATGCGCCGCCTCGATGTCGCGAGCGGCAGCGGCATCGATCAGCGCGTCCGATCGGCGCAGCCGCGCCAGCAGGATGCCGCTCTCCTCGAAGGTCTCGCGCACCCCGGCGATGCGGAAGCCGAGCGCCTCGGCTTCAAGACCCTCGTCGCCGGCATAGAGCTCCGGCCTGCCGGCGATCTCCTGATCGCCTCTGTCGACGCTACCGCCGGGAAACACCAGGGCGCCCGAGTTGAACTCGATCTGATGGTGACGCACCATCATGAACACCTCGATCTCGCGTGCGACTGCGCTGTCGCGCAGCAGCAGCACGGTCGAGGCGGGACGGACGGCGGCAGCGTCAGCCATGGTCACTCCGCGGCGGTGGCACGAGGTTGCAGATTGGCACGCGCGTCGTAACGCGCCACGCGCGACAAGAGATAGTCGACCTCGGCCCTGGCCGCGGCCGTGATCGCGGAGGCCGGCTTGCGCTGCGCGCTGGAGGCGATCGCGCCGCGCTTCTGCAGCACGTATTTGCGCACGGCGAGCCCTGCCCCCGGCTGCTGCTCGTAGCGCACGAGCGGCAGATGCGCGTCGAACAGGTCATGCGCGGCGTCGCGCTTGCCCGCCTGCGACAGCTTGACCACGTCGACCAGCATTTCAGGGAAGGCGTAGCCGGTCATGGCACCGTCGGCGCCGCGCTCCATCTCGAAGTCGAGGAACAGGCCGCCATTGCCGCACAGGATCGACAGCGGCCTCAGCGAGCCGTCCTTCTGGAACGCGCGCAGCGTCGAGATCTTCTCCAGGCCCGGCCAGTCCTCATGCTTGAGCATCACGCAGGAGGGGCTGTCCATGACGATCTTGCGGATGACGGCCGGCGTGAACTGGACGCTCAGCGTCAGCGGGTAGTCCTGCAGCACCCACGGAATGTCCTCGCCGATGGCCTCCTGGGCCTGCTTGAAATAGCCCGTGATCTGATCATCGGTGCGCAGGCTCGGCGGCGGCGCGATCATCACGCCGGCAGCGCCCGCATCCATCGAGGCGCGCGCCAGTGCGCGCATGGTGGCAAAACCCGGCGCGGAGACACCGACGATGATCTGCAGGTTCTTGGCCCGCTTGGCAAAGCGCACTGCAACCTGCTCGGATTCAGCGGCGTCCAGTTTCGGCGCCTCGCCCATGATGCCCAGCACGGTGATGCCGTCGCAGCCGGCCTCGGCATAGAAATCGACCAGCCGGTCGATCGAGGCCTCGTCGATGCGACCGTCATCATGGAACGGCGTCGGCGCGATCGCGAAGGTGCCTTTGGCGGCGGCGGTGAGCTTCATCTCGTCTGGTCTCCAATCTCTCTGGCGTCATTCCGGACGCGCCAGGCGCAGGCCCGGAATGACGACCTGAATACATCAAAACCGCCGTGCGGACTTGGCTATATCGGCCTCCGAAAAGAATATCTCCTCTGCATGGGCGGCGATGTCCTCCGCTTTCCACGCCGACGACGGCGGTTTCCAGCCGTCCATTTCCATCATACGCAACTCGCGCACGCCGCGCGGACCGGACACGCCGAGCACCTTGCCGGTCTGATCCCCCGAGAGTCTGCTGACCATGTAGAGCACGGCTGGCGCGATGCCCTCGGGCGTCAGCGCCGCGCCCGGGTTTTCCTTGTAGCGCGGCAGGTCCGCGGTCATGCGGGTCAGCGCGCCCGGCGCGAGCGTCCACACCCGGATGTTGTACTTGCGGCCCTCGATCGCCAGCACGTTCGACAGGCCCCAGATACCGCCCTTCGCGGCCCCGTAATTGGATTGGCCGAAGTTGCCGATCAGGCCCGAGGTCGAGGAGGTGTTGACGATGACGCCGCCGCCATTGTCGCGCATCCAGCGGAACACGGGAAGCGTGCAGCAGAAGGTGCCCTTGAGGTGCACCTGGATCACCTTGTCCCAGTCGGCCTCGCTCGACTTGGCGAAGGTCTGGTCGCGCAGGATGCCGGCATTGTTGACCAGGATGTCGGCGCGGCCGAAATGGCGGATGGCATCGTCGAACACCGACTGGCCGCCGGCCATGGTCGAGATGTCGGCGCCGTTGGCGACGGCGCGGCCGCCTTCAGCGGTGATGGCCGCCACCACCTGCTCGGCCATCGACAGGTCCGAGCCGGAGCCGTCGCGCGGGCCACCGAGATCGTTCACGACCACCGCCGCGCCCTCGCGTGCAAACAGTTTGGCGTAGGCCTCGCCGAGACCGCCACCTGCGCCGGTGATCAGCGCCACCTTGCCGTCGAGCAGTCCCATGGATGTCTCCTCCTGCGCCGTGTCTTTTGTTGCCCGTCATGGCCGGCCATGACGGCAACTAACAGACGTGCCTCACATGGCAATAATCAACCCAGCACGGTCTTGCCGTTCTTGATCACGGTGACGTTCCGCTCCTTCACCCGCGCCTCGAACGAGATCACGTCGCCGTCCTTCCACAGATCGACCGTCACGGTCTCGCCGGGAAACACCGGCGAGGAGAATCGCGCGGCGTGCTGGCGGAAGGCTGACGCATCGTAGTCGGCGTAGGTCTGCAGCACGGCGCGGCAGGTCAGGCCGTAGGTGCACATGCCGTGCAGAATCGGCCGCGGGAAGCCCGCGCGGCGCGCGAATTCGGGATCCGAGTGTAGCGGGTTGCGGTCGCCGCAGAGGCGGTAGATCAGCGCCTGGTCGGGCCGCGTCGAAATCTCGACGCTGCGGTCGGGTGCACGCGACGGCACCGGATGCGGGTCGGGGATGCCGCCGGAGGGACCGCCGAAGCCGCCGTCGCCGCGGGCGAAGCGCGAGGCCACCAGGGTCGCCAGCGGCGCGCCGCTCTCGTCGCGCAGGATGGTCTGGTGGCGGATCACGGCACCCTTGTCCTTGCCCTTGTCGGACACCGCGAGCACGGAGGAATCCGCGGTGATCTTCGCCGCCACCGCCAGCGGCTTGTGAAAGGTGATGTCGCGCTCGCCGTCGACGACCAGCACGCGGTTCAGCTTCATGTCGCCGGGGCCTGCGCCCCAGGCGGCGACGGAGGCAAAGGTCGGCACCACCTTCAGTGGACGCGGCTCGGCCGTGGCCTCGTTGACGAAGGCAAGCTCCTTCTCGTCCATCGGATCGGCCCCCATGCCGATGCCGTAGGCGTAGAGCATCACCTCGCGATCGGTGTAGGCGTAGTTCTGCCCGATCGCCTTCATCGCCATCAGCTCATCGTAGTTGATCGGCATGTTGCCTCCCCAAACCTCGTTCTTTGTAGGGTGGGGAAAGCGAAGCGTGCCCACCGCCTTTCTTGGTAGAACGGTGGGCACGGCGCTCTGCACCTTTGCCCACCCTACGCACTCGTCGTGGAGCACACCGCTCGTTCCGCATCCGTCATTGCGAGCGGAGCGAAGCAATCCAGGGCTGCGCAAGGACTCTGGATTGCTTCGTCGCTTCGCTCCTCGCAATGACGCGTGGATGCATCTTTGCTCCCTCTCCTAAACCGGCGTGAAGAACGGCAGCGGGGCGCCGTCGGTCGGCTTGAACACCACCTTCACCTTCTGGCCGATCTTCAACGCGTCGAAATCGCAATCGACGAAATTGGTCTGCAGCGACGGGCCCTCCTTCAAGGTGACGTAGCCGATCGCGTAAGGGTCGGTCGGCGACTTCCGCATGATCGAGAACGTGTAGATTTCCCCCTCGCCCGCGCTCTGCTCCCACACCGTCTGGTCCGAGAAGCAGAACGGACAGATCGAGCGCGGAAAATAATGCGCCTCGCCACAGGCCGTGCAGCGCTTGATCATGAACTTGCCCTCGGCCGCGGCATCCCAGAACGCCTTGGTCTCGGGATTGGTGATGGGGGCCGGCAGTTTCTTCGCTTCGGACATCAGACGCGCTCCAGAATGCAGGTCGAGGCGGCGTGGCGCACGCCGAGCAGGCCGCCGGTGCCATGGGCGATGGCGAGATCGCAGTTTTGCACCTGCACCTTGGGATGGGCTTCGCCGCGCAGCTGGCGCACGGCCTCGATCACCTTGGTCATGCCGCCGCGGTTGACGGGATGGTTGCTGCAGAGGCCGCCGCCATCGGTGTTGAACGGCAGCTTGCCGACACCGGAGATGAGATTGCCGTCGGCGACGAACTTGCCGCCCTCACCCTTCTTGCAGAAGCCGAGATCCTCGAGCTGCATCAGCACGGTGATGGTGAAGCTGTCATAGATCGAGGCGTATTTGATGTCCTTGGGGGTCACGCCCGCTTCCGCGAAGGCGCGCGGGCCGGACCACACACCGGCGGAATAAGTGAGATCGAGGTTCTTGCCGCCGCGCGGCCCCTTCATCGCCTCGCCATGGCCGATGAGACGCACCAGCGGCTTCTTCAGACTCCTGGCGATCTCCGGCGTGGTCACGATCAGCGCGCCGCCGCCGTCGGTGACGACGCAGCAATCCATGCGGTGCAGCGGATCGGAAATCATCGGCGAGTTGATCACGTCCTCGACCGTGACGACCTCCTTCAGCATCGCATGCGGATTGTACTGCGCGTGATGCGAGGCCGCGACCTTGATCCAGGCGAGCTGCTCCGACGTGGTGCCGTAATCGTGCATGTGGCGCATCGCGCACATGCCATAGGCGTTGTGGGTGGTGGCGCCATAGGCCATCTCGAAATCGGCCTCGGCGCCAGCGGCACGCGGCGGCATCGGCCCGGTGCGCGGCTTGCCGGCCAAGGTGATCAGCGCGATCGAGCATTTACCGGCGGCGATGGCCTCGGCGGCATGGCCAACATGGATGAGATAGGAGCAGCCGCCGGTCTCGGTGGAGTCGATGTGCCGGACCTTCAGCCCGAGATAGTCGACCATCGGCCACGCGCCGCCCGGCGCGTCGCCGGCGCAGAAATAGCCGTCGACATCCTTCGCGCTGAGACCCGCATCCTCGAGCGCGCCCTTGGCGACCTCGGCATGCAGCTGCGCGGTGGATTTGTCGGGTGCATGCCGGGTCGGATGCTCATAGATCCCGGCAATGTAGGCCTTGCCCTTGATGGTCAACTCCGTCTCCGCTTCCTGTCGTTTCGTCCCGGGTGGTTGGAAATTTTTGGACCGTTGGATAGAGCTTGGCAAGCGTGGAAAATATTCCGCGGGGTGGAGATGGTCGCACCCAAGCGACATATTTCGATGTTGCACGCGACAGCGCCCACGCTGTCATCCTCCGGCTGACCGGACGTCCCGTCGTCCAGGGATCGCAATGATTGGATCGAGACGCCGCGGCGTACTGGATCGCCCGGTTCAAGCCGGGCGATGACAGCGGAGTGCGTGGTGGGATTCTCGCACAAGCCACACCATCGCAATCCCGCGACAGACACTGCCCGGGTCATGCTCATCTCGTTCACCCTCGTCAAGTCGGAGGGCGCAGGGAAGGCCAGGCGTCGGCTGACGCCTGCGGCCCGCCTGCGAAAAAAATGCAGGCGGCAGTCACCACAGGTCTGGCCGAACAACCGGCGGATTCAATTGGTCGTCGCAACACTCGATGAGGAGGTTGCGATGGGCATTCGAAAGAAACGGTCAACGCGGGGCAAGCTGGGATCATTGGGGCGCCCACCAGTTGCGGGGCGTGCGGAACAGCAGAAATTTTGGCGTGGGATTGCCGCTGGGTTGAACAGCGAGAATGCTGCGCTGGCTGCTGGATTATCGGATGCTGTCGGCCCCCGATTATTTCGAAAAGCGGGCGGCGTGGCACCGGCAATGTTCCGACCTTCAGCGAAGCCGCTCTCCGGACGGCACCTCTCTTTTTCTGAGCGCGAAGAGATTGCGCTGCTGAATGCGCAGCGCCATTCTGTACGAGAGATAGCGCGGCGTCTCAATCGATCTCCCTCGACCATCTCCCGTGAACTCGATCGCAATGCGGCCACGCACGGCGGCAAGATGGCCTATCGGGCGACGGCCGCCCAGTGGCATGCAGATCGATCGGCCCGGCGTCCTAAGCCGAGCAAGCTTGCAAGCAACGCCGCCTTGCGCGCTTATGTTGAAGAGCGGCTTGCAGGGTTTGTCGCACCTCCAGGCGGCGTTCGGCGGAAGGCCGGTCGTGCGGGCTCTAGCCAGGATCAGGGGTGGACGAAAGCGTGGAGTCCCGAGCAGATTGCCCGGCGCTTACCGATCGACTTCCCGGATGACGAGGCGATGCGCATCAGCCACGAAGCCATTTACCAGGCGCTTTTTGTTCAGGGCCGAGGAGCGCTGAAACGCGAGTTGTCGTCCTGTTTGCGAACGGGACGTGCGCTGCGCGTGCCCCGAGCGCGTACGCGGAAGCGCAGCAAAGGCTTCATATCGCCAGAGATCATGATCAGTGAGCGTCCGGCCGAAGTCGCGGATCGAGCTGTGCCGGGACATTGGGAAGGAGATCTGATCGTCGGCTCCGCCAGCTCGGCAATCGGCACGCTGGTCGAACGCAGCACGCGGTTTACAATGCTCCTGCACCTTCCACGGCTGCCGGGGTTTGACGATGGCCCACGTACGAAGGATGGGCCTGCGCTCTCCGGACACGGAGCTGAAGCGGTACGCGATGCGATCACGCGCACCATCGTCACCTTGCCCAAAGAACTCCGCCGCTCGCTAACCTGGGATCAGGGGACCGAAATGGCTCAACACAGTGACCTCAAGATCGATACAGACCTTCAGATCTACTTCTGCGATCCAAGAAGCCCCTGGCAACGTGGCACGAACGAGAACACGAATGGCCTGCTGCGGCAGTACTTCCCGAAAGGTACCGATCTGAGCGTCTACGATGCTGACGAGATCGCCGCCGTGGCCGCAGCGCTCAATTCCCGACCGAGAAAGACGCTAGGATGGAAAACTCCAGCAGAAGCGCTTGACGAGCTGCTGTCACGAATGAAAACACTTGGTGTTGCGACCACCGATTGAGCCCGCCACCCGGCCTTCCCTGCGCGATGGTCTTCACGCTTATACGCAGTCTGCCTGGTGCGCCGGGCTTGTTGGCCACCATTGCCCGCGCGGCGCGCAAGCGCCGTCGCGAACGTAGCACCAGCGTCGGGGTGCCAGCACGCTGCGACTTCGCGTCCGCGGCCTCGCCGTTCGTCCGCGCATCCAGGGACACGCTGCGGCAAAACCACGGCCATCGCTCCCCGCCCCGCGTGTCGTGACGATCGCGCGCTACGCCCCTCCGTACCGAGGCGGGATACGCACAATAGAGCATGATTTCTGATATTCGTAAAGAGAAATCTTTGGGCTGGAATAGTGCTTGCTGAACCGCTCCAACGAAGCAGCCGAGATATTCCAAACCGCTTTGCGGTCGCTACCGCACGACAACAAGGGCGGCGCCGGAGAATAGCGTTTCAGAGATCAGCGGCAACACGGCTCGAGCTGCACGACTGCTGCCTACAGGTTGTTCGCCCCCGACGGCCCATGCTATCAACACCGTCAAGCGCCGATTTGACCATCAGCTTGCGGGCGCGTCTCAAAATGCAGCTAAAGCGAACGGGTCCCGCATGGAAAATCCCTGCCGGCCGTTCTCTGAACGGAGGCTCCCATGCGGTTTGCGGCCATTGCCGACATTCACGGAAATTCCGACGCGCTGGCCGCGGTCCTGAAGGACATTGCGGCGCTCGGCATCGATGAGGTCGTCAATCTCGGTGATCATCTCAGCGGCCCGCTCGAACCGGTTCGAACGGCGGAGATGCTGATGGCACGCGACTTTCCGTCGATCCGGGGCGATCAGGACCGGCACATGATCGATCTCTATCGTGCGGGAGACACGGGGCGCAGCGACGTCCGCGCCCTCGATCAGGTGCATGTCGGCTGGTTGGCGGCGCAGCCGGCGACGCTGATCTATCACGACGACGTCTTCCTGTGCCATGCCGCGCCGGACGACGACGCCGTGTTCTGGCTCGATGAGGTCACCGCCTATGGCACGCTGCGTCAGAGCCCCCTTGCGCGTATCGAAGCACGGGCCGCCGGCATCGATGCCTCGCTGATCCTGTGCGGACACAGCCACATTCCGCGCATTGTCCGGCTCAGCGATGGCCGGCTCGTCGTCAATCCCGGCAGCGTCGGGCTACCCGGCTATCGCGGCCGCCCTCCGCACGGCTACCACGTCGAGACCGGGACGCCCGATGCCTGCTATGCGATCGCGGAGCAACGGCTTGGACGGTGGTCGCTGACAATCCGCTATGTGCCGTACGATCCCGCGCGGATGGCGGCACTCGCACGACGCAAGGGCATGCACGACTGGGCGAATGCCATCGCGACCGGCTGGGTCGGGTGACGGCCGTCGCCGGCCCTCATCGCAGGGCGTGTTGGCGCCGGCGCGATTGAGCCGGCCGGGGGTCAGACAACAAGCAGCACACCGGACAGCAGCAGAATGCTCAGGATGAGCCTCCTGAACAAGGTGTCGTTGACCCTGCGGAAGGCGAAGATGCCGAGCGCCGTGCCGGCGAGCAGAGCCGGAATGCTCAGCGCGAGATCGACGATCACCCTCGACGACAGGTCCTGCCGGGCCAGCATCATCCCCAGCGAGGCGATCTGCATCACGGCAATGAAGGGCTGCACCAGGCCGCGCTGGTCGGTGTTCGGCAGGCCGTGCATCTCGCACCAAATGGTCGGCAGTGCTCCGGGCATCGCGGTCAGGCCACCGATCAGACCGCCGCCGAATCCGACGATCGCCGTGCGATGTCTGCTCATGCGTCGAACGCTGCCGAGGCCGGGCTTGAACAGCATGGTGGCGGCGTAGACCGCGATCGTCGGTCCGAACATCTGTTGGAACAGCCGGGCGTCGGCGTTGCGCAGCAGCCAGAGCGCCAAGGGCACGCCAAGCAGCCCGCCCAGGATCAGGACCAGGCTTTCCTTCCATCGGATGCTGTTGCGCAACGCCCACAGATTCGTCGCCTGCACGCCGACGCTGCACGCCATCATCAGCGGCACCGCCTCCAACGGCTGCAGACCATGCAGCAGGATCGCGCCGGCCACGGCCGAGAAGGCAAATCCGGCCAATCCGGAAACGAAGGCGCCAGAGAACACGGCGGCGCTGAGCAACAAGAAAGAGGCGAGCCCGGGCATGAATATCTCCGGCTGATGAGGGTTGAAATGAGCGAGCTTCAATCGTGGGATGGGAGCGTCGAAACCGGCTGCGCCTGCGTGCCGTCCCGCATGGCAGCACCTCGCAGGATCGCACCGGCGACAACGTGCAGGAGCAGAAAGATGGCGAGGACGCTCGCCGCCAGCGCCGCCTGCGGCGTGATCGACAGCTTGCGCCGCGGCGGGGTCTCGTTGGCCTGCATCTCCGTCACCTCCAGCTACTGCTGTCAGGCTGGTAGCACCGCGACGTCCCCTGGCCGTCCCTTGTGCCGTGATCCCGGAGCTCGTCACGAAGGCGTGTTCGGCGGCGGAGTCTTGTTTGCTCGCCGTGCGGCTGCTGTCGCGCACGACGCGATCGGTCGCTCCCACCGAGGCCGGCGAGCGTCTGCTGCACCGGATCGGGCCGCGGTCCGAGAAGATCGAAAGCGAGCTCGTCGGGCAGACCACACCCGCCTTCGCGGTTCTGTGCGAGGCGCTACGCCATCGCGCCTGACCGGCGAAGGATTCCGCTTGACTAATCCATAACCAACCGGTTATGCGTCAATCCATAACCAATGAGTTATGGATCGAATGCCGCGCTCTCCCGACATGCTGTTCCGAACGCTTGCCGACCCGACGCGGCGCGCCATCTTCGAAGGCCTGTGCCGGCATGGCGAGCAGACCGTCGGGGCGCTGACGGCCAAGGCCGGCGTATCGCAGCCGGCGGTGTCGAAGCATCTCGGCCTGCTCAAGCAGGCGGGCCTGGTGCGGGAGCGTCACGAAGGCCGCCAGACGCATTACCGCGCGCAACCCAAGGCGCTGGCGCCGCTGCTCGACTGGACGAGCCGGATGGCTGCGTTCTGGGAGAGCCGGTTCGACCAGCTCGACACTCTGCTCAACAGGATGGATCAATGAGCTCACCCGCGCCAGAAACCCGCACCGTCGTCGTCGAGCGCGAATTCGCGCATCCGCCCGAAAAACTCTGGCGCGCGCTGACGCAGCCGCATCTGATCGCGGAGTGGCTGATGACCAACGACTTTGCGCCGTCGGTCGATCATCGCTTCAAGCTGAAGGCCGACTGGGGCGTCGTCGACTGCCAGGTCGTGACCATCGAGCCGCACAAGACGTTGTCCTACACCTGGGCGGCGGCCGGCCTCGACAGCGTCGTGACCTGGACGCTGACGCCGACCGCCTTGGGCACGCACCTGCGCATGGAGCAGACCGGCTTCGCAGCCGACCAGACCCGCGCCTATCAGGGCGCACGCTACGGCTGGCCGAAATTCTTCGATGCGCTCGAACAGAGCGTCGCGCGCCTCGGCTGAGGCGTGCGCATCACGACGTCATCAGGGGAGAAGCACTTGAACTGGAACAACACCGTCCGGCAGGTCCATCGCTGGGTATCGATCGCCTTCACGGTCGCCGTCATCGTCAACATCGCCGCGATGACGCAGACGCAAGCCCCGCTGTGGGTCGGCCTGCTGGCGCTGATTCCGCTCATCGTGCTGCTCGGCACGGGGCTGTATCTGTTCGCGCTGCCCTACGTCGCGACGAAGTTGACCGCCTCGCGGGTGGAGCGCTGAACGGGCAATCGCGCCCAGCGGCGTTTTCCGGGAGGGAGTCAAGCCTCTTGGCGATCCGGCAGGTCGAGCGTGCGTCAGCGAAGACGATCGCTGGCCGCCTCCAAGGAACGTCTTGCGTTCGCGGCCGAACCGCGCCCTACTGGCGCGTCTTCCGCCAACGAGGCTATTCTGACGTGAACGCTCTTACGCTCTTCAGCTTCGCCATCGTCGCCTTCATCGGGATCGCGACCCCCGGTCCGACGGTGCTGCTGGCCCTCACCAACGGCTCGCGTGTCGGTGTACGCCGCGCCTGGGCCGGCATCGCCGGCGCGGTGGCTTCGGACTTCATCCTCATCGGCGCCGTCGCGGTCGGCCTGGGCGCGCTGCTGGCCGCTTCCGAATTCTGGTTCTCGGTCGTGAAGTGGACCGGCGTGGCCTACCTCGCCTATCTCGGGCTGATGCTGCTGCGGTCCAGCGGGTCGATCGACCTTGCGGCGTCCGCAGACGGCAAGGACGGGTCACGACAGCCGCACGCGCTGTTTCTGAAAAGCTTCCTCGTCGCGATCACCAATCCAAAGGGCTATCTGTTCTTCTCGGCATTCCTGCCGCAGTTCGTGGTGCCGTCCGCGCCGCAGCTGCCGCAATATCTCACGCTGGCCCTCACCTTCGCGATGCTCGATGTCCTGATCATGCTCGCCTACGCGAGCGCGGGCTCGCAAGCGATGCGTTTCCTCAAGCGCTCCGGTGCCCTCTGGCTCGATCGCATCTGCGGCGGCGCGCTGCTGAGCCTTGCCGGCGCCCTTGCGCTTTACCGGCGAGCCGGCCCCTGACCCGGCCGCGCGTCGCGGTCGTCCACCTACTCCGCCGACCGCCGCATGTGGCGCTCGGTCACCGTGCGCATCGTCACCAGCTCCTCCGCGGCCGAGGGATGCCTGGCGCCAACCTCAATCGCACGAGCTTATACGTCCGTCGCGGGAAGAGAAAAGCACGGCATCACGAAGGCCGGTCTCGTGAAGCCCAGCCGGCGGTTCAAGGCCGCAGCAACCAGCAGAATGCCTCGCGCAGGATCTCGGTGCCGTTCGTCCGGTGCCAGGCGCCATGGGCGATCACGATCCGCTCGGGATGCCACGCCAGCATGGTCTCGACCGCGGCCCGCAACTCGGGTCGGTGCCGCCAGGTAAATGTCAGCCGGAGATCGCGCGGCAGGCCGCCATGCGGCGGACCGACGCCCCCGATCCAACTCAGGTAGCGCGCCAAGCCGGCACCGATCTTGGCCGGCTCGAAATTCTCCATCAGATCGGTCAGGATCAGCGTGCGCGAAGGGCGATGGAAGAACACGACCTCCGTCATATAGCTGCCGAGGACGGGCAAGGTCGCGATCTCATCATCCCAGGGATAGCCACCGCTGCGATCCAGTGGCCTGCCCTGGAATTCGATGCGGCCCTTCGCCTGCGCGCGAATGCCCGGCGCAAGATAGATCGCCGCGTCGGGAAAGGCCGCCTGCCAGTCGGGGATCCACCAATAGTGGATGCGATTCGGACCGATGATGTCGCGCACCCGGCCTTCCCGGTCGATCTCGGCCCGCAGCGCCGGCGTCAACGGCGTGGGCGAGTGGATGAACAGATCGCCGGAGGCGCATCGCACCACGGTCATGCGGGTGGGAAACGGAAATTTCAGCCCGGGAATGCCGAAGCGGATCACGGGCCCGTCGACGATCCAGATGTTCTCGGCAACGGGCTTCAGGGTGTTCAGCGGCGGATAGGTCGCAAGGCAATCATCCTGGGACATGCTGGTCGCTCTCCAACCGCTGAACGGTTCCAACGGCAGCAAGTCCGATCGGCCACGGTGTGGACCGTCGTCAGACCGTGAGCACTGGCCCACCGCAGTCGCTACGGACGCCGGCCGGGCACGAGCCCCAAAAGCGGTTGACGCCCTACTCCGCCGCCGGCCGCACGTGGCGCTCGGTCACCGTGCGCATCGTCACCAGCTCCTCGGCGGCGGAGGGATGCAGCGCGATGGTGGCGTCGAAATCGGCCTTGGTCGCCTTCATCTTGATGGCGATGGCCACCGCTTGCGTGATCTCGGCGGCCATGTCGCCGACGATGTGGCAGCCGAGCACGCGGTCGGTCGCGCCATCGACGACGAGCTTCATCAGAACGCGGGTGTCGCGGCCGGACATCGTCGCCTTGATCGGGCGGAAGTTCGTCTTGTAGATGTCGACGCGGTCGTACAGCTCGCGCGCCTGCGTCTCGGTGAGACCGACGGTGCCCACTTCAGGCTGGCAGAACACGGCCGTCGGAATGTCAGCGTGGTCGACGCGCACGGTCTTGCCGCCGAACACGGTGTCGGCAAAAGCGTGGCCCTCGCGGATCGCGACCGGCGTCAGGTTGAAGCGATGGGTGACGTCGCCGATCGCGTAGATGCTCGGCACCGAGCTCTGCGAGAACGCGTCCACCGCGATGCCGCCGTTCCTTGGATTGATGGCGACCCCGGCCTTCTCCAGGCCGAGATTGGCCACCGCCGGATGGCGGCCGATCGCGAACATCACCTTGTCGGAGGCGATGCTGGAGCCGTTCGACAGATGCGTGGTGTAGTCCTGGCCGTGCCTGTCGACGCTGGTGACCGTGCAGCCGGTCAGGATGGTGATGCCTTCCTTCTCCATCTCGGAGCGGACATGTTTGCGGACGTCCTCGTCGAAACCGCGCAGGATGTTGTCGCCGCGATAGACGACGGTCACGTCGGAGCCGAAATTGGCGAAGATGCAGGCGAATTCGAGCGCGATGTAGCCGCCACCCTGGATCACGATGCGGCGCGGCAGCTCGTCGAGATGAAACGCCTCGTTGGAGGAGATGACGTGCTCGATGCCGGGAATCGGCGTGCCGTGGTTGGGCGCGCCGCCGGTCGCGATGAGAATGTATTTGGCGCGGACGGTCTCGCCGGTCATCAGCCGCACGGTGTGGGCGTCCTCGAGCACCGCGCGGGTCTTGACGATCCTGGCGCCAGACTTCTCGACGTTGCTGGTGTAGGCCGCCTCGAGCCGGGCGATCTCCTTGTCCTTGTTCCTGATCAGCGTCGGCCAGTCGAAGGTCGCGGTCGGGATGGTCCAGCCGAAGCCGGCGGCATCGGCGATCTCCTGACGGACATGCGAGCCGATCACGAACAGCTTCTTAGGGACACAGCCGCGGATCACGCAGGTGCCGCCCATGCGATATTCCTCGGCGACCATCACGCGGGCGCCATAGCCGCTCGCGATGCGGGCGGCGCGCACGCCGCCCGAGCCGCCACCGATCACGAACAGGTCGACGTCGAATTCAGCCATCTCTCCCCCGACCTGGCCTTTCGGCCGCAAGCCTCAGATCGGCTTGTTGCGTTTGCGCATCTCGGCGCGGAACTGCGCGGTGACAGTGTCGGAAAATTCCGCCGCCCACAGGTTCATCGCCTGCATGCTCATCTGGATCGCCTTCGGCTCCGCCGCAAGCAGCTTCTGGCCGATGGCAGACTTGTAGAAGGCGACGAGGTTGGCGATCTCCTGGTCGGAGAACTCGTTGCAGTAGATCTGCGCCATCTTCTCGCCGATCTCCTTCTCCTTGCCGGCGTAGGTCTGCGCGACCACCACGGCGACCTCGTCGAGGTCCTTCTGGTAGTTGAGATTGGACTGCAGCAGCGCCTGCTTGGTCTGCTGCACGATGCCGGGGACGGCATTGGCGTACATCGCAGCCGCGTTCTTCATCCCCAGAATCTCGCGCGCGCCGGCCATGCAGGCGGGCGAGGCCGGCTTCAGCGCAGGTGCCTGGCCCTGCGCCGCAACCGGGCTTGCCGAGGCCAAGGCCAGCACGATTCCGGCGGCCGGCAAGATTCTGAACACGCTCTTCATTCCAAGTCTCCTGTGAGTTGCCGCCATGAGCGCAGCCTCGTGCCGCGCTCAGGGCCGCTGGATAACGCGAATTCCCTGTGCGCCTGCCAGGATCGCCGTGCTGCCGAGGCCGATGAACAGCCCATGCTCGACCACGCCCGGAATTGCGCTCAAAAGACCCGCCAGGCGCGGGGGATCCATGATCTCCCCAAGGCGGACGTCGATAATCCAGTGGCCGCTATCGGTGACGAAAACGTGGCCGTCTGCGGACTTGCGCAGGCTCATCGGCCCGGACACGCCGGCCGTGGCGAAGGCGTCACTCATCTCGCGCTGAGTCGCGGCGAGGCCGAACGGAACCACCTCGACCGGCAGCGGGTAGCGGCCGAGTTGCGCCACCCATTTACTGTCGTCGGCGATCACGATCATGCGATCCGAAGCGCTGGCGACGATCTTCTCGCGCAGCAGCGCGCCGCCGCCGCCCTTGATCAGGTCGAGCGCCGGATTGATCTCGTCTGCGCCGTCGATGGTGATGTCGAGCCGGTCGATCTCATCGAGCGTGGTCAGCGGCACGCCGCACGCTTGCGCCTGCGCCCTTGTCGCCTCCGAGGTCGGCACGCCCACGATCTTGAGGCCGGCGCGCACCTTTTCTCCGAGCAGATCGACGAAATGCTTGGCAGTCGATCCGGTGCCGAGACCGAGCTTCATGCCGCTCTCGACCTCCTCCAGCGCACGCGCCGCTGCCTGCCGCTTCAATGCATCCATGTCGACCAAGGAACCCGCCCTTCGCACCCAGGGCCCCCACGGGCGGGGGCCGAAAGCCGGCGCATATCTAGCGATGTTTTGACGCGGGGCCTAGCTCTCGCCGGCCACGAAATCGGACAAAATGCCATTGCGGGCCTCTTGCAAGGACATGAGCCGGCCGCTAGCGGATACCGATGCCCATCTCCAGCACCATCGTCTTCGATCTCGACGGCACCCTGGTCGACACGGCGCCGGATCTCATCAGCGCGCTCAATCACGTCCTGCAGCGCGAGGGTCTGCGGCCGGTGCCGCTGGCCTCGGCCCGCAAGATGATCGGCCACGGCGCCCGCAAGCTGATCGAGCGCGGTCTGGAGGCGGAGGGTCGCTTCGCCAGCACCGATGACATCGGCCGCCTCACCACCGATTTCATCGATTTCTACGCTGAGAACATCGCCATCGAATCGCGCCCCTTCGAGGGGCTGGAGGCGGCGCTCGACGAGCTTGCCGGCCGCGGCTGCCAGTTCGCGGTGTGCACCAACAAGCTGGAATGGCTGTCGAAGCGGCTGCTCGACCAGCTCGGCCTGTCCTCCCGCTTCGCCGCGATCTGCGGTGCCGACACGTTCGGGGTCGCCAAGCCGGATCCGGCGATCCTGCGCCAGACCATCGCGCAGGCCGGCGGCGAGGTCGGGGCCGCGATCATGGTCGGCGATGCCGGCACCGACGTCGGCGCCGCCCGCCGCGCCGGCGTGCCGGTGATCGGCTGCACCTTCGGCTATACCGACGTACCGATCGCGGAGCTCAATCCGGACCACCTGATCGACCACATGCGCGAGCTGCCAGCCGCCGTTGCCGCCCTCAGCCCATCGCTCAGGATCGCCTGAGCCAACTTGCGATTCCACTGCCGCATCGCACCCTAACCCACTGCCCTGTCGACCTGAATCCGCACCTTGCGGTGCGTTAACGTTCTGTTGAGAATAGGGTTGACCGCAGTTGCGCCGCTGTTCTGACGCTCCTATGGTCGCCCTGGGATTGCGGCCGATGGCCGCAGGGTTGTGGGGCGGACATCATGATGCGGCGTGTCATCGCAATTGCGGTTGCGGGAGCCGGCTTGGCCGGTTGCTCGTCCTTCTCCATGGACAGCTTCAAGATGGCAGCGCCCGAGGTTCCGGTGCAGCTCGACTCCGTGCCGCCGGGCGCCGACGCCAAGACCTCGCTCGGACCGGGCTGCAAGACGCCGTGCACCGTCTCGGTGCCGGCGCCCGATGCGGGCTTCAGCGTCACCTTCACGATGGACAAGTACCAGCCCGCGACCATCCCGGTGCAGGTGATCCGCAACTCCGGCGATTTCAACACCTCGCCGCCGGTGGTGATGGACCCGAGCCCGGTCGTCGCCGAGCTGCAGCCGATGCCCGGCGCGCCGCCGAAGGCCGTCAAGCGCATGCGGCCGAAGAAGCCGAAGCCGCAGAAGTCCGCCGCTGCGCCGGACGCACCGGCGGCCACCGGGTCCGCCTTCCCCGCCCCCGCGCCGGGACGCCAATAGCGGACCGTCGTCCCGCGCGTCCCCTTGCCAAGGCGAAGCTGCATTGCAGCATCGACGGATCCACGTCGATGATTGTGGGGCGCGGCGATCATGATTAGATTGTCGTGAGACCGACATCCGGCCGCGCTTGCGCGGCCGCCGCGTGGCATCGCCGCCACCTGGGCCGCCACCAGCCAAGGCTTTCCATGACCGCAGAGACGTTGAGTGACACCGCCCTGACGCGCCCGATGACCGACCCGTTCGGTCGCCGCATCAGCTATCTGCGCGTCTCGGTGACCGACCGCTGCGACTTGCGCTGCTTCTATTGCATGTCCGAGGACATGACCTTCCTGCCGAAGGCCGACCTGCTGACGCTCGAAGAGCTCGACCGGCTGTGCTCGGCGTTCATCCACAAGGGCGTCAAAAAGCTCAGGCTCACCGGCGGGGAGCCGCTGGTCCGGCGCAACGTGATCGGCCTGGTCCGCTCGCTGTCGCGACATCTGAAGAGCGGCGCGCTCAACGAGCTGACGATGACGACCAACGCGACGCAGCTCGCCAAATATGCCGCCGAGCTCGCCGATTGCGGCGTCCGTCGCATCAACGTCTCGCTCGACACGCTCGACCCGGACAAGTTCCGCGCCATCACCCGCTGGGGCGATCTCGAGCGCGTGCTGGCCGGCATCGAGGCGGCGCGCGCCGCAGGTCTCGCCGTGAAGATCAACGCCGTCGCGCTGAAGAACATGAACGAGGACGAGATCCCCTCGCTGATCGACTGGGCGCACGGCAAGGGCATGGCGTTGACCTTGATCGAGGTGATGCCGATGGGCGAGATCGGCGAGGGCCGCCTCGACCAGTATCTGCCGTTGTCGCTGCTGCGCGCGCGTCTGGCGCAGACCTACACCATGACCGACCTCGACGAGACCACCGGCGGCCCGGCCCGCTACGTCCGCGTCGCCGAGACCGGCGGCACGATCGGCTTCATCACGCCGATGACGCATAATTTCTGCGAGAGCTGCAATCGCGTCCGCGTCACCTGCACCGGCACCCTGCACACCTGCCTCGGCCACGAGGACGCCTCCGACCTGCGCAAGCCGCTGCGTGCCTCGGCCAGCGACGAGGAGCTCAGCGCCGCGATCGACCGCGCCATCGGCCTCAAGCCGAAGGGCCACGACTTCATCATCGACCGCCGCCACAACCGTCCGAGCGTCAGCCGGCACATGAGCGTGACGGGCGGGTAGTCGGAGTCCATAACCATCGGGCCCTGCGATCAATCGCAATCGGAGCCGGCCTGTTGGCCGGCCATTCAGCCGACGATCACGCATACCGTATGAGCGGAGCGGCCCGAGGCGCAGTCACGACGCGGAGACTGATCATTTATCGGCTTGCGGCACGTCCCCACGCGGCGTAGCTTTCAGCTGCAGATCGCGCATTCGAAAGCAATTTGTCGGTTCGGCCTAGCGGGAGACAGCGATGGCAGACCCAGTCGCATGGCACCTGTCCGGTGACTATTTCGAGAATTGCAGCTGCAGCCTGCTGTGTCCGTGCCTCATGTCGGCCGCCCCTCCCCTGACCGCGCAACCGACCGAGGGGTTCTGCAACGTACCATTGCTGTTCCACATCGAAACCGGCCGCTATGGCGATGTCGCGCTCGATGGCCTCAACGCGGCGGTGATGCTGCATGCGCCCGGCGTGATGGCGGATGGAGACTGGTCGATCGCCGCCTATGTCGATCAGCGCGCCGACGATCCGCAGACGGAGGCGATGGCCGCGATCTTCACCGGAGCTGCCGGCGGCCCGATGGCTGCGTTCACGCCGCTGATCAGCACCAATCTCGGCGTGCGCAAAGTCGCCATCACCTTCCGGATCGACGGCAAGACGCGGTCCGCCGACATCGCCGACATTCTGCACATGTCCGTCGATCCGCTGCCGACCATGCACCCGAGCGGAGAGATGTGGGTGAACATCGGCCATCCCGTCAGCCCGGACAGGATGGCGCTCGCCGTCGGCGCGGCGGGCAACACCTACAACGATCACGGCATGCGTTGGGACAATTCCGGCAAGAACGGCCTGTACGCGTCGATCAGTTGGTCCAACCAGGCCTAATTCGACGTGGCGCAAGGCCGGCAACCCGCCTTGCAGATGACCGGCAGCGCCCTGGAAGCCGTGCTGCGGCGCGATCGCTGGATCGTCGGCGGCGCGATCACGATCATGGTCGCCCTGTCGTGGGCCTATGTTCTCTGGCTTGCCAACGACATGGACATGGGCGGCATGGACATGACCGGCTTCCGCATGATCCCGGCCGGCATCGGAATCATGTTGCCGGCCAGCGAGCCGTGGCGCGCGATCGAGTTCGCCTATGTGTTCCTGATGTGGGCGGCGATGATGGTCGGGATGATGGCGCCTTCGGCGGCGCCCATGATCCTGATGTACGCCCGTGTGGGTCGACACGGCCGCGCGCAGGGCCAGCCGTTCGCGGCGACCGGCTGGTTTGCGGCCGGCTATCTGCTCGCCTGGAGCGGCTTTTCGCTCGTGGCGACCGGCCTGCAATGGGTTGTGGAGCGGACTGCGCTGCTGGATTCGCGGATGGCGATCGACAACCATCTGCTCGGCGCCATCGTGCTGATCGCGGCAGGCATCTATCAGTGGACGCCGCTGAAGAGCGCCTGCCTTGCCCAATGCCAGTCGCCGCTTCTGTTCCTGATGCGTCACGACGGCTTTCGCGGCGACCTGCAGGGCTGCGTGCTGCTGGGGCTTCGACACGGCGGCTATTGCGTGGGCTGCTGCTGGGCTCTGATGGCGCTGCTGTTCGTCGGCGGGGTGATGAGCGTGATGTGGATTGCCATTCTGACCCTGCTCGTGCTGTTTGAGAAACTGACTCCGGTCGGACGATGGATCGCGCGCGCGGCCGGCATTGCTTGCAGTGCCGCGGGCGCCTGGATGCTGGTGTCCCCACCGCAATGACGCGCAACGACGCGATGCAGGTCGTCGCGAGAGTGGCGACTGCCCCTTGGCATGGGATGCGGGCAACATGGTAAGCAGGCTCCAGCGTGGCGACTCTGTCGCCTGGAATGCCGCAACCGAACTGACGCGAGACGCCCGTGATTCCCTGGAAGCTGATCGACACCGCAGACGTGCCCGGCGGCGGCGAGCCGCTGCGGCTGATGCAGCGCGGCAAGGAGTTCTCGATCAAGCTCGGTTCGAACGAGCTGATGAACAGCCGGCTGCACGGATCCGAGGAGGCCCTGGCAACCCTGAGCTGCGCCCGCATCAAGGCCGAGCCGGCTCCACGGCTGCTGATCGGCGGCCTCGGCATGGGCTTCACCTTGCGGGCGGCACTGAAGGTGCTTGGTCCGCAGGCCCGTATCACCGTCGCCGAGCTGGTGCCGGCGGTGATCGCCTGGGCGCGCGGGCCGATGGCCGAATTGTCCGGCGCAAGCCTTTCCGATCCGCGCGTCGACATCCACGAGGGCGACGTCGTGAAGCTGATCGCCGCAGGGCGCGGCACCTATGATGCGATCCTGCTCGACGTCGACAACGGCCCGCAGGGGCTGACGCGGCAATCCAACGACGCGCTGTATGACCCCTCGGGTTTGCGCACCGCCTTCACCGCCCTGCGCCCCGGCGGCGTGCTGGCGGTATGGTCGTCCCACCCCGACGATCGCTTTGCCCCGCGCCTGCGCAAGGCAGGCTTCGCCGCCGAGGAGATCAACATCCGCGCCACCGGCCGCGGCGGCGGCGCCCGTCACGTGATCTGGATCGCGACGCGGCCGGCGTGATTGCGCCTCGTCGCGCGCGGAGCTCTCTGTCCTGAGAACTTTCTCCACCGGCTGTACTACCAGCGCTGATATTCTCCACGCCCGTTTGGATCAGCGTAGTGACGCGTCGGACATCGTCCTATGATGCGTCGGCGGCGACGAGGGATGCTCCATTCTCCGGCTTGTAGACCGTAGTGGCCAGGGGCACGCTATGCAATGAGGACGCGCCCCTGAATGGGAGAATTGCCATGGATGACAGAGCGAAGCGCGCTGCCTTGCAGCACCATTGGGATGCATCGGACGTGAATGATTTCGAAGCCGAGCACGACATCTATCGCGACGATGCCGTGCTGGATTATCCGCAATCGGGCGAACGCATCCACGGCCGGCGCAACATTCAGGAGAGCCGCTTCGTGCAGCCCAGCAGGAAGCGCTTCGCAGTGCGCCGAATCATCGGGAGCGGCGATCTGTGGGTGACCGAACTGGTCCTGACCTATGATGGCGTGCCGTCTTACGTGGTGAGCGTCATGGAATTCCGGGACGGCGGAGTAGCGCACGAGACCCAATATTTCGGCGATCGCTTCGACCCGGCGCCCTCGCGCGCGCATCTCGTCGAGCGCATCAACTCGGCCTGAAGGGCGACGAACGGCCACGGCAACCGCATTTCGGTGACGGCGGCATTTCGGTAGCAGGGCAGTGCATTTCTCGTCCTCGGGTCGCCGCGTCGCTGCAGCGGCGCCCTCCGCATCATCCGGCCACGCCGCCGAAAGCCTCACACCATCTCAGGTTGATTTCTCTCTCCTTCAGTTTACCCTTCCGCTCCTCGGCTCTCAATGTCGAGCGGGGTCCTTTGCATGGCGAGTCCCAAGATCATCATCCTGTCCGACGGGACCGGCAACGCCGCCTCGAGCGTGTGGCGAACCAACGTCTGGCGCATGTTCCAGGCGCTCGACCTGCAGGGCAACGCCCAGGCGGCCAAGTATGACGACGGCGTCGGCACATCGTCGTTCGTTCCGCTCGCCCTGCTCGGCGGCGCGTTCGGCTTCGGCCTCAAGCGCAACATCCTGGATGCCTATAAGTTCGTCTGCCGCAACTACGACCACGCGAACGGCTCGAAGATCTATCTGTTCGGCTTCAGCCGCGGCGCGTTCACCGTGCGGGTGCTCGCCGCGCTGATGCTCGATCAGGGGCTGATCGTTGCCGACACCGAGGCTGAGCTGCACGACGGCGCCGTGAAGGCCTATCGCGCCTATCGCGCCAAGGGGTACCATTCGATCTGGCGGATCGAAGTGCCGCTCCGCTGGATTCGCGATCATGTGCTGGTGCCGGTGATCGACCGCATCATGGGCCGTAAATCTCTCGACCTCATCGAGCGAAAAAGCCTCCCGGCGATCGAGTTCATCGGGCTGTGGGACACCGTCGCAGCCTATGGGCTACCGATCGACGAGATGACGCGGGGCATCTCCAACTGGGTGTGGCCGCTCGAGCTTCCCAATCGCGTGCTCAGTCCGCGGGTGACATGCGCGCGCCACGCGCTCGCGCTCGACGACGAGAGGACGACCTTCCACCCGGTGCTCTGGACCGAGGCGGGCGAGACCAAGCCGCAGGATGCCAGGACGATCGATGACGAGAGGCTGGTGCAGGTCTGGTTCGTCGGCATGCACGCCAATGTCGGCGGCGGCTATCCGGACGATTCCGTCTCCTACGTCCCCCTGACCTGGCTCGTCGGCGAGGCCGTCAAACGGGGCTTGATCTTCAAGACCGCGCCCGAGGCCGATCCGGATGCGATCAAGTCGATCGTCACGTCGCAGGACAAGGACGGACGCCTCTACAACTCGCGCTCCGGGCTCGGGTCCTATTATCGATACGGCCCGCGCAAGGTGTCGGAGCTCTGCAACGACCCGGCGGCGGGCGTCCAGGTGTCGATGCCGAAGATTCACGAAAGCGTCTTCGACCGCATCGACAGCGGCTGCAATGCCTATGCGCCCATCGGGCTGCCCGACAACTACATGATCGTCCGCTACGACGGCACGCTGACGCCGCTCGGGCCGACCACGTTCGAAACGCCGGCCGGCGCGGCCGCCCGGTTCGCGGCTCAGGAGAAGCTGTGGAATCTGGTGTGGTTCAGGCGCCTCGCCTATTTCGCAACCCTGGCGGCCTCGCTGCACCTCGCGGCCTTCTGGCTGTTCCACGACCTCGATCGCACGCACGAATACGACTCGCGCATCAGGATGGTCTCCGAAGCAGTCAGGCTGATCGAATCGTTCCTGCCGACATCGCTGCACTGGTGGACGGACTGGTACGCCGCCAACCCCGAATGGTTCGCCGGCGGGATCATCATCCTTGTCATGCTGACCGCGCTCGGGACATTCCTCAGCGACCGCATCGGCGACCGGATGCGCGTGATCTGGCGCGAACGGGCATCGCCCCCGATGCCGTCCGGCCCGCTGCATCGGGCCATCTACGCGCTCCGGACCAATCGCGCCTATCAGTTTGCCATCAGGAACGGCAAGCGGCATGTCGGCCCGTTCTTGCTCGCTATCGGCACCGTCTGGCTCGCAGCCACGCTGATCAGCCATTTCCTGTTCAACGCCGCGGATTCGATGGGCGCCTTTTGCCATGGCACCCCTGCCCGCGAGCTCGTCGCGGTCGACAAGGGCATTCCGCAGGATGCCAGGGATTTCTCGACCGATGCGGTTTGCGCTCCCACCGGGTTGAGCGTCCGTCCCGGCTTCTCCTACGAGATCGTCGTCACCATGACCGACCCGTGGGAGGATGCCGGGCGTCCGGTCACCCCCGCCGGCTATCGCACCTCGACGGTCCGGGGCTACGCCCGCTGGACGTTCCGCGCAGGCATCCTGCTGCGCCGCGTTCTCTTCCGTCCCTGGTATCGGCTGATCGCCAGGGTCGGCGAGACCGGCGTCGACGAATATTTCCTCGACCCCGTTCCCGCCCCCAACACGACACCTCAAGCCTACAAAGCGCGCTTCAAGGCCGAGCGCGGCGGTGAGCTGTTCCTCTACGTCAATGACGCGGTGATCGGGCTGCCCTGGGTGTACGATGCATTCTATCCGAACAACACCGGCAAGGCGAAGGTGACCGTCAGGCTGCTCTGAACCGCCGACGCCACCAGGCGGAGACGAGGTCATGATCGACGGTTCGCCTGCCAACCGCGGCGCGACCGCTTGGGGCAGTGGCAAGCGCGCCACCGCGCGCGTGTCGCTGCGCCCTGACGAGATCTCGCGTCCATCGCCGCCGACACTGCACCGCGTCAATACAGGCTCCGCTTGAACCGCCGGAACTGCGACCAGCCGGCCGAGTTGCAAACACGGAGCATCGAACGACGAGGCAGAAAACTCCTCATCAATCCCGCTCCCCTTTTGGCTGTTCTTGAAAAGAGAGGCGACGATGAAAGCACCCCTTCTTCTTGCCGGCGCAGTGATCATCGGATCGGTCGCGCCAGTGCTCGCTGACGAATACTACATCGTGCAGGGACCGAGCCATCGCTGCACCATCACCACCACGCGCCCCGCCGACCGCGAGGTCGTCACGCAAATCGGACCGATGGCGTTCACCAGCCGCGTGGAAGCCGAGGACCGCATCCGCCAGACCAAGGTCTGTGAGGACGAAGGCACGGTCGGCAGCTCGACCAGCACCACCACGGTCATCAAAGAGAAGTAGTCGGCGGCGTCATTGCGATCGGCGTTTGCCGCGACACGGTCGCGCCCATGTCCGTGGGCGCGGCTTTCTGTTGTCCACAGATCAGTTTTCGATCGGGGCCACGCCGCCGATAGACGCAGTCGCGGCGGCCACAGAAAACCGGGGTTATCAGTCCCTTCCCGACACCGAACCGCGTCCACCCTGGTTGCGTTCCGCCGCAGCGTTGGGTACCCCAGCGCGGGATCGGATCAGGACATCATGGCCTCGCAATCGCTCAAGCTCGCCATCGGCAGCCTCGTGGTCGGAACGATCGTGCTCGGCCTGAAGTATCTCGCCTATTGGATCACCGGCTCGGTCGCGCTCTACTCCGATGCCGTCGAGAGCATCGTCAACGTCGTCACCGCCGTGGTCGCGCTCGTCGCGGTGCGCATCGCCGCCAAGCCCGCGGATGCCAACCATCCGTTCGGCCACCACAAGGTCGAGTATTTCAGCGCGGTGATCGAGGGCGTCATGATCGTCGTGGCGGCGCTGCTCATCATCCACGAGGCCTACGGGAATTTCTTCGATCCGCGGGCGTTTTCCGCACCCGTCGAGGGGCTCGCGGTGAATGCGCTGGCGAGCGCGATCAATGCGGTCTGGTGCTGGCTGTTGATCACGCGGGGCAAGCGGTTGCGGTCGCCGGCGCTGGTGGCAGACGGCCGGCACCTGCTGACGGACGTCGTGTCCTCGGGCGGCGTCGTGGTCGGCCTCGGCCTCGCGGTGATGTTGCAGCTGCCGATCCTAGATCCGGCACTGGCCGTGCTGGTCGCCGTGAACATCCTGTGGTCGGGATGGCAGGTGCTGAAGGAATCCACCAGCGGGCTGATGGATGAAGCGGTCCCGGACGCCACGCTGGCGCGCATTCGCCTGATCATCAGTCAGCATGCCGGCGGCGCGCTGGAGGCGCATGATGTCCGGACCCGCCATGCCGGCAAGCTGACCTTCATCGAGTTCCACCTCGTGGTGCCTGGCGAGATGTCGGTCAACCAGGCGCACGAAATCTGCGACCGGATCGAGGCAGCCTTGCGCGAGGACGACGAGCACAGCTGGATCACCATCCACGTCGAACCCGAAAACAAGGCCAAGCATTCCGGCGTGGTGGTGCTGTAAGACCGCTGCGCACCGGACGTGGTCCGTCGGCCGCACCCGAGAGTCCCCCGCCCTCACGCTCGGCCCGTTGACCTTCATTCGCCGGCCGGCGATCGCCAGGCCCCGGCGACCTGCGACAGCTGTGGCGCGGCGTCGCCACTGCTGCAACATGTTGCGGCAACGCTCATTTTTGCCCATTTTTCCGATTGACGGCAACACGAGGCGCTGAAATGGTGCCCCCGTTTTTGAGCCTGCCGGGCCGGATAGGCCGTTGCGCCATGTGCTGCGCAGCCAGAACGGGCCATGGGACGTCGCAAGACATTTGGGGGAGGATTGCGTTGCAAGCGTTGCTGAAATTGAGCCGTGGGATCGATGCGTTCACGACCTGGACCGGCAAGCGGCTGGCGTGGCTGATCCTGCTCGCTGTCATCATCTCGACGATCAACGCCATCGTCCGCAAGACGCTCGACACCTCGTCGAATTCCTGGCTTGAGCTGCAATGGGTGCTGTTCTCAGCCGTCTTCCTGCTGTGCTCCCCCTGGACCCTGCTCGACAACGAGCACATCCGCATCGACATCGTCAACGCCATGATGCCCAAATGGCTGCGTGACACCATCGACGTCGTCGGTCACGTGCTCTTCCTCATCCCGCTCTGCATCGTGATGATCATCACCAGCGTGCCCTTCTTCCTGCGCTCCATCGAGATCAACGAGCAATCGAGCAACGCTGGCGGCCTGCCGCAATGGCCGGCGAAGTCCCTCATCATGCTTGGCTTCGCCTTCCTGCTGGCGCAGGGCGTGTCCGAGCTGATCAAGCGCATCGCGGTCATGCGCGGGCTGATCCCGGATCCCCACGCTTCGAAGCCCCACGGCATCGAGGCCGAGGTCGAGCACCTCGTCGAAGCGATCGAGAAGAAGTAAGCGGCGGGCTGGGGGATCATCCAATGGAAGCGTTTCTGATCGCCAATATGGCGCCGATCATGTTCGGGTCGCTGGTCGTGATGCTGCTGCTCGGCTATCCGGCAGCGTTCTCGCTCGGCGCCGTCGGCCTGTTCTACGCCCTCGTCGGCATCGGGCTCGGCGAATTCCGGCCGGACTTCCTGCAGGCGCTACCGGAACGTGTCTACGGCGTGATGAACAACGACACGCTGCTGGCGATTCCGTTCTTCACCTTCATGGGCCTGGTGCTGGAACGATCCGGCATGGCCGAGGATCTGCTCGACACCATCGGACAGCTGTTCGGCACCATCCGCGGCGGCCTCGCTTATGCGGTCGTGTTCGTCGGCGCGCTGCTCGCGGCCACCACCGGCGTGGTCGCCGCCTCGGTGATCTCGATGGGCCTGATCTCGCTGCCGATCATGCTGCGCTACGGCTACGACCGCCGGCTTGCCTCGGGCATCATCGCCGCCTCCGGCACGCTTGCGCAGATCATCCCGCCGTCGCTGGTCCTGATCGTCATGGCCGACCAGCTCGGCAAGTCCGTCGGCGACATGTACGAAGGCGCCTTCATCCCTGGCCTCGTGCTGTCGGCGATCTATGCAGCCTATGCCTTCCTCACCAGCATGATCTTCCCGAAATCGGCCCCCGGCCTGCCGGCCGATGCGATCGGCTTTCGGGAGGACTCAGGCGACCGCGGCCTGAAATCGCTGGGCGTGCTGTTTCTGGCGAGCTGTGTGTTCGGCTGGTTCATGATGCGCGGCTCGGAATATCACGGCGCCGACTTCGTCGTGCTGAGCATGTTCTACGGCATCGTGTTCGCCTTCGCCGTCGCCGTCGTGAACTGGGTGCTGGAGCGCACCACCGGATACCGCTTCCTGTCCCGCATGGCGCAGCAGACCACCTTCGTGATGGTGCCGCCGCTGTTCCTGATCTTCCTGGTGCTCGGCACGATCTTCATCGGGCTCGCGACGCCGACGGAAGGCGGCGCGATGGGCGCCGCCGGCGCGATCATCCTTGGTGCGATCAAGCGGCGGCTCAGCTTCGACCTGGTCCGCCAGGCGGTGGAATCCACCGCCAAGCTGTCGGCCTTCGTGGTCTTCATCCTGGTCGGCGCGCGCGTGTTCTCGCTGACCTTCTACGGCGTCAACGGCCATGTCTGGGTCGAGCACCTGCTGACTTCGCTGCCCGGCGGTCAGGTCGGCTTCCTGATCTTCGTCAACGCCTTCGTGTTCGTGCTGGCCTTCTTCCTCGACTTCTTCGAGCTCGCCTTCATCATCATCCCGCTGCTCGGACCCGCGGCCGAAAAGCTCGGCATCGACCTGATCTGGTTCGGCGTCATCCTCGGCGTCAACATGCAGACCTCGTTCATGCATCCGCCGTTCGGCTTTGCCTTGTTCTATTTGCGATCAGTGGCACCGAAGGAGTCCTATCTCGACCGTGTCACCGGCAAGAGGATGGAGCCGGTGACCACGGGACAGATCTACTGGGGCGCGGTGCCGTTCGTGGTGATCCAGTTGATCATGGTGATGCTGGTGATCCTGTTCCCCTCGATGGTCATGCACTACAAGGGCTCGCTCTCCACCGTTGATCCGAACTCGATCAAGATCGAGATCCCGCAGATCGACGCGCCGCCGCTCGATTTCGGCCCGCCTCAGATCGATGTCGGACCGACGAAGCAGTGATGGCCGCGACGCGCGATCGCTCCGCCCACGAAAAACCCCGGCGCAACGCGCCGGGGTTTTGTTTTGTCGCTGGCTCCTGACGCGATACGGCGCCGGTCTCAGCTCAGCGGATTGCGCGCCATGAAGGCGTCGTAGCCGATCTCGGCGACCTGGAACCAGGAGTAGCCATTGCCGGCGAAGGCCGACAGCGACTCATAGGTCTTCTTGAAGTCGGGGTTGGTGGCCGCGACCTCGTTGTGCAGCTCGCGGGCAGCCTTCAGGCAGGCCTGCATGATCTCCGGCGAGAACGCATGCAGCTTGGCACCGGCGGCGAGCAGCCGGCGCAGCGCCGCCGGATTGCTCTGGTCGTACTTCGCCATCATCCAGTTGTTGGCATAATGGCCGGCATGCTCGAGGATCTTCTGATAGTTCTTGGGCAGCGCATTCCAACGATCCTGGTTGACGAAGGAAAGCAGTATCGGTCCGCCCTCCCACCAGCCCGGATAGTAGTAGTGGGGCGCGACCTTGACGAAGCCGAGCTTCTCGTCGTCGTAGGGTCCGACCCACTCGGCCGCATCGATCGTGCCTTTCTCCAACGCCGGATAGATGTCGCCGCCGGCGATCTGCTGCGGCACCGCGCCGAGCTTCTGCAGCACGCGGCCGGCAAAGCCCCCGACGCGGAATTTCAGCCCCTTGAGATCGTTGACGCCGGTGAGCTCCTTGCGGAACCAGCCGCCCATCTGGCAACCGGTGTTGCCGGCAAGCAGCGAGACGACATTGTACTTCGCGTAGAACTCGTTGAGGATCTCACGTCCTCCGCCGAGCATGTACCAGGCCTGGTTGATGCGCATGTTCGGCCCGAACGGGACCGACGAGCCGAAGGTGAACGTCGGGTCCTTGCCGAAATAGTAGTACGACGCAGTGTGGCCGATTTCGACGGTGCCGTTCTGCACGGCGTCGAGGACCTGCAGGCCGGGCACGATTTCGCCGGCGGCGAAGGGCTGGATCTGGAATTTGTTGTCGGTGGCCTCACCGACCACCTTGGCCATGATCTCGGCGCCGCCATACAAGGTGTCGAGCGATTTCGGCCAGCTCGTCGGCATGCGCCATTTCAGCTCCGGCATCGATTGTGCGATGGCCGGCGCTGCGATCGCGGCCGCGCCAGCGGCGCCAAGCCCGGTCACCTTGATGAAGTCTCTCCGCTTCATAGTTCTTCCCTCCCTGGGGGTCATTGTGTTCGTTTCCTGAGCAGCCTTCTTTGTGAGGCTTCAGTTCCAGTGTGGATCAAAGTGCGTCGGAGTGCCATTGCGAAACGTTGTCGCAACGCAAAAGCCCGGCCTCTCGCGAGGCCGGGCTGACGTCGATCCGCCGATCTGAAGTTTGCGATCAGCCGCGGGTACGCGAGCGGATCATGAAGCTGTCGTAGGTATACTCGGCAACCTGCCACCACAGATATTCATCCGAGCGGTAGGCCTGCATCGCGTCGATGACCTTCTTGAAGTCGGCGTTCTTGGCCGAGATCTCGCCCCACAACTCGTTGGTCGCCTTGAGGCAGGCCTCGAGCACCTCGTTGGTGAACGGCCGCAGCTGCGTGCCGCCGGCGACCAGGCGCTTCAGCGCCGCCGGGTTCACCTGGTCGTAGCGCGCGGCCATCCAGGTGTTGGCATTGACCGTCGCGTTGGCGAGGATCGACTGATAGTGCTTCGGCAGCTCGTTCCACTTGTCGAGATTGGCGAAGGCGTGGACGGTCGGACCGCCCTCCCAGAAGCCCGGGTAGTAGTAGTACTTCGCCACCTTCTGGAAGCCGAGCTTCTCGTCGTCATACGGACCGACCCACTCGGCGGCGTCGATGGTGCCCTTCTCGAGCGACGGGTAGATGTCGCCGCCCGCGAGCTGCTGCGGCACGACGCCGAGCTTCTGCAGCACCTGGCCGGCGATGCCACCGATGCGGAACTTCAAGCCCGAAAGGTCGGCGACGGTCTTGATCTCCTTGCGGAACCAGCCGCCCATCTGGGTGCCGGTGTTGCCGCAGGGGAAGCCAATGACGTTGGCGGCCTTCTTGAAGAACTCGTTGGCGAGCTCGTTGCCGCCGCCCTGATATAGCCAGGAGTTCTGCTGCCGGGCGTTCAGGCCGAACGGCACCGAGGCGAAGATCGCGAAGGTCGGGTCCTTGCCGACGTAATAATACGACACCGTATGGCACATCTCGACGGTGTTCTTGGAGGTCGCGTCGAGCGCCTGCAGGCCCGGCACCAGCTCACCAGCCTGGAAGACCTGGATCTGGAACTTGTTGTCGGTCATCTCGGCAACCTGCTTCGCCATATATTCGGCGCCGCCATAGATCGTGTCGAGCGACTTCGGGAAGCTGGAGGTCAACCGCCATTTGATCTCGGGCATCGACTGCGCGATCGCAGGCGAGGCCACCGCTGCCGACGCGGCGGCACCGGCGGCCGAGACCTTCAGAAAATCACGACGCTTCATATTAAGGCATCTCCTTGTTGGGGGCGTTTTCCCGTTGAAAAATCATTTATCCGCCGATGCGATTGGCCGCACACGGTCGAAGGCGATCCGGGCCGGGCTTTAGCACGGAACCGGTTAAGCGAAAACGCGACGTTGGAATGACAAACGGTCCAATAGTCGCACACGCTTCGCTGCAGTGCATCAAGCAGCGGCGATCGCGTCCTTGAGCTGATCCCGCACCGACGCGGCGATGGCCCGGTAGATCGCGGCATGCGGACCCTTCGGCTCGCTCTCGACCACCGGGTTGCCGGCGTCCGACGTCGAGCGGATGTCCATGTGCAGCGGGATTTCACCAAGGAACGGCACGCCGAGCCGCTCGGCCTCGTGGCGCGCGCCGCCATGGCCGAAGATGTCGGAGCGGGTGCCGCATTGCGGGCACTGGAAGTAGCTCATGTTCTCGATGATGCCGAGCACGGGCACGTTGACCTTGCGGAACATCGCAAGCCCGCGGCGGGCGTCGATCAGCGACAGGTCCTGCGGCGTCGACACGATCACGGCGCCCTTCAGCGGCACGTTCTGCGCCAGGGTCAGCTGGGCGTCGCCGGTGCCCGGCGGCATGTCGACGACGAGCACGTCGAGCGTGCCCCACGCGACGTCGCGCAGCATCTGGTTGATCGCCGACATCACCATCGGGCCGCGCCAGATCATCGGGCTGTCCTCGTCGACGAGAAAGCCGATGGACATGATCGACAGGCCGAACCGCGACAGCGGAATCATCTTCTTGTCGTCGGTGAGCTTGGGCTTTTCCTGCAGCCCGGTCAGCCGCGGCACCGACGGGCCGTAGATGTCGGCGTCGAGCAGCCCGACCTTGAGGCCGAGATCGCGCAAGCCCAGCGCGAGATTGATCGCGGTGGTCGACTTGCCGACACCGCCCTTGCCCGAGGCCACCGCGATGACGGCCGCGATACCCGGGATCGCGGCCTGCCGGGACATCGGCGAGTCCGCCGGATGCTGGTGCTGATGCGGACGATGCGCCGCGACCGGCTGCACGCCGCCCTGTCGCGGCGGCGGGGCGGCAGCGCCCGCCTTGCGCTCCGCGGTCAGCGCGATCATCGCCATGGTCACGCCGGGTATGGCGCGCACGGCGGCTTCGGCTTTCGCGCGGGTGTCTTCCCAGGCGCGGGCCTCGCTGGCCTCGACATTGATCGAGAAGAACACCTTGCCGTCATTGGCCGTGATCGGCGACAGCACGCCGGCGTCCGGCAGCGCCACGCCACGTGGCGAGCGGACCCGCTTGAGTGCCTCGATAACCTGCTGCTGCGTCACGCTCACGGCGCGTCTCCTGAAGAAGTTCAGAACGCGCCACATCGTCGCGCCCTATCCCGTTGGCCGGACATGATCTTCCGTCGTCTGCGACGGTACCGCTCCGGCCCTGCGTTGCGCTGCTTCATAAGGCCGACCGGCTCAAAACGCCACCATGGTTCCGATGTCGGAGGCGGTCTCGACCGGCGCATCCTCGGCCCGCTCCTTCGCTGCCTCGTAATTGAGCTCGATCATCACGCCGTTGGGGTCGCGCACGAAGATCTGCCACAGCTCCCCGCCCGGCACCTGCCGCGCCTCGAACGGCATGCCCTTGGCGGCGAGCCGCGCCTTCATGCCGGCGAAGCCGCGGCTGACGAAGGCGACGTGGTGGACGACGCCGGAGTCCGGCTTCTGTGCCTCTGAGGTCGGCGAGATGTCGACCAGGTGCACCACCGGGCGGCCCTCGCTGTACATCCAGGCGCCAGGAAAGGCGAAGTTCGGCCGGGCGCCGTTCTCCAGCCCGAGCACGTCTTCATAGAAGCGGACCGTCTCGGCGAGGTTGCGGGTCCGGATGTTGAAATGATCGAGCACGCCGACGCTGACGCCCATGCGAGACACTCCCCTGGCTGGTTCGTTGGTTGACTGGATTTCGTTGCGCGATGACGGCTTTGCAAGCCGTCATGATGATGCCTCTTTAGCACGCGGCGCCGCTTTCGCATCCGTCACGAAGCCGTTGCCCCCGCCTCTCAAGCCGTTATGGTGCGGCGTCCAGCACCGCCGCGACCCGCGCCGGATGCTGATGTGTTCCTTTCAAGAACAGCCCGGCCCTCTCAAGGCTGTCGGCAGAACCCCAAGGTCAAGGTAGCTCATATGGCTAAAGTCGCTTTCATCGGTCTCGGCGTCATGGGTTTCCCCATGGCAGGACATCTCGTGAAGAAGGGCGGTCACGAGGTCACGGTCTACAACCGTACCGCGGCCAAGGCGAAGGAATGGGCCGACAAGTTCGGCGGCAAGGCAGCCCCCACGCCGAAGCAGGCCGCGGAAGGCCAGGACTTCGTGATGTGCTGCGTCGGCAACGACAACGACCTGCGCGCGGTCACGATCGGCCCGGACGGCGCATTTGCCGGCATGGCG
This sequence comes from Bradyrhizobium sp. SZCCHNS1050, assembly GCF_032484785.1. Classification (NCBI taxonomy): domain Bacteria; kingdom Pseudomonadati; phylum Pseudomonadota; class Alphaproteobacteria; order Hyphomicrobiales; family Nitrobacteraceae; genus Bradyrhizobium; species Bradyrhizobium sp. SZCCHNS1050. The sequence goes on along the minus strand of NZ_JAUETR010000003.1, from coordinate 230,953 downwards.
AAGGGCGCGACCTTCGTCGACCACACCACCGCCTCGGCTGAAGTGGCACGTGAACTCGACGCCGCAGCCACCAAGGCCGGCTTCAAATTCATCGACGCGCCAGTGTCCGGCGGCCAGGCCGGCGCCGAGAACGGCGTGCTGACGGTGATGTGCGGCGGCACCGCCGACGCCTATGCCGGCGCCGAGCCGGTGATCGCGGCCTATGCCCGGATGTGCAAGCTGCTGGGACCGGCCGGCAGCGGCCAGCTGACCAAGATGGTCAACCAGATCTGCATCGCCGGCCTCGTGCAGGGCCTGTCCGAGGGTATCCATTTCGCGAAGAAGTCCGGCCTCGACGTTCCCGCTGTCATCGAGACCATCTCCAAGGGCGCCGCCCAGTCCTGGCAGATGGAGAACCGCTACAAGACCATGAACGACGGCAAATACGACTTTGGTTTTGCGGTGGAATGGATGCGCAAGGACCTGTCGATCTGCCTCAGCGAAGCGCGCCGCAACGGCGCCCATCTGCCGGTGACCGCGCTGGTCGACCAGTTCTATTCCGAGGTCGAAAAGCTCGGCGGCAAGCGCTGGGACACGTCGAGCCTGCTGGCCCGCCTGGAGAAGTGATCCCGCCGCTCTCCGACTGATCAATCTGCCGCTGCGCGTGTGCTGCGGCGGCAGATTTCCGATCCGGGACCTTGCGGGCCCCGGCTCATCTGCCTTCCCCCATGTATTGCCGCAGACACGCGGCGGGATACGTCCGCCGCGGACGGGCGCCATTGCGCCATCTGCGACTCGCTGATACCCCTTGCAATCGCTAATCGTTCGCATGTGTTGCCCGATCGAGACACCCACTCAGAGAAAGATGGATATGTAATGTTATAACATTACATATCCGTTGGGCTGGGCTAACTCTCGTCGTGGTGATCATGAACGTTGGCTGGGGGCGCAGATGGCCGGGAAGCCGGCTGCTGCGATGGGGAGCGGAATGAGCGTGCGCGACGTCTGGGGTTCGATATCGCTTGCGGGGCTGCTGGTGGCAGGCTGGTCGGCGGTGCCGGCGGCTTATGCCCAACAGACCTCCCCTCCGGACGGGAGGCAGGCCGCCGCAGACACCCTGCTGCCGGACGTGACGGTCGATGCGCCGCGGCAGCGCCCGGCGGCCGGCCGCGCGCCCTCCTCGACCCAAGCCGCCCGTCGGACCACACCTCGGGCGTCCCGGCGCATGGCCGCGCCCACGCCCGCAGCAGCGCCGACGCGGCCTTCGTCCAACACGGCGGCCACCACGCCGCTCAACGGCAATGCGACGCCCGCGAGCGGCAGCCGGCTCGGCCTCACCGTACGCGAGCTGCCGGCCTCGATCGAGGTGGTCGGCGCCGAGACGCTGCGTGAGCAGGGCTACCACACGACCGTCGACGCGGTGAAAGGCGCCGCCGGCGTCAGCGCGGGTGATGCCCCGAACGATGTCGGCTTCGCGATGCGCGGCTTCCAGGGCAATCAGGTCAACGTGCTCTACAACGGCATCAACATCGGCCCGACCGGCTTCACCGCGCTGACGATGGAGACGTTCAACCTCGACCGCGTCGAGTTTCTCAAGGGCCCCTCCTCGCTGATCTCGGGCCAGGGCGCGGTCGGCGGCACCGTCAATTTCGTGACCAAGACCCCGCACACCGGCCCGATCGAGAGCGAAGCCTTCGTCGGCTTCGACCAGCGCGGCACGTTCCGCAGCGGCTTCGGCTCGGGCGGCAGCACGACCGTCAAGGGCCTGGACTATCGCTTCGACATCAGCCGGACCAGGGAGGTCGGCTTCATCGACGACACCGAGTTCAAGAATATCCATGTCTCAGGCCAGCTCGACTACCGGCTGTCCGACAGCTTCAAGACCTTCTTTGCCGCCGAGTTCAAGGACTACAAGGCCAAGCCCTATGAGGGCACGCCGCTGGTGCCGGTCACCTTCAGCGGCGCCAACGCGACCAGCGGCATCGTCTCAGGCACCAAGGTGTCGGCCTACAACGGCACCGATCTCGGCGCCGTCACGATCGACGGCCGCACGCTGTCGACCAACTACAACGTGGTCGACGGCCACAAGACGATCAAGGAATCGTGGGTCCGCAGCGGGTTCGAATGGGACCTGAGCAACGACGTCAGGCTGCGGAGCCAAGTCTACAACTACAACGCCAGCCGCGACTGGTACAACAACGAGGTCTCGGCGTTCAACGCGACCACCAACACCGTCGATCGCGAGCGGTTCTTCGTCCACCACAACCACAACATGGTCGGCAACACCACCGACCTCACCTGGAACGCCAACCTGTTCGGTCTGGCCAACCGGCTCGTGACAGCGGTGGAAAGCTCGCATACCGACTTCACGCGGCCTGGCGCGGCGATCTTCCCGGGTGACAGCGTTCCGCTGACCGGCTTCGACCGAGGCGTCTACGGCCCGCTCGGAACGCAGTTGCAGACCGCCACCATCGACAGCGTGGCACTCAATCTCGAAGACCGGCTGAAGCTCACCAACAATTTCGCGCTGGTCGGCGGCCTGCGCTACAACCCGTTCTCGCTCGACCGCAACTCGATCGACAAGAACGGCGTCGTGAAGAGCGGCTTCCCCTATTCCAAGAGCTGGCAGCCGGTCACCGGCCGCATCGGCTACACCTGGGAAGCGCTGCCGGGCACCACCTTCTACAGCCAATATGCGACCGCCACCGACATCTCCGCCGACAGCATCTTCCTGCTGAGTCCGACCCAGAACCTTACGCTCTCGGACTCCCGCAGCTATGAGACCGGCGTCAAGCAGCTCGCGTGGAACGGCCGTGCGGAGTGGACCTTCTCCGCCTTCGATATCGAACGCAACAACGTCTACAGCGCCCAGGCCGGCCAGCAGCTCAACCTGGCCGGCAAGGTGAAATCTCAGGGCATCGAGGTCGCAGCCGCCGTGCGGCCGACACCCGAGAGCAGGCTCTGGGGCAACGTCGCCTATGTCCGCGCCCGCTATGCCGATTATGATCTCGCCGGCGGCGGCTCGTTCTCGGGCAACACGCCGCCCAACATTCCCGCCGTCATCGTCAATGGCGGCGGCTCCTACCGCTTCCTCAATCCCGGCTGGTGGCCGGTCGAGCTTGGTTTCTCCGTGCGCCACGTGGGCGATCGCTGGAGCACCGATGCCAACACGGTGAAACTGCTCGCCTACACCACCGCCGATCTGTTCGCGTTCGTCGACCTGCCGAGGGTGCCGCTGTTCGCCACCGCGACCAGCACGCGGCTCGCCTTCCGCGTCCGCAACGTTGCCGACAAACGTTATGCGGCTTGGAGCGATCCGTTCTATCCCGACCAGATCTTCCTCGGCGCGCCCCGCACCTACGAGGTCGAAGCCTCGTTCAAGTTCTGATGGCCGCATGATCCGGGCGCTGATCCTCACGCACCGCTGGCTGAGCATCCCGCTGGGTCCGCTGTTCGTGCTGTGGTTCGCGACCGGGATCGTGATGCACTACGTGCCGTTCCCGGCGCAGACCGAGAGCGAGCGCTTCGCCGCGCTGCCCGTGCTCGACACCGCCCTGTCGCTGCACGGTCCCGCGGAGGCCCTCGTCGCAGGTGGCATCGATCATCCCGACCGCATCCGGTTGATGCAGCGCGTGGATGGTCCGGTCTATGTCATCTCGGCCGCCGGCCGCAGCGCGGCCATTCGTGCAGACACGCTGGCCGCGGCCGATGTGAGCGCCCCCGACCTCGTGCTGTCGATCGCGCGCACGGCAGCCCGGCGGCGCGGGCTCGAGGCCGATGGCGCCACCATCGCCTCACTGGAGCACTACGACCAATGGACGGTGCCGAACCGTTTCGACGTGCATCGTCCGCTGCACCGGATCGCGCTCAACGATCCCAATGGCACCGAACTCTACGTGTCCTCGATCACCGGCGAGGTCGTGCTCGACACGACACGGTCCGAACGCGCCTGGAACTACGTCGGCAGCGTCGTCCATTGGATCTATCCGACCGTCCTGCGCAAGGACTGGGCGGCCTGGAACGCCGTCGTGTGGTGGCTGTCGCTCGTGGCGGTCATCGCCGCCGTGAGCGGCGCGCTGCTCGGCCCGATGCGGCTGAGATATCGGAAGGCGCGGCTGTGCTCGCGCTACCACGGCTGGCACCTCTGGCATCATTGGGCCAGCCTGATCTGCATGCAGTTCGTGCTGACCTGGATGGTCAGCGGCTGGCTGTCGATGGACCATGGCAGGCTATTTGCGACCGGCCATCTGACGCCGTCCGAGCAAGCCATTCTCGTCGGCGCACCGGATTGGACCGGCCTGGCGACGGCGGCGCTCGCGGCGGTGCATGGCGAGGTCCGCGAGATCGAGTGGTTCGCCTTCGGCGGCCGCCTCTATCAGCGCATCCGGCGCGCGCCGAGCCAGCAGCAGATTTCGGTGCTGGACGGCGCATCAGCACGCATCGTCGGCCGTTTCCTGCAGCCGGCCGACGTCAATGCCGCGGTGTCGCGCCTGCGCGGCGATTGCGGGCGCTCGACCGAAGTCGAGCCGGGCGACGACTATCCGTTCGTCTCCGATGTGCCGGGCGCGCCGGTCCATCGCGTGATCTGCGGCGACACCTGGTATCATGTCGACGCCGCCTCCGGCGCGGTGCTCGAGAAGCTCGATCCGTCCCGACGCGCCTATCGGTGGCTCTATCAGGCGCTGCACACGCTCGACTTTCCGGCCCTGCTCGCCCATGCGGCGCTGCGCACGGTTTTCATCGTCGGCCTCTGCGCGATCGGCCTCGTCTTCAGCGTCACGGGCGTGGTGATCGGCTGGCGCCGCCTGCGAATGCAGCTCCGCTGAGCCTCGCCACAATCGTTAATTTAACGCGCGGTTAACGCAAATTTTTCGTTGTCTATAATCCGTCTTAAGGATTTGGGCCCAGTTATAGACAATGCAGAAAGCAGCCCGTACCTCGCGGGCAGGATTTGTGTTGTTTGATGAGTAAACCCGCTGAAAAGCCTGAGGTCGTCGAGCTTCCGGCAGATCCGCCGGCGCTTGCACCAGCAAGCCAGCGCCGGGCCGCGCAGCAGCGGGTGCGCGAGGCGCGCGACCGGTTAACGTCGACGTCGGGAACACGTCCGGCCTTCGATCGCGAGCTGCTGCGCCAATACGCACAGACCCGCATCTCCGCCTCCTACATCGTCGTGCTGCTGGTGGTCGCAACCGGCCTGATGCTCAGCGTCTGGCTGCATACGATCGCGGCTGGCGCATGGACGCTCGGCGTGCTCTGCATTCATGCCGCGATCGTGCGCAACTGCTCGAACTTCCTCGCCGACCAGCCGTCGCTGGCGGCGACGCGGCGCTGGCGCACGCGCTTCGTGCTGCTCGACTTGCTCTACGGCGTTTGCTGGATGGCGATCCTGATCCATCCGGCGCTCGCGGCGGTGTCGGGCACGCTGATGATGTTCCTGATGCTGCTGGTGATCGCGGTCTCGAGCATGCTCGCCGCCAACCTGCCCGTCGCCGCCGTCGCCGTCACCGCACCGATGACGGTCGCCATCACCCTCAGCCTCGCGCTGTCGGGCACGTTCGACAACTACCTGCTCGCCGGGTTCGCCGTCGCCGCCGAAGGCTACTTCGTGCTGCTCGCCCATCAGCTGCATGCGACGACGCTGGCCACGCTCGAAGCGCGCGCCGAGAAGGACGCCTTGATCGGCGAACTCGAGCAGGCCAAGGCGATCTCCGACGAGGCACGCTACCGCGCGGAGGCCGCCAACGTCGCCAAGTCGCGCTTCCTTGCGCAGATGAGCCATGAGCTGCGGACGCCGCTGAACGCCATCCTCGGCTTTTCCGAGGTGATGAAGAGCGAGATCTTCGGCGTCCATGCGGTGCCGGTCTACAAGGAATATTCGGCCGACATCCACAATTCGGGCGTCCACCTGCTCAACCTCATCAACGAGATCCTCGATCTCTCGCGCATCGAGGCCGGCCGCTACGAGCTGAACGAGGAAGCCGTGGCGCTGGTGCACGTGATCGCCGACTGCCACCATTTGCTGAAGCTGCGCGCAACGAGCCGCGGCATCACCATTCACGAGGTGTTCGAGCAGAAGATGCCGCGGCTGTGGGCCGACGAGCGCGCGATCCGCCAGGTCGTGCTCAACCTGCTCTCCAACGCCATCAAGTTCACGCCGCAGGGTGGCGACATCTGGCTGAAGGCTGGCTGGACGGCCTCGGGCGGACAATATCTCAGCGTCAAGGACACCGGCTCGGGCATCCCCGAGAACGAGATTCCGATCGTGCTCGCGTCGTTCGGCCAGGGCTCCAACTCGATCAAGTCGGCCGAACAGGGCGCGGGATTAGGCTTGCCCATCGCCAAGAATCTGATCGAGATGCATGGTGGCACGTTCACGCTGAAATCGAAGGTCCGCATCGGCACCGAGGTGATCGTCACCTTCCCGCCGGAGCGGGTGATGTCGGCGCTCGCTCCGCTGTCGGACGAGGCACCGCCATTGCAGCCGGAGCATGCGATCGCCCCCGCTCAGGAGAAGCGCCGGGTGCGCAAGCCGATCATGAATGCCGGAACGGGACTGTGAGATGATTGCACTTGCACGACAGTGTCAGAACCTTTCAAACTCGCGCCATGAGCCAGGATACGCCCTGCATCGCCGTCTGCATGATCGACCCCAAGACGAAACTCTGCTTCGGCTGCGGACGCACGCTGCCGGAGATCGCCCGCTGGGGCCGCATGTCGACCGACGAGCGGCTGGCGCTGATGGACGGGCTGCCGTCCCGCATGCACGACGCCGGTCTGCCCGCGCTGGCGCGTCGGCGCGGCTGAGCGCCTCCGTGCCGACGGGAGGCGCGGCATGAACAAGGTCGTGCTCGTTTTCGTCACCATGGTGCTCACCGCGGGCGCCGTGATCGTCTACAAGGATCCCGAGCAGGCGGCGCTCGCGAGCGACACAGTGTCGGAGGTTCTGCGCAGCCGCGCGCTGAGGGCCAAGGCGAGTCCTCCGACCAACGCGGTCGAGATCGAGCGCACCAGAGGCGGCGAGTTCGCGTTGCGCGCCAAGATCAACGGCGTCACCGCGCCGATGGTGGTCGACACCGGCGCCACATCGGTGGTTCTGACCTACGAGACCGCCAAGGCCGCAGGCCTGCCGCTCGAACTGCTCGCCTACGACGTCGACGTCGAGACCGCTGGCGGCCACACCAAGGCGGCGCGATTGACCTTGGACCGGCTCGCGATCGGCAAACTGGTGGAACGCTCGGTTCCGGCGCTGGTGGTACCGCACGGCCAGATGAAGACCAACTTGCTCGGCATGAGCTTCCTCGACCGGCTGGAGCGCTGGGAAGTGCGCTCCGACCGGCTGATGCTGCACGGCTTTCCCGATCGCAGCTGAGGGGCTGAGCCTCGTGGCAGCCTGCAATCCGGTCGCGCGACAGGCCGTTGTCGAACTGCCGCCGCTGGCCTGAGCCGCTCAGGCCAGCGCAGCAACCGCAGGGCGCTCCTCGACCATCGCGACCGCCTCGCGCAGCACCTCGATGCCGGCGCCCGGCTTGACGCCGCGCTCGGCGAGATGGCGGCGGAACGCGCGTGCGCCGGGCACCGCGTGATAGGCGCCGACGAGATGCCGCGTGATCGCGTGCAGCCGCGTGCCCTGCCCGAGCTGGCGCGCGATGTACGGCTCGAACGCCGCCAATGCGCCCTTCATGGTTCGATGCGGCGCGACGTCGCCGAACAGGACGGGATCGACATCGAGCAGCCGCCACGGCTCCTGATAGGCCGCTCGCCCGAGCATCACGCCATCGACATGCGCGAGATGACCTTGCGCAGCTTCGATGCTGCCGATGCCACCATTGATGATGACGGGCACGTGCGGCAGCCTCGCCTTCAGCCGGTACACCCTGTCGTAGTCGAGCGGCGGGACGTCACGGTTCTCCTTCGGCGACAAGCCGTCCAGCCACGCCTTGCGCGCGTGCACGATCAGCGCGTCTGCGCCGCTGTCGACGACCGCGTCCGCCAGCATATCGAGTGCGATTTCCGGATCCTGATCGTCGATGCCGATGCGGCACTTCACCGTGACGGGAATGCGAACGGCGTGCTTCATCGCGGCGACGCAGGCGCCGACGAGCGCAGGCTCGGCCATCAAACAGGCCCCGAAGCGGCCGTCCTTCACCCGGTCCGACGGGCAGCCGACATTGAGATTGATCTCATCGTAGCCGAACTCCTCGCCGATCTTGGCTGACGTCGCGAGATCGCCGGGATCGGAGCCGCCGAGCTGCAGCGCCACCGGATGCTCGCTTCGATCGAAGCCGAGCAGCCGCTGGCGGTCGCCATGTATCACGGCACTGGTCGTGACCATCTCGGTATAGAGCAGCGCCCGGCGCGACAGCAGCCGATGGAACACCCGGCAATGCCGGTCGGTCCAATCCATCATAGGCGCCACGGCAAATCTATGTAATTGATATCGCTTCATTTTTCGAGCATATTCAATTCGTTAGGTCGCCTTGTGTGCACTCTATCCTACGCCACAGCGCGATGTTTTTTCCGGCTTTTCGCCGCCTCAGTGCACACGGAGCGCACACACGTGGCAACTTTCACCAGACTGAAATCCGGCTCTTGGAGAGCCCAAGTCCGACGAAAGGGAAAATATGTCAACGGGACGTTTCTCCGCCGAAAGGACGCCGACGAATGGGCCATCGATATCGAGCGGCGGATCGACCGCCAAGAACCGACATCGACGCAAAGGTCCCGCGACGTCCAACTCTTCGGCGATCTCGTCACGCTTCATCGTCAAGATCTAGCCGAGGTGGGAAAGAACATTGGTCGCTCCAAGACTGCGAGCCTCATCTCCCTGGACGAAAGACTTGGGCATCTTCGTCTTTCAGAGCTTGATCGAGAGCGGTTCATCAAATTTGGAAAGGAGCGCGCGCTGGAGGGGGCCGGCCCGGTGACGGTCGGGATCAATCTCGGATATATCAAAACGATTCTGTCTCACGCCGCCGCAGTACACGGCATCATTGTGTCAACCGAACCACTCGACCACGCCCGAATAGCTCTTCGACGTCTCGGGCTCGTCGGAAAAGGCGATGAGCGCAACCGCCGTCCCACGCAAGACGAACTCGATCGTATCATCTCAGCGTTCGAATCAAACAATCGGCAACAAATTCCAGTCGGTCGTGTAATCCGATTCGCGATCGCAACGGCTATGCGGCAAGATGAGATTGCGAGAGTCGAATGGCGCGACTTCGACGCCGACAATCGAATGCTCCTCATTCGAAATCGGAAAGATCCCCGAAGGAAGAATGGCAACGATCAGCGAATTCCCTGCTAGATGTCTCAGGCTATGACGCGTGCAAAATTCTTGAGGAGCAAGGTCGCTTCTCGAACAGTCGAGAAGGCCGGCTTTTTTTCCTTACAACGGACGATCCGTTGGAACGGCATTTCGCCGCCAGTGCCAACAATTGAAGATCGATGACCTACATTTTCACGATCTGCGCCATGAGGGAACGAGTCGTCTTTTCGAGGCAGGGTTTTCCATTGAACAGGTTGCACTTGTCACCGGGCACAAAGATTGGAAAATGCTGCGTCGCTACACGCATCTAAAGCCAGAAACTCTTCATTCCATTCGTTCGGTGCGGGTTGCCTGACAGGAACCGAAAACAAAAAAGAAAGTGATAAGTTCATCTGGAGTGGGGCGAACACGGTAATCAGCTTCGAAGGGTTTCGACAGTTGAACACTTAAAGGCGGGTTCGAACAACGGCAGCTCCAGGCGTGATCGAACTGAAATCGCTTTTCTGGACTGTCCGACTTGAAGCGGGCCCAAAGATCACTCCCTCACCCACGGGTTGGATTTAGTTTCTCTGCTGAAAACTCGCTGCAGGTCGGCGCGCCTGCGATCCAACATTAGGAGCCGCCATCCTGAGGTATCGGGGGTTCGAGTCAGGGGAACGCTACCGCCTTTCCCCACACCAATTAAACATACGATATCTCATCCAATCCTTCGCCTAGGTCGAGCCGGGTGCGTGCCGCCCCAACTCGCGAGCTCCGCATCCTGGTAGCCAGGCTCTGCTGGTTGGTCGCAGTCGCTAGGGAAGTGGGAAGGCCAAAAAAAATCACCGGGATGAGAACCGTTTGGGGAGAAACGGCATCATTATTCTGCAAGGCTTTTTGGAGACGACCATGTCTACGACTGCAAGCTTCCCGGGTTCGAACGCGCGATATGTGATGCGCCTCGCGGAAATACTCGCTTCGCGCGCCGGTTGACGCGATTGAGGCCTTCGCCAAGGCTTGACCCTAGCAACGACGACCAGGACCACATGGTTTCGCCGCACGCAGGCCAAGAGGCTTCGCAGGGCGCTGCCCCGCTGTGGCAAAGGCTCCGCAAAGGGGCGCTTACGCAACCTTGCCAACAACCGCACCAATTCCGGCCGCCAGTGCCATCGCAGGCGCCCCAGAATGCCACTCGTATCGTTGGCTTCAACAGGCCGGCGCCTCCTGCCTTGGCACCGATCGCGCCGAGCAGTGAGAGAAAGAGCAACGCCCCCGCAGCAACGGCCGGTATCAACACATTGGACGGCGAGACCAGGACAAGCGCAAGCGGCGCTACCGCTCCGACGGAGAAGGTCGCGGCCACCGAGCGCGAGCCTATCGGATAAGACTACCGCGGCCGGCAAGGCCGCCTAGTCCTGTACAGTCTTCGCGACAAACCGGAGAGCCGGACCAGGGGAGCTGGTTGCGGCCTCCGGGTTTTGTCATTCCCGTTCTTCCGACGCGGTGATGAGATCCCGCGGCTGATTGCGCTGTCGGCTCTGAAAGAGCCGCCTGCTGCACTTCCGCGATACGATGAGGGTGAAAAGCCAGTTCACTTGATTGACGAGCCCGAGCGAACGGCGCCACGTGCGGACAGGCCGCCGATGGTAGGATCTGTGATCATTGTCGACGGGCACTTCAACTCTGAGTTCGACACAGCTGAAGCTGCCGAAACATCGGGTCTTAAACTCAAATCCACTTGCCCGATGCTCAAGATCGAGATTTGTGACGCCCTTACGGGAACCGAACATTATTGGGCTAAGACACTCAACTATCCCACCGTCCTCATCGGGAGCAGCAAATGGCCTTCCTAAGAAGACTACTTTATCGTCGCCTAACCGATCCCGAAACCACGCAGGAGGATCGTTGTAGCCTTGTGTTCGATACAGACACCAAACGCTTGTATGTCGAGCGAGAGGTGGCGCATTCGGACACGGGCTCCGGGAGTACTGTCGAGTACCAAACAGCGACCATGGATATTGCGGACTATCTAATGCAAGGCGGCCAAACCGCCGGCCACCGCGAGCTGTGGCGCTTGCTGAGAGCGCTCTTCAATGAAGCCAGCGACAGCGCCGCGTCTTCTTCTGAGATATGACGTCGCGCACTTCCGTTTCAGACTGCTCAGCTCGCCAAGAGCCTGATCTCGCCGTCTTCAATAGCCCCGGCCGCGAGAGCGTCGCGCGCCATCTTTCCGATGGTCGGCCAGTTCGCCATAGGGTACTTATGCGCCTGCAATTTGGTCGGAAAAGCGGTTTGCAAAACGCAAGTCTGGCGCGCGTTCCCATTCGCGATCTGAAAGAAAACTTCTTGGGATCCCTCGCCGGTCTCCTGTTGGGTGGGTTCGGGCAGCTTGCGCATTCTGATCCTTTCCTTTGCGGATTTTCGAAAGACTCTGCTCGGTTGAACGGACTATTGCGGCGACCGCGTTCGACTAATCGACGCAAGCCGGCGCCCGATCCGCAATGCCGTTGCGTTTAACCAGGGGCTCCGGTCGCCGGCCCGAACTGGGCGTATTGCGGACCGCATCGGTTAGCATCTCACGAAGCTCAGCCTTCGTCTTGTGCGGTTGCCGCGCGCTCGATTTTTGCCATTTTGCCATCCATCTTATATGGGGGCGCTCACGGCGAATGCCACTTTTTTGCTCACCCTCGAGATGCACGACGTCCTACGAAGATGTAGATCGATTAGGCGCGACTGCACCGGTCCGTCTGATCGCCAGCGCGATGCTCTTGAGCGAACCGACCAACAGTTGTTTGCTCTATTTCATGAACATGATACCCGGCAATGATCGCGAATATATGCAATCAATACAGAACAACGCACATCGCAATCACTGCAGGCTGCGGGCAGACGATGCGCTCGTGTTCCTGACCTGGATCAACGTCGGCAAACGCTCTTCCGGCCGCATTGACCGACGGTCGCACTACAGAATGGATCAAGCGCCAATGGGGCCGCGTTTATAGACGGGTATCAATAGAAACCCCGCGGCCGGAAACCGGTCGCGGGGTTGCGAAACCAGAGGCTCTGCCATTACATCCGTGGTCAAAGCAGGATAGCATCGGTTGCGAGCTTAGGCAGCGCGCAGGTTTTCTGCGGCAGACTTGCCGGTCCGGCGGTCAGCAACGACGTCGAAAGAAACCTTCTGTCCCTCATCAAGGGTGCTCATGCCGGCACGTTCGACCGCGCTGATATGAACGAAGACATCCTGGCTTCCTTGGTCTGGCTGAATGAAGCCGAAGCCTTTTTGGCCGTTAAACCACTTCACAGTTCCCGTATTCATGGGTGATCGTCCTTTAAGATAGATGTTTAGTGCCGCGCACTGGCGCAGCATGCGAACTCGAGATCTGGAGGGAGGGTCGTCAGTCAGGCGCGCTTTAAGCGGCGAGGCCAAGTCGTTCGGCGAAACTCGATAGACTGCATATGGTGATTGCTCGTTGGTCTCGCAAGTGGATATGGCGAGCGACGGCTACGCGATCCAACTGCCTATCGACGTCCCGCAGCAATGCATTCGGGTCGTCGGCCCTGTGTATCTGCCGGATTGTTCTCAACAAGAGAAGGCAGTAGTCTTAGTCGTCACGATCGTCCGTCGATCGGCGGGCTCGGATAGCGTTCAATTCGGACTTGATCAATGCGTCGTATTTGACGCATTTGGGACCGACGGCGATTGCATTCAACTCCTGATATCGACCAACCAAGTCTGCTCGATTAACTTTATCACATTGTCAGGCATAGGAATATAGTCGAGGTCCTCGGCGGTCTTGGAGCTCTTCGCGAATGCCCATCTAAAGAACTTGATGACCTCCGCAGAAGCCATTTTGTCAAACGGTTCCTTGCGCATTAGGATGAAGATGGATGCGGTAATGGGCCACGACTTCTCGCCAGGCTGGTCCGTGAGGACGAGGTAGTAGCCTTGGGCCCTGGTCCAGTCGGCATTTGAGGCGGCAGCTTGGACGGATTCCATGTTCGGCTGCGCGACAGCGCCAGCCCAATGGACCATTCCGGTGTAGGTCATCCCATTCTGCTTGGCATAGGCGTACTCCACATAGCCGATCGAATTCCTGGTTTGGCCTACGTTCCCGGAGACACCCTCGTTATCCTTGGCGCCGACGCCGATCGGCCACTCAACGGCGGCCCCCTCGCCCACCTTGGACTTCCAGTCCGCGCTGACCTTGGACAGGTAGTTGGTGAAATTGAAGGTCGTGCCCGAACCATCCGAACGATGCACCACCGCGATGGCTTTGTTCGGCGACTTCAGATTGGGATTGAGCTTTTTGATCGCCGGGTCATTCCACTTCGTGATTTTGCCGATATAGATGCCGGCCAGCGTTTCGCCGTTGAACACCAGCTCACTAGGCTTTACAGACTCGAGATTGACCACGGGAACGATTGCCCCCATCACCATCGGCTACTGCGTCAGCCCATCCTTCTCAAGCTGCTCCGCCTTTAGTGGCATGTCGGTGGCGCCAAATGTAACGGTCTTGGCCTGGATCTGCTTGATACCACCGCCGGACCCGATCGACTGGTAGTTAAGATTGTTTCCGGTCTCCTTGTGATAGGCGTCGGCCCATTTGGAATACAGCGGAAACGGAAACGTTGCGCCTGCATCGGTGACATCGGCCGCGAGCGCTGACGTTGCTGCGGCAACGAAGCCGGCACGAAATTCATCGCTGCGCTCCATCTCTGACGACCGCGGACTTGACCCGCTTCGAGGCATCGAGATCAGATCGGCAATCTGAAGATGCAATATGGATCTGGGTCAATCGGCTCTGTGTGTGTCACCGTCACGAGCTCGCCGCCACCGTTTGAGTTGGGCGTTCAAGGATGCTGCCGGCGCTGCAATCGCCTTCGACTGAATTGAACGTGCCGACGGGGGCGCTAAGCCCGGCCGGTCGTGTCCCCGGAGGTGGTGTAGCTCGGTGGAGCAAAGCCGCCCGGACGCGCGCTCCCAAATAGCGCCGTAGCGGGCGGGCGGCTTTGCGGTGGTCACCGGCAGTTCTCCGGTAGGATCGGGTTGCGACACGCCAACGCAACCGAGGAACCACCGATGACCGAAGACATGATGAACCTGCGCACGCTGGTAGAGAAGACCCCAGACGCCGATCTGCTGCGCGAGATGATCGGCTTTGCGGCCCAGCGCCTGATGGAGCTGGAGGTCGAGAGCCAGACCGGGGCTGCCTATGGCGAGAAGAGCCCCGAACGTCTGGCCCAGCGCAATGGCTACCGCGACCGGATCTGGGAGACCCGCGCCGGTGCGGTGGAGCTGCGCATCCCAAAGCTGCGCAAGGGCTCCTATTTCCCCGGCTTCCTGGAGCCGCGGCGCATGGCCGAGAAGGCGCTCACCGCCGTGGTTCAGGAGGCTTACGTTCAGGGCGTCTCGACCCGTTCGGTCGACGATCTGGTGCAGGCGATGGGCATGACCGGCATCTCCAAGAGCCAGGTCAGTCGGTTGTGCGGCGAGATCGACGACAAAGTGAAGGCCTTCCTCGGCCGTCCAATCGAGGGTGACTGGCCCTATCTTTGGATCGACGCCACCTATGTGAAGGTGCGCCAGCAGGGGCGCATCGTCTCCGTCGCGGTGATCGTTGCAGTCGGCGTCAACAGCGACGGCCGGCGCGAGGTTCTCGGCATGGACATCGGGCCGTCCGAGGCCGAGACGTTCTGGACCGCCTTCCTGCGCAAGCTGGCCCGCCGCGGCTTGCGCGGCGTCAAGCTGGTGGTGTCCGACGCCCACGAGGGCATCAAGGCCACCGTGACCAAGGTGCTCAACGCCAGCTGGCAACGCTGCCGCGTCCACTTCATGCGGAACGTGCTGGCTCATGCCGGCAAGAGCGGACGGCGCGTGGTCTCCGCCTTCATCGCCACGGCCTTTGCCCAGGACGATGCCGAGGCCGCTCGCACCCAATGGCGCAAGGTCGCCGATCAGCTCCGTCCCAAGCTGCCCAAGCTTGCCGGCTTCCTCGACGAGGCCGAGACCGACGTGCTTGCCTACATGACGTTCCCGCCGCAGCATCGGACCAAGTTGCACTCCACCAATCCGATCGAACGCCTCAACGGCGAGATCAAACGGCGCACCGAGGTGGTCGGCATCTTCCCCAATGAGGACGCTATCGTCCGCCTCATCGGAGCTGTCCTGCTCGAACAGAACGATGAATGGGCGGTCCAACGCGCCCGCTACATGACGCTGGAAACCATCGCGCCATTGAGCGATGATCCGAACGTCAGCCTCACGGCTATCGCCAGCTGACAGGCCCGGCTCCAGCCGGCGAACGCGGTGGGCCGCCAGCTACACCACGCTTGGGGACACGATCGCCCGGCCTAGTCATCGGCTATCGGTATTGCTGAGCCGCCACATCGAGTGTCTACCGACGTGCCTGAGCTTACGCATGGTTATTTGGGGTCGGCGTACCCTACGGGAACTCAATCAACTACCTGCCAAAAAGACGCGGTGCCCGCCGGATGAGGACACCTGGAGCATATTTTATGATTGCCGTTCGTTCGACCGGCTCTGCGGAGTTGCTCGCAATCGGCCTCGTCGTAACTCAACCAGCACCCGCCTTGTCTATCCCCTCCATCCCGCGACCGGTTTTCTTAGCTCTGCAGCTCGACCGGCGAAACAGCGTCCCTCCAAGTCCAGTGTCGGCGTCCCACGATCCAATGCTGGCTGCAATCCCAAGTCTTCGTGCTTTCGCAATTTCACTGTGCCGAAATGCCGACCGCGCCGATGATCTGGTGCAGGAGACCCTGCTGCGCGCGCCAGCGATGGAAGAATGGCGTCCGTTGATGAGGCGGGCGTGTGACACTATGTGTGTTTTGACTTGTCGTTCTGGCCTCTCTGGCTCGCCGGCACGTCTTTGGCTTCTTCCTCGGCTAAGAGCTTTCGAATGATGGCCCGCTTGTCCTCGTTCTTTTCTTCTTCGAGGAGCTTTCGGTAAAGGCGGATATTCTCATTGTGAATGAAACGCTCCATCGCGCAAACCCTCGGCTGGGTAGTTGGATTGTACCGCCGGAAGCCAAAGACTGCAATTGTCAGGAATTTCTGGCAGAAGGTGCTCTCCATTTAGGCTGGGACTAACCGAACGAGATAGCGCTGCCCGGCGTCTTCAAAGCTGCGCTCTTCCTGGGCCGGCAGCTTGCAGCCCAATGACGACGCAATCTGCTCGCCCAGCTCCGTGCTGCCATTCAAGGCAAACAGGCGCAACCGATCGCTCCGCGTCAATGCGATAGGAAAGCTACTCTCCATTATTGGCGCCCCACCAATTGAGATGAGGTACCACCTACGTCCGCATGCCGTGTTTGCTTAAGAGCTTGACCGTGCTGGCCTGAGGCCCCTTGTCTCCGATCTCCTCGACATAGCTGACACGCGCACCGACGGCGATGTTAGCGCGGCCTTCCAGAACACTGTTGCAATTGAAATAAATCTCGTGGCCGTCATCCGCCTCAAGGAACCCGGATTCACCGCCAGGATCGATCCGTAGCACGGTGCCGACCGGCTCTCCTTGGTGGTGCTTCGTCTGCATCAAAAGCACCCGATCCTGCAGTTGCTGCCGCGCCCGCTTGAATGCGTCGTCCACTGCAACGGTCGGGGTCGGCATACCTTTCATCCTCCTTGGGCGTCCGTCCCACGTTGACTTCGCGCCCGTCGGGAAGAGCGAGCCGGATGCCTACCTGTACTGACCACCCGTCCTGTGATGCTCGCCAGGGCCTCGCACGATGACGCGCCCTGCGGTTGCTCGACCGAAGCGCCTCTCCAGCTCGGAAATGTGCTGCAGCTCCGGAGACGGCGTCAGGTTCTCGAAAGGTGGCCAATCTGAGCCCGCCGCGCGCGCACGGCCTTGAGCGAAATCAACCCGCCCGATGCCTTCACTTCAACCGCCAGTCCTGAACGCCCGGTGGCGCTCATTTTGTTGCCCGCCCGCGGGGAACTTTGCGGCACGTCAAAGCAGGCCCAGGTCAGGCTGCCACTAATCGACCATTCGTCTCTGTCCCGGGAGCAACACCATGAGCACATCAATGGGTGTGACTGCGTTGGATCATTCGGTTCAGGAAACCAATGTATGGCTCAAAGCGATCGATGAGCAGTTGGCTCTGGAAAGCCGCCACCATGCCTACAATGCGTTGCGAGCCGTCCTGCACGCACTGCGCGACCGCCTGCCGCCGGAGGTCGCAGCTAAGCTCGGCGCGCAGCTACCGATCATAGTGCGCGGCATTTACTACGAGGGCTGGCATATGGCGACGACTCCGACCAAGGAACGGCACCTCGACGAATTTGTCGCGCATGTTGGCAGAGAGCTTCCACCGCGGTTTCCCATCGATCCTCTCGCGGCCGCGCGTGGAATCTACGAAGTGCTATGGGAAAAGCTGGATCCCGGCGAATTCGAGAAATTGATGGCCCATTTTCCGGCCCAACTCAGAAACCTCCAGGGTTGACCCAGAGCGGACGCGTCATGAAGATCGATCAGGCGTTCGACGTTGTCATTCCGCCGTATGGGCTGGCAGGGACGCTGACCCTGCCGGAAAATGCACGTGGTCTGGTCGTCTTTGCACACGGCAGCGGCTCAAGCCGATTCAGTATCCGGAACATTGCAGTCGCGCAGGGGCTGAACGAGCGCGGCTTTGCGACGCTGCTATTCGATCTTCTCACGCCGGAAGAAGAGCATGACCGCTCGAACGTTTTCGATATCGGAATGCTTGGAAAACGGCTGGTCGCAGCCGTCGACTGGCTTCAAGGCCTTAAACCAGCGATTGCCGGCCTCCCGATCGGATTGTTCGGCGCCAGCACCGGCGCCGCGGCCGCCCTTGTCGCAGCGGCTCAATTGCCTCATCGAATTGCCGCCGTGGTCTCCCGCGGCGGCCGTCCGGATTTGGCTGGCGAGGCCTTGCTCCATATCCATGCGCCAACCCTGCTGATCGTGGGCGGCGCCGACTCCGGCGTGATCGAGCTGAACGAGGGGGCGCTCACCCGGCTTGGCGGGCCAACGGCGCTGGAAATCATTCCTGGCGCAACGCACCTGTTTCCAGAGCCGGGCGCGATGAACGCTGTCATCGACTATGCCGGCCAGTGGTTCGGCCGATATCTGCGCACCGCGGCGCCTATCCCCACCTCAAGCTAGGAGAGAACCATGGAACTCCTATCCGGCGCTTTTGTCGATCGATCGATCATTCCGCGACGCTTCACCTGTGACGGCGAAAACCTCTCCCCACACCTGCAGTGGGCCAACGCCCCCGAGGGAACCCGGAGTTATGTCCTGCTCTGCGACGATCCCGATGCCCCCGGCGGTACCTGGCATCACTGGGCGGCCTACGACATTCCACCCACGCAGACCGGGCTTGTGGACGGCGCAGCTCAGAGCGCAAGGCTGAAGCAGGCCACCAACGATTTCCGGAAGATTGGATATGGAGGACCGTGTCCTCCGCCGGGACACGGTGTCCACCACTATCATTTCCGGCTCCTTGCGCTCTCGACGGATCATCTGAATGTACGGACGAATGCTTCGTGCCGCGACGTCGAACGCGAGGCGCGCAAGTTCACCCTTGCCGAGGCCACCCTGGTCGGCCTGTATCATAGATAGTCGCGTGCGAGACGCCGATCGCTACCGGCCGAATGTGCCCTAAGACTTTCACCCGGGGCCTGTCCTGTTGCCCAGCATGCCTGGGTCAGATCACTGAGTCGTTCATCGCCGGCGGAATCGTGAAATTGCCCAGGGAACACTCTGATGACGAACATCATAGTGGCAACCGATCCCGGGGGCGCATGTCGCGCAATTGATGTGGCCGCAGAGCATGCCAAAGCATTGGCATGCGATCTCTTGATCGTGACAGTTGCCGATCAACGTAGCCGAGGGGCGGTCTGAGAGCATGCGAGAGAAGCAGACTCAATGAATTTCCTGAATGAATAGCCTTCTCTGACAACCTCCGGGGGCAGAGAGCCATAGCTCCATTGGCTGACGGCTTGTCCAAACAGGTTCGAGCCTACGGCACCGCGAAATAGTTTACCTGGGCATAGCCACGTACTTGTCCGGGATGAGTCGTCGGCTGGCGTCGAGCGGTGGTTTGATTTCAAACATCTGAGCGCCGTTTTGGAAATGGAAGACTTTCCGGACGCGGTAATTCGACGGGTTCTGAGCGGCAACTTCGTACTGATTACGTGACAACCAGAATCGACTCCGCGCGTGCCGTTGGTGGTTTTGATCTCCATCAGTCGCTCCTCGCCGTCCGTTTCGAGTGACCGAATGTCATAACCCCGATGGTCTTCACCGCGATCGGCGGGCCACTCCATCTCCTTGGCAAGATCTATCCGGCCGGCGCGGCAAAGCCGATCGAAATCGAACTTGAAAACCATTTTCTCGCCGGCGCGCCTAGGGATCGGTTTAGCTCATCCCTCGACGCCGGGTCGTATTTGCGGACTGCAGCACCGGATGACGGTCCTGCAGGTCCGAATTCAGGAACGCAGGAGCGTGGTACCAAAACAGGCGCTCCGCCTGCGTAAAACGTGGTGCCACCAACCTCGGGGCAGTAAGACGCTTAGGATGTCGCTCCGACTGGGCCTCTACCAGGGAGTCGTGAGCGCTGCGCGAGCCCCTGCTGATGAAACTTCAGCCCGCGCCCTTTCAAGGTGGCCTCCCTTGGCTCGCCCGTTACGATCGCACATCGAGCTTTCATACAGGGCCGGAACAACGCCCGATCCTGCCTGTTAGGTCTCCACCCATTGATGGTTCTTGCCCGCGCGGCTGCCAAAGCGACCGCATTCGCTCAGCTCACGCCTGAATGTTGGTTTGGAGATTGAATCATGAGTGATGATATCCCGCTTGCCCCACCTCCCCAAGCCGGCGTGGATCCTGCTGTGGAGCAGAAGTCCACCATGGCGGAGGTCTCCGAAGCTGTGAAAGGCGCCGCCAATCGGGTTGAAGGCGCGATCGAAGCAGGCCGGAAACCAGGGATGCCGCTTAGCATCTTGAGCAATATAGCGCGCGAAGCCCCTCTTGGATCGTTACTCGTCGCCTTCCTGCTGGGAATCGCCATCGCTCGCCGCAGATGACGAACAGGGGGGATTCGGGACTTGAAGGCAGACGCCCCCTCTGCATTGCAGGTCCTGGCGACGTGAGGGTCGAAGCTGAAAGTGATCATTGTAGAGCAATGCGCTTTCACTCGAGCCATTTTCCAGTCTTGGATCCAACTTGTAGGATTCGGAACTATAGAGTGTTGGGGTCGTTGCACTCTATGGCCGACCGTCGTCGGCATATCTTGAATTTGCATTGGAAAAAATCAAATGAGGAAGTCATTAATGGTCTCTGCGGCCGTTGCGGCCCTCTTGGCTACGACCGGGCTTGCGTCAGCACAAGGCGCCGGTCAAGCAGCACCGAAGGACTCTCCGACGGCTGCTTCGCCGAAAACTGACGCCGCCGGGACGATGAATGCACCTCCTGTAAAGGGCGCCGAGACGCCCCCCTCCGGGGCGGGGTCAAAAGAGTTGACGCCTCAGCATGCGCAAGGCAAACCGGATGCAAAGACGACTGGCGAGATGAAAGCTGATGGCCGTTCGAAGGCCTCGGAGGCCATAGCGCCGGCCACGACGTCAAAGGACATGAAGAGTCCGACCACTGAAACGACATCGCGTCCCACCAACAAGACGGCGAGCGAGAAGGCCGACAGCAAGACGAACTCCTCCGATTCGGCTGCGAGCTCGAAGGCCTCTACGTCGCCGACTGCCGAGACCAAGCCCTCAAGCTCGGACAATCGAACGACCGGCAATGCGGCAACCTCGGCGACAGCAGCGCCTCCTGCGGAAAAGCGTACTCAGATTACCTCGGCGATGAAGCAAGAGAAGGTCGACGAGGTAACAAACGTAAACTTCAATATCTCGATCGGAACGGCTGTACCTGCGGGTGTCCGTTATCACCCTATGCCAACACGGATCGTCGAAATCTATCCGGAATGGCGTGGATATGATTTCATTTTGGTGCACGGCAAGTACATCGTTCTGCGCCCGCGCACCCACGAGATCGTCTATATCATCGAAGATTGAGCGATTTGGCCGGCCGCAGGGCAGGCGATTACGAGACACCGAAGGACGGCTGACCAGCCGTCCTTCGAAATGCGAGCTCGCTTCTGATGGCTTCGCTTACGACCGCAGCACCGCGCCTGGGCCCAGCCTCCCACCACAACACTTCAACTGGGGAAAGGCACGTGTCGGGACTTTGCGGTCCTGATGCTTCAAGCCGTCCGCAGCTTGGGATTCGCGGCTCGCTTCATCAATACCTTGATCAGCTTCAAAGTGTGGACGGACGAGATGACCGCCTAGCGCCTTAGACGCGTTGCTCCGGCCGTCAGACGACCGTAACGTCGCCCTTCGTGAGCCATTCACGCATGGTGCGCGTCAGCGTAGACTTGCATGCAATGCAAGCCTTCGATGCCTCCAGCGTTCCCCTGCAAGCCAGCGCGGCCGACGCCAAGCGGCCTTCCTGAAATCTTCGATTACACCGGATTTGCGACCGACCATCCTTCGAGCACGTGACCCAAGGCCTTGAGCGGACGCACGCGATCGCTCACGATCTTCAGGATGGCCAGCATCGGAACGGCCAGGATCGCACCCGGCACGCCCCACATCCAGAACCAGAACACCAGGGACAAGATCACGAGCACGGGGTTCAGGGTGAAGCGACGCGCAAGCAGCATAGGGGTCAGGGTTTCGCCTTCGGCGAGGTGGATAAGGAAGTAGAGGGTCGCCGGCAGCAAGGCCCACCACAAGCTGTCGAAGCTCAATATCCCGACCAGTAGGAATATGAGCGTGCCCAACAGCGGCCCCAGAATTGGCACGTAGTTGAGCAGGAAAGCGGCGGCGCCCCACAACAAGGGGTCTCCAAGCCCACATAAATATGTCGCAACGGCAGTCGCAGTTCCGACAGCGACGTTCATAGCTGTGATAGTCAGCAGATAGGCGGAAATAGCCCGAACTCGTGACAACGCTGCGCCAACTGGTCCAAGCCGTTACGGTTTTTGCACCTCCGGGGACCGACGAACTCGCAATCGAGATCAAGACATCCTTGTCTGATTTGACGTTGCCGGGACCGTTGCTGAAACGTTCGGGTGGGGGGGTGACCGTTGGTAGCGGGGGGGCGATTCACGCGTCTCCCCCTCCCCCCGAGATCTATTCATTATCATTCGAGAGGAAAAGAAAATCCGCCTGATATCGCTGCCTCAGTCCCATATCTCTGATCCAGACAAAATCCCGAAATCAGGCCGGCCGCGGCGCCCTTCGGTTGTGCGCATGCACGGGCGGGATCAGTCCTACGAATGGCGGAATCGCAACATGCTTGATCATGGAGTGATTTCAGCCTGCAAAAATGGCTGAATTAACCTCTAGTAATATCAATTGCTTAACAGGCATTTCCAAACAAGGAATCCCCTCGGAAAGATCATTCTTGCGACTTCCGACGGCCCGTCAATACGGCCACCGCGTCGGCGGCGCGAACGCCCGCGCCTGCCGGAAGAACAAACACTGGATTGATTTCGGCCTCGACGATGCGCCCGTCGAGCGCGACGGCCATCGCGGCGAAATTGACGACCGCGCTGACCAGCGCATCGACGTCGAGTTTGAGGCGGCCTCGATATCCATCGAGCAAGGGCCAGCACCTGAGTTCTTGAACCATCTCCAGCGCGAGGTCGTGCGAAAACGAAGCCTCGGAGGTCAGCAGCCGGATGACCGTGTCGTTCATGAGCTCGGCCGTGACGCCTCCCATACCGAGCAGCAAGACCGGACCGAGTGGATCGCGGTGGCAGCCGAGGATCAGCTCCAATCCGCCGTCTTGGACCATCTCCTGCACAATGAACGCTTCCGGCGCGCGTCCCGCTTTGGCCGTGACGACCTCCCGCATCCGATCGAGAGCAGCCCCGACCGTGGCGGCATCGAGCCCGACGGCCACGCCCCCGACATCGCTCTTGTGGGTGATCGTCGATGAGAGAATCTTCAGGACGACAGAGCCACCAAACGCTTGCGCCGCCTCCCGGGCCTCGGACTCATTTGCGACGATCTTTTCGCGCACGACGGGAATGCCAAACCTTGCGAACAGCGCTTTGGCCCTATGCTCGTCGAGCGAACCAATCCAATCGTGGGGAATGTCGACGGCCGGGCGCGGCTGAGCTCCTTCAAGCCGACGGAGCGGGCGTCCAACGGTCCACAGCGCATTGAGAGCAACGGTGACCGCTTCGGGCGTGCTGAAGGTCGGAACGCCCTGGGCGGTCAATCGCGACGCGGCTTCCGGCGCATGCGGGCTCACATAGGCCAGCAAAGGCTTCAGGCCCACCGACTTTGCTTCGCGGATGGCGTTGCTGATCAACTCGGGATTGCGCACGCTCGTAGCCCCGACGATCACCACCAGGGCGTCGTAGGCAGCGCTGTCCAGCAGCGTTTCGATGCAGCCCTTCAGGATCGCCGGCTGCAGTCCTGCGAGGGTGACGTCGATCGGATTGGTCCTCAATGACAATGGACCATCGGGCATGAGGGCGGCGAGCTGCGCCGCGGTCCTCGTGTCCGGATCAGGCGCTTCGAATCCGTTCAGGCCTAAGCTGTCGACGATGAGGGTCCCTGCCCCGCCGGTCGACGTCAGGATCGCGACACGGCGTCCCCTCAATGCCGGCTGCGTCGCCAACGCAGCGGGGATGTCGACAAGGTCGCCGAAGGTCTGCGCTCGGATGATGCCGAGATCACGGAAGAACGCATCATAGGTCCGGTCCGTGCCGGCCATCGCGCCGGTGTGCGAGGCGGCGGCGCGTGCGCCGGCTGCCGACCGGCCGATCTTCAAGGCAACGATCGTCTTGCCCGCCTCTCGCGCCCGGCGCGCCGCGCGACGGAACTTCGCGGGATGCCGGATCGCCTCGATGTAGAGAGCGATCACCCTTGTGTCCGGGTCATGGGCAAGATGCTCCACAAAGTCGGAAATTTCGAGATCCGCCTCGTTGCCGGTCGCAATCAGCTTGGAAAGCCCGACGCCATTCGCGGTCAACCGCGAGAGCAATGCGCCGAGAATTCCGCCGCTCTGGGAGACTACGCTGACGGAGCCCTTCAGCAGCGTGCCGGCCGACAGCGCACCGCTTGCCGACAGTGGCACGGCGTTCGAGACGTTCACGAGGCCAATCGTGTTCGGTCCGAGAATGCGCATGTCGCCTGCCGCATCACGAAGCTGCTGCTGGCGCTCAAGTCCGTCTTCTCCGCTCTCGCCAAATCCGCCTGCCAGGACGATCGCGTACTTCGTCCCCTTGGCGGCCAGTTCGCGCACCGCCTGCACCGCGTGAGCCGACCCCAGCAGCACCATCGCGACATCAGGCGAGACCGGCAGAGCCTCGATGTTTTTGTAACACCGAAGACCGTCGATTTCGGCCACGCGCGGATTGACCGGGAAAATCTCACCCTCGTACGTCTGCTGCCGCAAGAACCGGACCGGCAGACCGGCCGTCTTGGTGGCGTCCGCGGAGGCGCCGACGATGGCAATGCTGCGGGGATTGAACAAAGCATCCAGGGACATCGGCTGCGCTCGTCAGTTGCTCGACTTGGCGAGGAATGCGAGGACCGACTCGCGATGCTCGGTGCTGGTATAGCAGATACCCTGCGCCTGGCTTCCGCTCGCAAAGATGTTGTTGGCCTCAGTCTCGAACGACCGATTGAGAATGGCTTTTCCGAGAGCGATCGCAGTGCTCGACCCGGCGGAGAGTTCGCGTGCCCAAGCTTGCGCATCCTGAAGCAACGTCTCGGGCGAACTCATGCGATCGACGAGGCCGAGTTGAACGGCCTCGTCGGCACCGACCTGCCGACCGGTGAAGATCAGTTCCTTCGCCTTCGGAAGCCCGACGCGTCGCGGCAGGAAGTACATGCCTCCGCCGTCCGGGATGAGACCTCGCAGGATGTATGACCACGCGAACTTCGCAAACGGGCTCGCGATGATGAAGTCGCACGCCAGCGCGGTGTCCGCTCCGAGCCCCGCCGCCGCCCCGTTCACGGCAGCGATGGTCGGCTTGGGCATGGTATGGAGCAACATCTGGGCTTGGTGCACCCGCTGCTGACGCGCCCAGCCATTGAACCCAACCTCCCCGGCCGGCGCCTCCATCCGTCGCTTCATGCCGGCGACATCGCCGCCGGCACAGAACCCCTTGCCGGCCCCGGTGAGCACGAGCGCGCGAACCGATTTGTCTGCAGCGATCTCCTCGAGCACCTCGATCAGCAACGAGCGCATCTCGTCGCTCATGGCATTGCGCTTGTCGGGGCGGTTCAGCGTCACGGTCGCAATGCCGCTGCTGACAGTCTTCAGAACGATATCCGAGCCCATAGTGCCTATTCCGGTTTGATCTTGTTTTCGGTCACGACCTTGCGCCAGCGAACGGTGTCCGCCTTGACGTAGGCGTCGAGTTCTTCGGGAGTCCCGACCCGCATCAGGAGGCCTTCATCCTGCGCCCGCTTGAGAAAGTCCGGATCCTGCGCGGCGAACTTGACGGCCTCGAGCAGCTTGTCGACGACGGGCTTCGGCGTCTTCGCGGGCACGTACAGGCCGTACCAGCTGTCGAACACATAGCCGGGCACGGTCTCCTCGACGCTGGGAACGCCCGGCACTTGGGTCTGCCCCTTGGCGCCCGTCACGGCAATCGGCCGCAGGCTCTTGCTCGCGATGAAGCCGGACACTGCGGCGCTGCTCGCGAACATCATATCGACCTGACCGCCGAGCACATCGGTCAGTGCTGGGCCCGCGCCCTTGTAGGGGATGTGGGTCAGCTCGATATGAGCAAGATTGTTCAAAAGCTCGCCCGCCAGATGCGCCGACGTCCCAATGCCCTGCGAGGCATAGGTGTACTTCCCAGGACTTGCCTTGGCTGCCTTGATAACGTCTTCGACGGTCTTGAACGGGCTCTCCGGCTTGACGACCAGAATGTTCTGGTAGGTGCCGATGAGCGTGACCGGGGCGAACGCCTTCTCCGTGTCGTAGGGCAACTTGGCGTGAAGGCTCGGATTGACTGAATGGGCGAGCGTCGCGATCAGGAACGTGTAGCCATCCGGCTGGCTTCGAGCGACGGCATCCGAGCCGATGATGGTGCCCGCGCCGGCCTTGTTCTCCACCACGATCGATTGCCCGAGCTTCGCAGCCATCGGCTTCGCCAGCGTTCGCGCGATCAGATCCGTCCCGCCGCCGGGCGAGAAGGGAACCACGAGCTTGATCGGTCGATCGGGATACTCGGCCCGGGCCGCCCCCGGGATTGCGCCGACGATGGCCAAGCCCAGGCTCGCCAGCATTATGACTTGTCGTCCTACGCGATGATCTGCCATTGCAGGTTTCCTCCGTCGCATCCGGCGTAGGCCGCCGAACCTTGTTGCAGAGGAGACTACGATGCGACGGCGCGTCCGGGACGACCCCAATTCCACCTATTGGAATTGAGCTGCGCGGGACGCGAGCTCAGCTCAGCTCGGATGTCGCTGCATGCTCGAGCCGATTGAGGCAGCGGCGTTTCAGATCGAGCAGCCATGGCGCCAGCCTGTGCGAGGCCTCTTCGAGTGGCTCGACGCTCCCGATGCTCATGTTCATCAGATGCGGCTCACCAGCGCCGTAAGGCAGTGTCGTCGCAACGGCCACCACTCCGGGCTGCCAGCCGACCGCGCAATAGCCGAGCTTGTCCAGTTCGGTGAAGGATCGCTCGATCTCGCGAATGAGCCGCTTGTACGTCTTTGGACGCCGCTTTGCGATCGCGGCATACTCCCGTTCGCGGGCGGAGGGCTCTAGCGCCCATAGATAGGCGCGCCCCAGCGAGGTGAGCTCGACAGGAATACGCTGGCCCGATACCACCGTTCGATGGGTCAATCGTGGGTGATAGCGAAACGACTCCAGGTAAACCATCATATCCTGGTCCGCCGCGGCCAGCCCGACATTGACGCGACGCCGCGATGCTTCGGTCCGCATCAAGGGCGCAACCACCGACAGCATCGGCGAGCTGAGGCGCATGGCGTGCGCCAGACTGAGGACCGCCGGCGCCAGCCTGTAGACCCGGCGGCCCGCATCCCTCTGTAGCAGCCCTCCGCTCACCAGCGTCTGCGTCAGCCGGCTGACGGTCGCCTTGGCAAGCCCCGTGCGTTCCGCGATCTCGGCGTTGCCGAGATCGGCAACCCCCGGCTTGAACGCCCGCAATATCGCGATGCCTCGCTCCAGCGAGCGATTCAGGCTGTCGTAGCTGTGGTCCGCCGCCATTTTCTCGCGTTCCAGCAGATGGAATTCGGGTGCATCTCGACCCTAGCACGGCAGCTATCCTGGATGCGAGTGGAGGAAGCCCATCAGGTCTGTTCCGGCTCGGCTCTGATTAAATCGAAGCCGACCAGACGACTATGCGCGTGACTAAGTCCGTCACAGGCTGGGCTGCCTCCTCATGGGACAATGTGCCGATCTCAAGTGCACGCCCCCGGAGGAAACATGACAATCAACCGAGATCTGGCAAAAGGGCTGAGCCTGCTCGCTATAGCCCTGTTCTTCGGCCTGCAGGCCCGCGGCTATTCCTTGGGTACGCTGGGCCGTGCGGGACCTGGCATGTTTCCGCTCGTCGTTTCTGCCCTGCTCTTCCTCGTGGGCCTCGCGATCGTCGTGCGCGCCCGCATCATCAATGGCGACGCACTCGCATTCAAGGCGAGGAACATCGCACTGGTGGCCGCCGGCCTGCTCAGCTTCGTGCTGCTCTCCGAATACGTGAACATGCTGGTCGGCCTCGTCGTGATGGTGCTCATCACCTCCTACGCAGCCTCCGACTTCAAGCTGTCGCGCGCTCTGGCGCTGAGCGCCGTGCTCGCGTCCGTCGCGCTGGCGATGAAGCTCGGCCTCGGACTGCAGCTCCCGCTCTATTGAGTCGTCACCATGGATATCCTGTCCAACCTCTCGTTCGGCTTCAGTCACGCCCTGACGCTCAACAACCTGCTGTTCTGCGCCGCGGGCTGCACCATTGGCACGCTGGTGGGCCTGCTCCCGGGGCTGGGGCCGCTGGCGACGATCAGTCTTCTGCTGCCTCTCACCTACTCATTGCCGACAGACGGCGCGCTGATTATGCTGGCCGGGATCTATTACGGCGCCCAGTACGGCGACAATGTCAGCGCCATTACGATGAGGATGCCGCACGCGTCCAGCATCATCGCCTGCATCGACGGCTATGAGATGACGCTCAAGGGCAAGACCGGCCTCGCGCTGTTCACGGCGGGCATTTCGAGCTTTATCGGCGGCACGATCGCGACGATCGTTCTGGCATCGCTCGCGCCGCCCTTGAGCCAGGTCGCCCTGATGTTCGGCCCGACCGAATACTGCGCGCTCGTGCTGCTCGGCTTCCTCTGCGTTAGCCTCGTGACGACCGGGAGCGTGCTCGACGGCCTGTCGATGTGCCTCGTTGGCGTCCTCCTCGGCCTCGTCGGCACCGACGTTAATACCGGAACGCTCCGATTCACGATGGGCCTCCCGTCGCTGTACGACGGGATCGCGCTTGTCAGCCTGTCGCTCGGCTGCTTCGGCATTGCCGAGATCACCAAGAACCTGGACAAGGACCGGCAGACGTCGCCGTTTCGCGGTGAGATCAAGCTGATACCCAACTGGACCGAGTTCAAGCGCATCATTCCAAGCGCGCTCCGCGGCAGCGCCGCCGGATCGCTCCTCGGACTTCTGCCGGGCGGCGGTCCCGTCATCGCTCAATTCGCGGCCTACGCCATCGACAAGAAATTCAGCAAGTACCGCGACGAGATTGGTCAGGGCGCGATCGAGGGCGTTGCGGGCCAGGCGGCGGCAGACGAAGCAGCCGCGCGAACAAGCTTCATTCCGCTGATGAGCATCGGTATTCCGGAGAATGCCGTGATGGCGCTGATGATGGCGGCCTTCATCATCAACGGCATCAAGCCAGGGCCCACGATGATTGCGGACCATCCGGATCTGTTCTGGGGGCTGGTCGCGAGCATGTGGATCGGAAATCTCTTCCTAGTCGTCCTGAACGTTCCGCTGGTCAGATACTGGCTGACGGTCTTCAAGATTCCCTACAGCGCGCTGTTCCCTTCCATCCTGTTCTTCTGCTGCGTCGGCACCTACAGCGTGAACAACAGCCTGGACGACATCTACACCACGGCCCTCTTCGGCGTGCTTGGCTACATCTTCTTCCGGCTCAGCCTGGATCCTGCGCCGTTGATGCTTGGTTTCATCCTTGGACCGATCCTGGAAGAAAATTTCCGGCGCGCGATGCTGCTCAGCCACGGCAGCTTCATGACGTTCGTCGAGCATCCGATCAGCGGGGCCATTCTCGGGATCGTCGCCATGATCTTCGCTTGGCAGATCGTGTCGGGGCTGCTGGCGCGGCGCCGGCCGGACAAGGGTTCAAGCCACGAGCCGGAACGGATAGCGCCGCCGGCGGTGTCGCCCGCGGAGACGTATCAGGCTCGAGGATAGCGCGGGTCCAGAGATCATGCGGTCAGGACCCGGATCGGCTTGCCGTCGAGCCAGGCGGCGATGTCCTCCACGGCTTGGCTGAAATAGGTCTTGTAGCTGTCGCGCGCGGCATAGCCGAGATGCGGCGTCAGCAAAGTGTTGGGCGCCGACAGGATCGGCGCATCCCGCGGCAACGGCTCGACGTCGAACACATCAAGCGCTGCGCCGGCAATCCGCCCGTCCCTCAGCGCGGCAATCAGGGCGACCTCGTCGACAAGGCCGGCCCGCGAAGTATTGATCAGACAAGCCGACGGCTTCATCTGCCCCAATTCCGCAGCGCCCACGATGTTGCGAGTCCGCTCGCTCAACACGACATGCAGACTGATGAAGTCCGAGCGCCAAAATAGCTCGTCCTTTTCGACAAAGTCGGCGCCCGCCATTGCCGCATCCTGCGGGGTCAAGTTCTGGCTCCAGGCGATGACGTCCATGCCAAATGCCCTGCCGTAACCGGCCATCTGAGCGCCGAGCCGGCCGAGCCCGAGGATGCCGAGTGTTAAGCCCCTCACGGCAACGCCCATGCGCGTCTGCCAGCGTCCCTCGCGCAGCGCGCGGTCCTCCACCACAATATTTCGCGACAGCGCCAAAAGCATCCCGAAGGCCAGCTCGGCGGTCGAGCTGCTCCCGGTATCGGTGCCGCAGACCGGGATCCCGCGCGCCGTGCACGCGGCCACATCGATGCCCAGATTGCGCATCCCCGCGGTGACCACGAGCTTAAGGTTTGGCAGACCGCCGATCAGCGACGCCGGCAATTTCGTGCGCTCGCGGATGAGCATGATCACGTCGAACGGCAGCAATCGCGCCAGGAGCGCGTCCCCCGTGACGTTGTCATTGAAAAACGTCGTCGTGGCACGGGGTTCGAGTGAGCTCCAGTCGGCGAGCGACCGCGCGACGTTCTGAAAATCGTCGAGCACAGCAACGCGAACGGGCGTGACTGCTGGCATGAAATCGGCTCCGTCCCTCCGCCCAGATCGTGTCGATCAGGCGACGTTTTCGTTGGAGAGGATACCTAGTCCGAGCATTAAGGGGCCAGCATCAAGCGAATTCCAGCAGCTGGAACCGTTTGCGAGGGGCCTAAAATGGATAGCCTCAATGCACGAACGGACGGACCGCGCACCGATCTTGCCTCAATCGACAGCTGAAAAGGCTGACCCACGACGGTTCGTCAAGAAGTCTCAACGAGCATCGTAGATATGGGAATTGGCTTGGCATGACGTTGACGTATGCCAGAATTCACCGGTTCTGAACTTCAACAGGCTAGAGCACGATTCAGAACGAAGCAGCCGAAGTCGTCAACCGTCTTAATTCAGGCTCGGCTCCAGAAGCAGCCCGTGGTGGCGCGGCAATCGTCCTGAACTGTAAGTGAGTGCCAACGCGTGAAGCAGTCTGTCATCGCACTAAGCGAACTCCAGGATGATCGCCGTCGATGAATTGTACGCCCGCGGCCTCAAGAGCGCGCCTGACAGCCGCCAGATTGTTGATTGACGGAATACGGCGGCCTTTTTCGAAATCACGAATTGTACTCTCGCTCAAATTGGACCGAGCAGCCAATTCAGCCTGAGACCAGTCGAGCAAACCACGAGCCGCCCGAGATTGATCGGGAGTCATTCAACCGCCATTTCATGGGGACACGATTTTCGTTTAACAGCCACGAAAAGCGTTGACATCCGCGAATTTAAACGCTAACCGTTTAACATTATCGGTTTCCGTGTACCGAGCTGAAAAAATGCGTGATCACGCCGAACGCACCAGCCCCGAGGAAGCTACCGGAGACCTAGACGCTCCTTTGGTCGCCTTCGAAAACCAGTTCTTGGCGTTGATAGCTGAACTCAATCGTGACGGTGAAAACCTCATGCAGTCCGACGAGTACCTGACGGCGCGGGATGAGGCCCTCCTGGCCCGCCTTGATCCCGTTGAACGAGCCATCATGGGGACTCCCGCCTATACGATGACGGGCTTGAGTGTGAAGGCCCGTCACTTGGCCTACGTTCTGTCGGAGTACTGGGAAGCCCCAATCGATCAAATAGGTTGGGAAGGACGAGCGGTGCGTCTGCTCGTTGAAGCCATATGCAACGTCGCAAGCACGCCCTTAAGCATCCGAGAGCCATAAGTCAGAAAACAGCCCTGCGTTTGAACGACACCCAGGCTGGCACTCCCTAGGGAAGCGGGCAACCCCAACAAAATCAACGGACTAGAACATCGTTTGGGGAAAGATTGCTCCGTTGTTTTACAAGGTCATTCTAGAGAGTCACCCAAACAGAGCCGCGGGTCCTCAAGCCTTCTAGGGCAACAGGCACACAGAATCCTTGAGCCGTTCGCTGGCGCACCGTTGATTGCGACGAAGAGCTGTCTGGGTTCAAGTGCAGCGTCGGCATCAAACAAAGACAGCGGAACCTTTGAGCTTTGACGACCTAAGCCGCCCAAGCGGTAGGCAATGCGAACCCTTATAGCTCGAATATCCTCTTCTCGGTCCGGTGCAGGCATGACCCCGGTCCTTCGGGACCGATGATGTAGTTATCGCAGATCACCGCAAAGATCGCTTCGGTCTCATATCCCGGATGCACGGCGAGGTTCATTCCTGAAGCGACTGCCATCGTCTCGTCGCGCCGGATCAGCGGGCGCTCCACCATGTCATAGCCCTGGCTGTGCGCATAGAGCCTCACCTCCGGCGGCAGGCCGCGTGAGGTCATGTACGCATCGTGAGCCGCCGCAATAGACTGCGCCGACATTCCCGGCTTGAGCAGCGACAGCGTATGCTCCTGTGCCGCCTTCACGGCCGCAAAGCCGTCACGCAATTGCGCACTCGCCTTGCCCAGCGCTAAGGTGCGCGCAATCTCGCAAAAGAAGCCGCCGGGGCCGTTGACCTCGATCAGCAGCGACAGATGATCGCCCTCGGCCAGGGTGCGGCCCTGGAAGTGCCGGCCCATGAAGGGCGAGCGGATGCCGATCTTGGCTGACGCACCCAGGAAGATGCCCTGCTCGCTGCCGAGCTGCTGGGCCTTCATCTGCGCAGCCGAGGTGACATCGATGTCGCGCAGGCCAGGACGGATCACGCGGCAGACATGCGCGAACACCTCATCCTGCAGCGCCGCGGTGCGCCGGATCAGGCTCTGCTCCTCCTCGCTCTTGATCGCCTTCAGCGCGTCGAGATCCGCGGTGACGTCGGTGATCTCAATATTAGCAAGTCCGTCGCGCAGAGTATCGCTGAACCCCGCGAGAAATCCGCTGGCATTGGCGAGCCCGACCCGCCGCACATTCCGCGCCAGCAAATCCCTCACGGTCAAATCAGCATCATAGCGCACCGTGTAGTCGATCGAAGGAAACGATGGCGTCGTCAGGATGGTGCCGACACCGCGGTGGACAGGGTCCTCGCCCTTGAGCGAACGTCGGCCATCAAAGACCCCCATTTCGATCACGGTCATCAGGTCGTCAGCATAGAACA
Source organism: Bradyrhizobium sp. SZCCHNS1050 (assembly GCF_032484785.1). NCBI lineage: Bacteria > Pseudomonadati > Pseudomonadota > Alphaproteobacteria > Hyphomicrobiales > Nitrobacteraceae > Bradyrhizobium > Bradyrhizobium sp. SZCCHNS1050. Next base: position 197,781 of record NZ_JAUETR010000003.1, on the reverse strand, counting down.
AGACCGTCCGAGGATAGCCGTTATTGGCGGGAATGTCGGTGAGCCATTTGACATTTCCACCGAGCCAATCATTGGTGGCCTGCACAATGACGACATCGATGTCGTGCCGCTTCATCGCTACCCGCATCGCGGCCCAGCGCCGAGCGAGTTCAGAATCGCTGATGCGGACCGGGATTCGTTCTTGCATGCTCATGCGGCAGCTCCAGCTTGACCCAATATGATCCGGTTGCGCATCCGCGCATGATCCCCGGTCACGAATGCCCTTACGTTCTCGACGACAAGCGGCAGCAGCTGCTCGTCATAGCAGTCGCTCATGCCGCCGAGATGCGGCGTGATCAGCACGTTGTCCAACTGCCAGAGGGCGCTGCTGGCAGGTAGCGGTTCAACGTTGAAGACGTCGAGCCCTGCCCCCGCGAATGTCCGCCGCTGCAGCCTTTCGATCAGCGCGGCTTCGTCCACGACCGGCCCGCGCGCCAGATTGATCAGGAAGCCGTGGGATGGCAGCGCGTCGAACACCGCTCCGTCGATCAGGTGCCGCGTCTCCGGCGTAGAAGCTGCAAGTACGATCAGGAAATCCGCCTCTCGCGCTGTGCGCACCAGCTCGCCACGGGGACGGATCGCGTCAAATCCAGCCGCCTCGTTGCGCGCGGCGCTGATGCCGATCACGCGCATGCCGAATGCCTGACAGCGCAGCGCGAGCTCCTCGCTGATCGTCCCGATACCGACCAATACTGCGGTTTTTCCGAGCAGAAGCCGCTGTGGCCAGCGCTCCCATGCCGAGCGATGCTGGTTGTCGACCATCCGTGGCAATCCCCGTCCCAGCGCCAGCATGTGCATGAACGCCATCTCCGACATCTGCGGCCCGTGAATGCCGCGCGCCGAAGTGACGAGGATGTGGCGAGGCAAGCCAAGCGCCAGCAAGGGATCGACCCCGGTGGTGAAGGCCTGAATCCATTGCAGCTGCGGGGTCGCCGTGACCAGACCGGGCGTAATCGACTGCGCGAGTCCCATGAGAACCTGTGCCGAGGCTGCGTGCGCCAGCACCTCCGACGCGGACTCGCCGGCATGGATGATGACCTCCGGACAGGCCTCGGCGAGACCGGCCGCCAGACGCGGCACGTCGTGCGTGATAACGACGATCTCGAGAGGACGATCAGCCATACAGGATCCTCGGCAGCCAGAGTGCGAGTTCAGGAAAGATCAGGAGCAGAGCGAGCAGCACGAAGGGCGCGATCAGGAACGGCAGGATGCCGCGATAGATGGCGCCGAGGCTGATGTCAGGCACCTGCGCCTGGATGACGAACAGGTTCATGCCAACCGGCGGATGGATCAGGCCGAGCTCGACCACGATCACCACGATGATCGAGAACCATACCGGATCGTAGCCATACTGCGTGACCAACGGCAGGAACACCGGGACCGTGATCAGGACCATGCCGATGCCTTCGAGGAAGCAGCCGATCACGACATAGGCGACGATGATGATGCCCATCACCGCAAGGCCAGGCAGGTGCAGCGACTGCGCGGCCGTGGCAAGCAGCTGCGGCAATTGCGTCTGGACGACGAAATTTGCGAAATAGGTCGCACCGATGATGATGGCGAAAAGCAAGGCCGAGGTCGAAACCGCGCCCTCGACCGCCTGAAACAGCTGGGCCGCCGACAGCCTGCGGCCGATCACTCCGAGCACGATCGCGCCGAATGCACCAAGCGCTGCGGCTTCGGTCGGACTGAAAATGCCGCCATAGATGCCGCCGATGGTCAGCGTGAACAGCAGCACGAATTGCCAGGGCTGACGCAGCGCGCCGAGACGCTCGCGCCAACTGACGGGCTTGCCAAGCGGAGCCAGCTTCGGGTTCAGCTTCGCCGCAAGCAGCGCCAGCGCGACATAGGACACGGTGAGGATGATCGCCGGAAACAGCGCGGCTGCGAACAGCTTTGGCACCGACTGCTCGGCGATGGCGCCGTAGATCACCAGGATGATCGATGGCGGGACCAGAATGCCGATCGATCCTCCCGCCGCAATCGCGCCCGCGGCAAGACCATCATCATAGTCCGCCTTGCGCATCTCCGGCAGCGCAATACGCGACATGGTGGCCGCGGTCGCGATTGATGAACCGCAGACCGCGCCGAAACAGGCGGACGCCCCGATCGCCGCGACCGCGAGGCCACCGCGCACGCCCGACAACAGCAGGCGCGCGGCGTTGAACAGATCGGCCGACAGCCGCGTGCTCGAAGCAACGTCCCCCATCAGGATGAACAGCGGAATCACCGACAACGGGTAGGAATTCGCGACGTCGAACGGCGTCGTGCCCAGAGTGGTGAAAGCCGCGGCCCAGCCATTTATGATGGTGTTGCCGGTCAGGCCGACGATGATCAACGCCGCCCAGACCGGAATGCGAAAGAACAGCAGCGCAAACAGCGCGAGAACGCCGATCGCACCGATCCACTGGACGCTCATGCCCCCTCCCCGCCTTCGGCATGAGATATCCTGCGCGAGGTCGGCACTGGTCTCACTAAGGGTCCGAGCGCACACAGCAGCGTGCCGATCAGGCCGACGATCGCAAAAATCCAGAGCACCCAGAGCTGCAGGCCCAGCTCCAGCTTGCGATCGCCGTAATCATAGGCCTGCAGGGCGGGCGCGATCATCGCCGCGGTGACGAGGATGAGGAGCGCAACCGAGATAATGTCTGAGAGGCGCACCAGCACGCGCTCGACCCGCGAGCTCACCAAGGAATCGATGATGTCGATCACGATGTTCTTGCGGGCAAAGAAACTTGCCGACATGCCGTGAAAGACAAAGACGACGAGGCAGGCCTCGACGATGTCATAGGCCCCGCGGATCGGGCGGTTGAAGAGGAAACGCAAGGTCACGTCGACGCATGTGCTGAGCATCATGATGACCAGTGCGATCATCGCAAGCCGGAGCTGAGTTGTCTTCAGACGTGCGGTGAAGGTTTCGAGAGGCGCGGCGGCCATGCTGATATCCTGTCGCAGGACACTGCCGAGCTTCCGGCAGGTGTCAGGTGGCTTCCGCTTCAGGCCGTGTAGGCGTCGAGAAACGCCTTGCCCGGTTTGCCTGCCCCTTCGAGCTCGCCAAGGGCCTTGTCGCGCAGCGGCGCAAGAATCTCCTTCACGCGGGACAGCTCAGCATCGGCGAGCTGCGAAATCTGCACGCCCTTGCCGGTCATGTAGGCACGGCCCGCTTTCTCGCTGGCGTCGAACGCGGCGCCGAAACGTTCGGCCATTGCAGGCCCCGTGGTCTTGTCGATCAGCTGTTGCAGATCGGCCGGCAGCGACTTGAACTTATTTGGATTCATGGCCACCGCGAAGGTCGCTGTGCTGACGCCCGGCTCCAGCGAATATTTGATCACGGTGCCCAGATCGAAGCTCTGGCACGCTTCATATGGAAATGTGGCGGCATCGATGATGCCCTTGGAGAGGCTGTCTGCTGTCTCCGCCGGCGGCACCGCGAGCGGCGTTGCACCGAGCAGCGGAATGATCTGCGCGAACTGTTCGCCTGCATAGCGCACCCGCAAGCCCTTGAAATCTTCAAGCTTGGCGACAGGACGCTTGCTGGTGTGGACCATGAGCGGATTGGTCACCGCCATCCATAACACCTTCATACCCGGATGTTCTGGATAGAGATAGGTCGGCGCCAATTCCGTGAGCCTGCGTGACGTCACGGCGCTATTGTTGCCCGCCTTCGGCGCCGAATAGGGCAGCGCCACCAGATCCGCCATTGGGAAACGGCCGGGGGTAGCGCCATGGAGACCGACCGCGATGTCCACGACGCCGTTGCGCACCAGATCGAATTGGCGGTTGACCGGCCCCAGCTGCGACGCCGGGAAGATATTGAGCGCGAGCTGCCCTTGCGACTGCTCGGCAAGGCTCTCACCCCATTTTGTCAGCTCGCGGTGGAAGGTGTGGTTGGGCGGCAGATAATGCGAGACCTTCAGCCCGATGGGCTCTGCCCTTGCGGACCGTGAGCCGACCATCCCAATCGCAGCCCCCGAGATGGCTCCAAGCAGAGCCGAACGACGTGTGATCATGGCGTTTCCCTCCTGGCCTCCTGCGCCCGGAGCTTGTTCGCCCCAGTGCTGCAGCGCGGGTGTCTCGATCGGACACCTTCTGTCGCTGTATTGTTATTCGGTTCAGCTGTATCGTATCACGGTTGCGTCTGCAAGGGCCAGCTCCGACCGCTCAGCGCGACAGAATGCCTTCCACCCTCCGCCGGAAGCCGAGCAGCTTTTCGGCAAAGGCGTCGCGGTTTTCGAGAAAGCGCTGGGTCGGCACCGGAATCGATACGGCGACGGGTCGGCCAAAATGATCGATGACGGCCGTGCCGATCGCGCTGATGCCGGCACCGTGCTCTTCGAGATCATAAGCGAGATGGGTGCGGCGGATGTCGTTGAGTTCATCGATCAGGCGCCTGCGGTTCGCCAGCGGAAAGTCGGGATGTTCGGCAAGGCTCTTCTCGATCAGTTCCTCGCTTTCTTCAGGCGAAAAGCAGGACAGCACCGCCTTGCCGTTGGCAGTGCAATGCAGCGGGAAGCGTTCGCCGACGGCCGACAACGCCGTTAGTCGACGCCGCCCCGGCACCTGGTCGACAAACACCACCGAGCCGCCCGCCAGAACTGACAGGTCGACGGTTTCGCCGACCTCCTCGCCCAAGGCGAGAAGGTGCGGACGGATCATCTCGCTGGAATTCGCACCAATGGAAGCCGCGATCCGCAACAGACCCATGCCGATCCTGACCTGTCCAGGCCCGCTCGACGTGACGAAGTCCTCGGCCATCAGCGCCGCCACGATTCGTTGCACGGTCGAACGGGCGAGCCCCACCGACTTCGCGATCTGGCCAAGGCTCAAGCCGTTCGGATGGCTCTCAAGCGTGCGCAGAATGCTGCCAGCTCGCGCCAGCACTTGAATGCCATTGCCACCACGGTCGTCAGACGGTGGCGGCGCGGAGGCTCTCGTTTTCAACGCCCGCGCTGCGGCTTTCGACATCAGTCTCCTGTCCTCCATTGATCGATCATGAGATTGGAATCTCTTCGCTAACACTTTAGCGCAGCGGCCGATGCCCGACGACGTCGGGTATGCGGATCACACCGATGCACCTGACCGACGGACGTAGCCGCCTCGCGTGAACTGTTGTCCATTCCGAATTTCGATTGACGTTTTCCATTATATGGTACATGTGTATCGCAACGTGGGGCAAGCGGGATCACTTGCCTCCAGGAAAAACGGTTTCAGAAGGGAAGGATGCGCATGTCCATCAAGATTCGGGGCATCGATTTTCAGAGCAATACTGACAACGCCATGGGCCTGAGGTTCACCAACCTCTCCCATCGCTGGGGCTTCCAGTGCCCGAACTGGCCCTATTTCGAAGACGTCAAGATCGAGCGCATCCACTACATGGCAAAGTCTGGTGTGCTGTCGCAGCGCATCACGACCTCGATGCATTCAACGACACATATCGATGCGCCGGCCCATGTGGTGCAGGGCACGCCTTTCATCGACGAAGTGCCGCTGCCGCATTTCTTCGGCTCGGGCCTCGTCGTCTCGCTGCCGAAGAAGAAATGGGAATCCATCACCGCAGATGATCTGGAAAGGGCCTGTGGCCATGCTATCCGACCCCACGACGTTCTGATCATCAACACCGGCTGGCACAAGGTCTATGAGGACGGCGACTATTTCGCCTATTGCCCGGGGCTGGTCCCGTCAGCGGCAGATTGGATGGTCGACAAGCAGGTGAAGGTAGTCGGTCACGATACCCAGGCCAATGATCACCCGCTCGCCACCGCGATCGGCCAGCATCGCAATGGCCCGCTGCTGCCGCATCTGAGGGAGGAATATCGTGCCTGGTCGGGCGGTCGCGACTGGACCGAGGACTTCCCGGAATGGGAGCCGGTGCACAACAAGCTGTTCAAGCATGGCATCCTTGGCATCGAGAATGTCGGCGGCGATCTCGACGAGGTCACCGGCAAGCGCTGCACATTCGCGTTCTTCCCCTGGAATTGGGATCGTGGCGACGGCTGCATCATCCGCTTGGTTGCCATCACCGATCCGAACCAAGCTTACCGCATCGAGAAGGGCGAGGCGTTCTGATGCGTGTGAAACGCTTCCATGAAGCCAAGCCCTATGACGCGCCCAACCACCGCGGCGTGGTTGGCTTGCGGCTGCAGGGCTTTGAGCCGGGCGGCCCGACCAACCAATGGGTCGGCCTCTCGCAATTCCTGCCAGGCGGCGGCGCCGGTCCGGACTCGACGCCGTTCGAGAAGGTCTATGTCGTCCTTGCCGGCGAGATGACGGTCATGGTCGACGGGAAGGAGACCGTGCTCGGGCCTTACGACAGCTGCACCATCGCGCCGAACGAGATTCGCGAGATCGTCAATCGTCGCAATGATGTCTGCACGATGCTGGTCGTCATCCCCTATCCGCCGGGTGTCACACCATGAGCGAGAGGGCAAACTTCCTGAAAAATCCCCTGTCTCTGTTCGACATTAGCGGCAAAGTCGCGATCGTAACCGGCGCCTCAGGTGCGTTTGGCGCACTGGCTGTGCAGGTGCTGGCCGGTGCCGGCGCCAAGGTCGCAGCCGTCGCCGGCAATCTCGAGGCGCTGGAGAAAACGGCCGCGGACGCCAAGGCGCTCGGCGCCGAGATGCTGAGCATCCAGGCGCGCCCGAGCGATGAGAAGACCTGCGACGATATCGTTGCAAAGACCGTCGCGGCGTTCGACGGCGTCGATATCCTCGTCGTCGCCTCCGGCAAGAACGACGTGTCGAAGATCGTCGACATGGCGCCGGAGCGTTTTCTCGACGTAATGGACGCCAATGTGACGCAGTCCTGGCTGATGGCCAAGGCCGTCGGCAAGCAGATGCTGGCGCAAGGCCGTGGCGGCAAGATCGTGCTGATGTCGTCGGCGCGCGGCAAGCTCGGCCATCCTGCCGGCTATTCGGCCTATTGCGCCTCGAAATCGGCGATCGACGGCATCACCCGTGCGCTGGGCTGCGAATGGGGCGATACCGGAATCACCGTCAATGCGATCGCGCCGACGGTCTTCCGCTCGCCGCTGACGGCCTGGATGTTCGAGGACACCGAGCGGGCGCGCGAGGTCCGCAAGGGTTTCCTCGCCCGCGTCCCCAAGGGACGACTGGGCGAGCCGCAGGATCTCGCAGGCCCCCTGCTCTTCCTGGTCTCGAAGGCGTCGGATTTCTACACCGGCCACATCCTCGACGCCGACGGCGGCTATACGGCGGGATGATCCCGCCGCCTAGCTCCTAACATCTGGAGAAAGGAATGTTGCAGCGGATTGGCGTCATCGGTGGCGGCACGATGGGCCGCGGGATCGCGGCCTGCTTTGCGCTACACGGTTTTTCGGTGAATCTGGTCGAACCCTCGGCCGCACAGCGCGCAACCATCAGGTCCGAGGTCGCAGACGGATTTCGACTTCTGGTGGATGAGAACTTCGTCGACGCGGACACGGCTGTGACCGCCTTCGATCGTATCGCTCTATTCGAAGCACTGGCGCCGGCGGTGCAAGACCGCGACTTTATCGTGGAGGCCGCGCCCGAGAAGATGGAGCTGAAGCAGGCGCTGTTGGCAGAGATCGACGGTCTGGCGCCAGCTGATGCCATCTTCGCCACCAACACGTCGAGCCTGCCGCTTGCTCCGATGGTCGCGGCCTTGCCGGAGGCGCGACAGGTCCGCACCCTGGTGACGCATTGGTACAATCCGCCGCTGCTGATGCCGCTCGTCGAGATCTCCGCGTTCGGCAACATGCCTTCCGATCTGCTCGAAGAGGTCGTAACCCTGCATCGGCAGATCGGCAAGCGCGTCGCCAAGGTGGCGAAGGACGTCCCTGGCCTGATCGCCAATCGCATTCAGCAGGCGATCGCACGCGAGGTATTCTCGTTGATCGAGCAGGGCGTCGCCGATGCCGTCGACATCGACACCGCGCTGAAATTCGGTCCGGCGTTTCGCTATGCCACGACCGGCCAGCTCGAAGTCTCCGATTTCGGCGGCCTCGATATCTGGCTGACGGTCGGCGACAATCTGCTCGCCGTCATGGATGCTTCAAAACAGGCAAGCGCCCTGCTCCGCCGCAAGGTGGCCGAAGGCAAGCTCGGCGTGAAGAGCGGCGAGGGTTTCTATCAATACGACCCGACATCGACCTCATCGGTGCGCCGCGCATTTCTCGGCCGGCTGATCACGCAACTGAAGGCATCACGCACCTATCCCTGACGATTGCAGGACGCGCAAAGACGCGGGCCGCCGTAAGAAGAGGAACGACAGCCATGGCCGATACCATCATCACCGTCGCACCAACCGGCGCCTGGCCCACCAAGGAGCACAATCCCGCGGTTCCGCTGACGCCGCGCGAAATCGCCGAGGACGTCTATGAATGCTGGCAGGCAGGCGCAGCAATCGCGCATCTGCATATGCGCGACGATGCCGGAAAGGGCACGATGGACAAAGGCCGATTTATCGAGACCGTCGGACGCATCCGCCAACGCTGCGACATTGTGCTGAACCTCACCACGTCCGGCGACCTGAATGCGACCGATGAGACCCGCATGGCGCATTTGATCGAACTGAAACCCGAGCTCGCTTCCTTCGATGCAGGCTCTATGAATTGGATGCATTCGACGCTGTTCATCAATCATCCGGCATTCCTTGAGAGGCTTGCTGGCGTTATGAACGAGAACGGCGTCAGGCCGGAGATCGAGGTATTCGATCCGGGCATGCTCTACAACGCCATCCACTACATGAAGAAAAACGTATTGCGCGGGCCCGGCTATTTTCAGTTCGTACTTGGCGCAGCCGGAGGCATAGCCGCTACGGTCGAAAACCTTGTGTTCCTCAAGAGCCTCTTGCCACCTCACGCGCAATGGTCGGCTTTCGGCATCGGCGCTGGACATCTGCCAATCTTGTTCGCGACCCTTTCGCTAGGAGGCCATATCAGGGTCGGCATGGAGGACAACGTCCTCTACGCCAAGGGCCGCCTTGCCAAGAACAATGCTGAGTTTGTTGCCCGTGCTGCACGTCTCGTTCGCGAGGCAAACGGGAGCGTTGCAACCGCACCCGGCGCGCGGGAGATTCTCAACCTTTCGGGGCGACCATCTCACGCCGCGTAGCAGCGGCATCTTGCGCTTGAGACGAAGACAATAAGCAAGATCGACGATAACTACATCAGGAGGAAATGGTGGAATTCGAGGAATGCAATCAGCTGCTTGATCCCGGCTATCTTCCGTTCGAGTCGGGGTACAAGGACCTCACCGGCGGCAAGAAGCTGGTCGCCGCCTTGACCCGCATGCCGGGCTGCCGCGCCAAGATGGTCCATTGGTGGTTCGGATGGCTCGGCGGCATCGAACAATACAAGCTCTGGCATCCGCGCGATCATGTCGCGAGCGCCTGGCTCAACCGCGTCGACGGGAATTACATCGGCGCGTCCCACGTGGTCAGCGAATATCTTGCTGGTCCCACAGGCCCCGTCTATGACCTGACCATCGACTTCCATCATCCGCACGAGATCTTCGACGCTACACGCTATGACGCCTCCGGCGCGGTCGCGGTGTGCGCGCGGATCGGCGATCAGGGCGCGCCCGTCCATGTCGGCCGGATGTGCCACTTCGTGCGCGACGCCGATTATGGCTGCGAGATGCGCTCGCGGTTCTGGCTCGGCATTCTCGCCGACAAGAAGACACGCGAGCCGGTGCCTGAGCACATCGCGGTCGAAGGGCGCAAGCGTCAGCTCAATGACGATTTTACCCGTCGCCTGCATCAGCACGCCACCGAGGAGATGGGCTATCTCGCCGAGATTCTGCCGGTGCTGTACCGGCGCTATACCGGCGACAACGCGTTCTGACGCATCTGCGGAACGCTCCGACCCGACGGAGCGACCGTCAATAAAACGAGGCGAAACGGCCTCACCCATCATGGAGGAAAACATGGCAACTCGCACGTCGCAGGCGGCGTTATCAGCGCCGCTTCCCGTCCTGAAGCGACTTCTTCCCGTCGCGCTGCTCACGATCGCAGCAGCCTGGACATCAACATCGGCCAAAGCAGCAGACGAGATCGTCATCGGCGCGTCGATCCCGCTGAGCGGACCGCTCGCTGGTTTCGGCAGCTTCCAGAAATGGGGCTACAGCCGGGCGGTCGACGAGGTCAACAAGGCCGGCGGCATCACCATCGACGGCAGGAAGATGCCGGTCCGACTCGTGCTGCGTGACGACAAGACCGATCCCAATGTCACAGCGGCCAATACGGAGAGCCTGCTGTCGCGCGATCAGGCGCGAGCCCTGCTCGGCTCCTGCACGCCGGCATTGGTCAATGCCGGGGCGCTGGTCGCCGAACGCAAGAAGATCCCGCTGGTCACCGGCTGCAATCCGCTCGAAGCGTTCAAGTCGGTTCGCAAATGGAATTACGCCTGGGATCTGTTCTTCCACGAGCCCGAGCTCGCCGCGATTCCGTTCAGGGTGCTGGACGATCTTAAGCTCGAGACCAACAAGAAGGTTGCGATCTTCCACGACAACGGCCCGGACGGCCAAGTCGTCGGGGGCATGCTGTGGCCGCAGATGGCCAAGGCCGCCGGCTACGAGGTCGTGCAGAACGCGTCATTCCCGGTCGACAATACCCAGTTCAACTCGCTCGTTGCAGAGGCGAAAGCAAAGGGCGCAGAGGTCGTGCTGGTCGATGCCATCACGCCGCAGGCGGTCTCGATCCGCAAGCAGATTGCCTCAGCAGGCTATGCACCCAAGCTACTCGTCATCGAAAAAGGCGCCGAGCCGGTGCAGTTCGCCGAAGCGCTCGGCAAGCTCGCCGACGGCGTGCTGGTTGGCGGCTACTGGGATCCAAGCTTCCCCTATCCCGATGCCAAGGATCTCGCGACCGCGTTCGAAAGCGAGACCAAGCTCACCTTCAGCCAGCACATCGCCGACAGTTATGCGGCGGCGCAGATCCTGCTCGACGCGATCGCGTCAGCCGGCTCGCTCGATCCCGAAAAGATAAATGCCGCGGTAGCCAAGACCGACAAGACCTATGTGGTCGGGCCCATCAAGTTCGACGAGAGCCATACCGCCAAACTGCCGCTGGCGATGCTGCAATGGCAGGGCGGCAAGACGAGCATCGTCTGGCCGGCGGACCGCGCCACCGGCAAGATCCTGTTCCCGGTGCCCTGACCGCAGACCCAAGGCCGGCGCCGATCGCGCCGGTCTTCAATGATCTCATGCGGAGCGAACGCGAATGCCCGGTCTCGATGTGATCGTCAATGCACTGATCTCTGGCCTGCTGCTCGGCGGCATGCTGGCGCTGACGGCGCTCGGCCTCTCGATCATCCTCGGCGTCATGCGTCTGGTGAACCTCGCGCATGGCGAATTCCTCGTTGCGGGTGCCTACGCCGGTCTCTTTCTGCTGCAACGAACCGGCATCGATCCGCTCGTTGGACTCCTGCTGATCGGCCTCATTCTCGCGCTGATCGGGTATCCAATCTATCGCTTCCTGCTGGCGCCGCTCGCAGGCAAGGGATCCGAAGCAGCGATGATGACCATGTTCGGTCTCTCGATCATCCTGCAGAACCTGTTCGTGCTGCTGTTCAGCGCCGATACCCGCGCCATCGAGCGGGACTACGCCACAGTTCCCCTGACGCTCGGCCCAATCAGCGTGCCGCAGATCTATGCAATCGGCTTTGCCATCTCGGTCGCGCTGATCATGGCCGTGCACGTGTTGATTGCGCGCAGCCGGTTCGGCAGCGAGTTGCGCGCGAGCGCCGACCAGCCGCTGGCGGCTGCCATTATCGGAATCAATGTGAGCCGGGTCCATGCCCTGACCTTCTGTCTCGGCACTGCCTGTGCCGGGATCGGCGGTACGCTGATTGGTGTGGCGCTATCGTTCACGCCGACCAGCGGCGCCACCTATCTGCTGACGGATTTCGCGGTGATCGTGCTTGGCGGGCTCGGCAACGTGCTGGGGACGCTGGTCGGAGGCATCGTGCTCGGGGTGCTGCAGAGCGTCGGTGGGCTCACCCTCGGCGACGGCTATCGCGACCTCGTCGGCCTCGTGCTGTTCCTGGCGATGCTGCAGCTCAGGCCGCAAGGCTTCCTCGGGAGCCGCGCATGACCGTGCTGACAACGTCCGTCCCCGAACGCAGCCTGTTGCTGTATCATCCGTTCGTCCGCGTCGCGGTTGCCGGCATCTCCTTCGCGGCGCTGATGGCGGCGCCTTCGTTTCTTCCGGCCTATTTCGTCGAGATCGGATTCAAGCTGCTGCTCTATATCGTGCTGGCGGAAGCGTGGAATCTGCTCGCCGGCTATTGCGGGCTGGTTTCGCTGGGCAGTTCCTCCTTCTTCGGCCTCGGCGCCTATCTCACGGTCGGGCTACTCAATCACACGGATAGCGGTATCGGCTTGGCGCTGGCCGCCTCGGCGCTTGTGGCTATGGCGCTGGCGCTTGTGATGTCGCGCGGTCTGTTTCGGCTGCGCGGGCTCTATTTCACCGTCGGGACCCTGGCGCTCGCCGAAGCGCTCCGGCTGCTCGTCGTCAACGTGCCCTGGTTCGGCGGTGCTTCCGGCCTGTTCGTCAGCGCCGACTTGCCCGAAATCGCAGAGCTGTTTCGGGACGCCGCTCTGCTGCTCGTCGTCACCTCCCTGGTCATGACCTTGGCCACGGGCTCGCGGTTCTCAGTGCTGCTGCGAGCGGTGCGCGACGACGAGGACGCCGCAAGCCAAGTCGGCGTGCGCGCATTCCGGGTGAAGCTTGCGGCTCTCATGGTCGCCAGCGCATTGATCGCGATCGCGGGCGGCCTCCAGGCGATCAAGCTCGGCGCCATCGAGCCCTATGGCAGCTTCGGCCTGCAATGGTCGGTCGATCCGCTCGCGATCGTGATCATCGGCGGCCTCGGTATGCGCTTCGGCGCCATCGTCGGCGCGATCTTCTTCGTCGCGGTCGGCGAGCTGCTCGCCGAATATCCCGAGCTTCATGTCGCGATAACCGGGGTCATTCTCATCATCCTGATCCGTTGTGCCCCGCGCGGACTTTGCGGCTTGCTGGAAACCGCGCTTCGGCGCGCCGGCCTCACCAAGGTTGCGAGCTCATGATCGCCGCTGACGCGCCTCCCCTGCTCGACGCCGTCGGCCTCGGCAAGCGCTATGGCGGCCTTGTCGCAGTCGAAAGCCTCGATATCCGCCTCGACAAGGGCCGCGTGCTCGGCGTCATCGGGCCGAACGGCGCCGGCAAGTCGACCCTGATAGGGCTGCTCGGCGGCGCCATTTCCGCAAGCGCAGGACGAATCCATTTCGATGGCCACGACATCACCAGCCTGCCCGCTTCCGAGCGGGCGCGCAGCGGCATTGGCCGGACCTATCAGATTCCTCGCCCCTTCCTCGACATGACCGTTGAAGAAAATCTGGCCGTCGCGCAATTCTCGCTGTCTCCCTTCATCGCCTCGGGCACCGCCGCCGCTGAACGGCGCGAGATCCTCGATCGCTGCGGCCTCGGCGATGCTGCACACGTCACGGCGCGCGATCTGCCGCTGCTGCGGCGCAAGCGCCTCGAAGTCGCCCGCGCCCTTGCGCTCAAGCCCAAACTGTTGCTGCTCGACGAGGTCGGCGCCGGTCTCATCGACAGCGAAGTCAGCGAATTGATCGCCCTGATCCAGTCGCTGAAGGACGCGGAACGCTCGATCATCATCATCGAACATGTGATCCGGATCGTGAAGGAGTGCTGCGAGGACCTCATGGTCATCAACTTCGGCAAGGTGCTCGCTAGGGGGCCGACGACCGACGTGCTGGGGAGCGACGAGGTCGCTGCAATCTATCTCGGCACCAGCCATGGCGCCGCGGCCAGGACCTCCACTTCAGTTGCGCCGCGCGCCGATGTCGTTTCGTCGATAGCAAGCACCGAGCCGCTGCTTGCACTTGACGGCGTGTCCGCGGGCTACGGCCAAGCCCGCGTGCTCCACGACCTCAGCCTGTCGGTCATGCAGGGCCAGGTCGTCGGGCTTCTCGGCAGCAACGGTGCTGGCAAGACTACTGTCGCCCATGTCATCAGCCGCGCCTTGCCGATCACCGCTGGCCGGATCCGATTTGACGGCGAGGACATCACGCGTTTGCCGGCGCATGCGGTGGCGACACGCGGCCTCGCCCATTGCATGGAGGGGCGGCGCATCTTCGGCTCGCTGTCGGTTGAGGAAAATCTACTGGTCGCTGCACGCGGCGCCGATGCAGCAGAGCGCAAGGCGCGTCTGGCGCACGTCTACGCCCTGTTTCCGGTGCTCGCCGATCGCCGCAACGCGCCGGGCACCTCGATGTCCGGCGGCCAGCAGCAGACCTTGGCGATCGGTCGCGCGCTGATGGCCAAGCCGCGGCTCGTCATCTTCGACGAGATCAGCCTGGGCCTCGCACCGGTCATGATGGACCGCCTGTACGCGGCACTCGCCGAGCTCAAGCGCGAGGGCCTCACCATGCTCGTGGTGGAGCAGGATATCGAGCGCGCGCTCGACCTTGCCGACGTCGCGCATATCATCAACAAGGGACGGATTACCCTATCCGGGCCGCCTGCCGTCCTGCGTGCGGACGAGCGGCTGCGTCATCTTTACTTCGGGTCTGAAGAGTGAGCGGCCGACGGCCGCAAGGAGATCGAAATGAAGAAGATTGCGGTCGAGGAAGCCTTCGTCACCGCCGAGATCGCCGCGGAATGGAAAAAGGTGCTAGCGCGCGCCGACGTCGAGCCCGGCTTTGCCAAGATGGGCGAAAGCATCCTGGCCGACACGCCCGGCAACGCGCTGCTGCACGGACGCCTGATCGATATCGGCAAGGGCCGGATCGCCCATATGGACAAAGTCGGTATCGACGTGCAGGTGCTCTCCTTGACGTCCCCCGGCGTCCAGGTGTTCGCGCCGGATCTCGCGGTACGGCTCGCCGCCGAAGCCAACGATGCGCTAGCTGAAGCAGTGCGCGCTGCACCGACAAGGCTGGCCGGCCTGGGCGCCATTGCGCCGCAGGATCCGGTTGCTGCCGCGCGCGAGATCGAACGGATCAAGGCGCTCGGCCTGCGCGGCCTGATCGTCAATTCCCACACGTTCGGCGAATATCTCGATGCGTCACGCTACGCCCCGATCTTCGAGGCGATGGAGGCGACCGGCCTGCCGATGTACTTGCACCCGCGGGAACCTGGACCCGGAATGGTCCAGCCGTTTCTCGACTATGGCCTGTATTTCGCCGGCTGGGGCTTTGCGGCGGAGACCGGACTGCACGCCATGCGGCTGATCATGTCCGGCACCTTTGCCCGCTATCCGAAGCTCAAGATCATTCTTGGCCATATGGGCGAAGGCATCCCGTTCTGGCTGCAGCGCATCGACAACCGCTATCTGCTGCAGGTGAAAATCGGCGCCGTCGAACAGCTGCCCCGACTTCCGAGCGAATATTTCCTGGACAACTTCGTGATCACCACGGCCGGTGTCACCTCGATGCCCGCACTTCGCCTTTCGATCGACGCGCTCGGCGCTGAACGCATCCTGTTCGCCGCCGATTTTCCTTACGAGGATGACGCCGAAGCCGTTCGCTTCCTCGAGGGAGCTGCGCTCACGCAGCGCGAGCGAGAACTGATTGCATACCAAAATGCCGAGCGCCTGTTTGCGCTGTCCTGAGCGGATCGGCCACGCACCTCGGCTGGCCGCCACCCCACGAGACATGTCGCGCGATGCGGCGTCTTCGCCGGAGGGCCCATGCGGTGCCATAGACTGGACCTGAACCTACTTCTGGTGCTGGACCTGCTGCTCAAGATGAGGAGCGTCAGCCGGGTTGCCGAGACGCTCAACCTGACACAATCAACGATCAGCAGCGCGCTGGCGCGATTGCGCAATCACTTCGATGACGACCTCTTGATTCAATCCGGCCGTGAGATGCTGGCGACGCCGTTCGCCGCTCAGATTGCGGAAGCGGTTGATCAGTTCGTGGCGCGCGCCCGCACGATCGCGCTGGCCCGCACCGAGTTCACGCCGGAAACCGCAGAGCACGATTTTTCCGTGGTCGCACTGGATTACGTGGCAGGCCTTCTCCTGTCCAATCTCATCAGGCGGGTCGCCCAGGTGGCGCCTGGTATTTCAATTTCCCAGCTGCCGCTTCCGGAGTCACGCGAGCGTGCCTCGGTCGCCCAATTCGATGTCTTCATAGGCTCCAATGTTCCCTTCGAAACCGCCGTCAATACTAGCATGCTGTGGGAGGAGCGGTTCGTTCCTGTTGTCTGGTCCGGCAATACGGCGGCGTCGGCCGCTGTCTCGCTGAACACGATTGCGACCTTCACCCACGTTTCCGTTGCGCTCGACGAGCGACTGAACGTCCGGATCGTCGATCAGTTCTTTCAGTCCATGGGTATCAGCCGGACCAAGACGATCCGGCTACAGAGCCTCCTCCTGGTGCCCGAGTTCATCGTCGGCACGCCATATATGGCGATTCTCCCGCTGCGCCTGGTCCTGTCTCGCGCGCAGCGCCTGCCGCTTCGTATTCTGCGGACTGATTTCGAGCTCCCGACCATCACCGAAAGGCTGCAGTGGCCTGTGCATCTCGACAAGGATCCCGCCAACATGTGGCTGCGCGACATGATCCAGGCGTCGGCAGCCGAGGTGGAGGCACGATGGTCCCTTTCGGAACCTGTCGGCCTCCCCCTGTCCTGAGCGGCGCTACGCGAGCATCGCACCGCCGCTTCGAGGCCAGGCATACGGGCAATCAGCTAGAACTTCACGGTGATACCACTATAGACGGTCTTTTCCGTGCAGGAATTCGTGCTTTGGCCAGTCGCGGCGATGGTGCACACCCCAGGCGCCGCGTTGTGATCAAGGCCGAACTTGTTCTGCCAATATCGGTAGGCAACCCAGACGTCCACAAGATGCGAGTATTTAGGACCCATCACCGCCTTACTGGCGTCGAACGTCAGCCGGATGGGCTCGCTGTTGAACTCGACCGCGCTCGCGGTGCTGAACCGTCCCGTGCCTGAGAGAGCGGGCAAGCCATTCGAGTCCCCTTTGGCCCCATACCATCCGGCGCGTCCGCTGATCGAGAAGAATTGCAGGGACAGAGGCAGGACGCCCAGGTCCATGTAGTAGTTCACCTCGACTGCCCATGTCGGCCGAAAGCTGATGTTTCCGCTGGCGTTACAGCTAACGCCCGCGATCGGCCCGCCTGCGAAAGCGGTTCCGCATTGAGTGAATGCGTTGTGGTTGGAGAACTCCCAGGACACCAGGGGCGCGACGTTGAAGTATCCCTTGTACGGCAGGTCAAACGCAAATTGCAGGCCGGCGACGACCTGTCGCTTGGCCGGCGCAAGAAAGATGTTGGCGGTCTCGGCATCCGCGCCGATTTCGAAGGAAACGTTATGCAACGGCCCGGCGCTGAATGCATTGGTGTTGAAGATCTGATTCCATCCGAAGGTGCTTCGAAACAGTCCGTAGAACTCGGTCGCCCCCGCACAATCTCCTGCTGTGAAATTGACCGTGACGCCCGCGTTGATGCAGGGCGACGCCGGGTCATTGTGACCCGACTTGAGCATCATGATATTGACGAAGTTGGTACCGTAGGCCCACGCGTCGAAGTGCGTGAGCGCATAGACCTGCTTGGCGGTCGTGCCGTTGACCGTCCCATTGGGGCCGACACCGAACTGGCCGGGTGTCGTCCCGCTCGGCATCCATGAGACAGTCGCGCGATCGTCGACCACGAAGAAGAACGGCTGATCCGGCGGCGGATTGGCCTTGACGGCCAAGTCCGCGGCATTGGCAACGGCGCTCAGTTGAACGATGATGACAGACGCAAGCAAGTGGCAACGAAATGCCATGTATCCCCCCTTTGTTTTCCGCGGCTTGCGATCCTCTTCGGAACCTTGGCCGAACGGGCTCTCTCAAGAGCTTGGCGCAAACATCGCGATCCTGGAGAGCAGACGCTTCCTAAACAAACAAAATCAATCGATATCAGCTATCGTCGTTTTTGATAGTAGCGCTTCGGATTGCTCCCGCCTCTGTTCGATTGCAGCAGGCGATCGCCTGCAAGGCGTCGCACAGGCGATACGCGCAATCAACAACTGGTCGGTTGTGATTCGAACGCAGGATCGTCGATGAGATTCGGCCTAAGTCAGGGTTGCCACAGCACTGAGCGCAACGATCTCGTCCTGCTCACCGGTCCCTTCTCATCTTTCGCTCCCCGATCGCTTTTATGTATCTGCATTGATCTCCAGGGATCACGCATCCGATCCCGGAGACCCGCCCTGTCTTGCAAGTCAGAGCTCGCAAGTCAGATCGGAACGGCGCTGTGACGACCGCGTTTCACCGGCCCAGTGCAGCATCACGCGTCAAACGAACATCCGCAGCATCTCGAGCGGCGTTTCCGAACGAGGGATCCTGAAGCTGACATCCTTCCAGTCTGCGATCGCAGGGCGCTCCAAACATTCAAGCAACCAACGTCGCATGGCCGGCCACGCCTCAATATCGATCCCGGCGAGCGGTAGAAGCGTCATGACCGATGCAACGTTCAGGTCGGCGACGGTGAAGTCCTCATTCACTAGATAAGCCTGCTTCTGTAGATGAGCGTCGAGGACGCCCCAGGGCCGCGCGAGCTTGCCGAGCGCGATATCGACTCAGCCTCGCGTCGCGCACTCGCGGGCTCGAACAGAACTCGGTTGGCCGCAGCCAGCAGCAGGGGCTTCTCGATTTCGGCGATCACCCAGAAGCTCCATTGGGTTGCGAGCGCTTCCTCCTCCCTCGTGCGCGGCGCGAGCGGTCCGCCATACTTGCGAGCGAGATAGAGATTGATCGCAAGCGACTC
Source organism: Bradyrhizobium sp. SZCCHNS1050 (assembly GCF_032484785.1). Taxonomy (NCBI): domain Bacteria; kingdom Pseudomonadati; phylum Pseudomonadota; class Alphaproteobacteria; order Hyphomicrobiales; family Nitrobacteraceae; genus Bradyrhizobium; species Bradyrhizobium sp. SZCCHNS1050. The sequence continues at coordinate 178,978 of NZ_JAUETR010000003.1, read as the reverse complement.
GCACAGTCGCAGGCCGTCGTCCTCGAGCGCAGGGACACGGCCATTGGGGTTGATGGCGAGAAACTCCGGTGTACGCGTGCTGCCATCCTGAAAATTGGTCGGCACGTTCTCCCATTCCAACCCGAGTTCTCTGAGCATCCACCCATTCCGAAGGGCGCGCGAATGCAGCGATCCGTAGAGCTTTATCACTGCCAGATTCCTCCGTCGTGCTGAGATCGGTGCGAGCGCATCACAGCGACCGCTCAAGTACTTTTTGGCTGACCCAGGTACCGTGAAAGCCCTCGTGCACCCGGCATGGAAACTTCACGACGGCACCGGGCCCACGGCTCAGATGCAGAGCATCGAGGATCACGAGGTCGGTCCGGTTCTCGGCTCTCCGGCCGACCATTGACAGCAGCCATCCGTCGCCTTCGGCTGCGTCGGCGCTTCGGGGAACGAAGTACGGCTCCTCGGGGGACGAGTCGGGGCCGGCGTAATAGAAATCCAGGGCTCCGGTCCTCTCGTCGAAGTGGCCCAAGCAGGTAAAGGGCGGCCCCTTCGGGCCGGACGGCAGCATGGGTCCCAGCTTCGGATTGTTGGTCCCGAACCAGTAATGCCGGGCGCGGCCCATCGCAAAGCGCGGATCGATCACCGGCATCTCGCCGATATGCGAGATGAACCGCCTGATCTCGACGTGATCGGCTTCGCTTGCGAGATCCACGATCCAGCGCTCGCCGAATGGCGGCATTTCATGGGCGTTGGGATTGTGCAGATCAGGAAACTGGCTCAGCCAGCCGGACTCCGTCACGAAATGATCGAGCACCAGCCTGCTGCCGTCTTCCCAGGCGTTGAACGTGTGCGTCTGCATCGCCAGCTTGGGCGCGGTGAACCAGCGGATAGCGTCGACGCCCTGCTCACGCGGAATCACGCCGATATAGGTCTTGCGATAGCTGTCCCAATGCCAATACGGCTCGCCGCGCTTGACGCGTTCCCAATCGCAAACCATCGGACAGATGACGAAAGCGATGTAGTTTCGCGAGACCAGGAAATCGTGCACCATGGAGCAGTACGGCGCCTTGAAGCGTTCGGTCCGAGTGAAACAGCCCTCGCGGTCGACTCGGTAGAGCTCGATTTCGTCGCTGGCCACGCCCTCGCAATTGTAGGCGAACGCGATACATTCGCCGGTCAAAGGATCGAACTTCGGGTGAGCCGTGAAGGTACGGCTCTTCAACTGGCCGCCAAAGTCGCTCTGCCCGCGAGTCTCCAGGTGATCGGATCCAGTTCGTACGGCCTGCCGGATTCCTTCAAGGCGTACAGCTTGCCGTGGTGCCACATCACGGATGTGTTCGCCGTGTTGGCGTCCTCGCCCGCAACTTCGGAGGAGTCGGTAAACGAATTGCGGTATGCACCGAATAACGCTCGCCTGGCCGCCCGCTCCAACTCGAACTTGCGCGTGCGCACGTAGCGCGTGGTGAGGTCGGCGTGCCCGCGCTCGAACCGCACCATGTGCACCATGCCGTCGCCATTCAGGAAAATGTCGCGGCCGTGCAGCGGCGGATAGGCATGGTCCGCGCTGTTGCGGTAATAGACGCCTTCGAGTTCGGGAGGAATGGCACCGACCACTTCCAGGTCGTGAACGCTGCCTTCGATGCGAACGGGTGCGGCGTGTCCCTGGAAGACGATATCATCCGGAAACTGCATCCCCTCCGCCGGCCCGACATGTTCGTTCATTTCGATTTCCTTTCACAACGAGAACGACACGATGGGATCATCGAAACCGGCGTCGCTCCATGATCGGGCGAGCGATTTCCGATGCACGGCTGGACGGCCGGCCCTCAAACACGGTGGAAATGCAGTGCTGGGTTTCGCGAAGTCTATCCGCCCCTCGTGCGGGAGATAACTCCTGAGGACGGCAATCGAAAGCCCATCAGTTGAGCTGGCGATAGCGGCGTCGACACCACCCACGCGAAGCATCCCTCCATCAACCACTCTTTTTTTGATTTTCCGAATATGTACTTTATGGATGGGCCCTCAAATCACATAACAGATTGTATCGATGAGATGTATCGACGTTGTCGATACCCACCCGTCGCGCAGTGCGGCGGTCCTCTGCCTCCTCTTCGGATCAAAGATCCGGTCCGTGCTTTTCGCTTCATGCGATGTTCAGTTTGACTTGCGGACAATTTCGAGAGTAGTCTCGAAAAACAACAAGCGCGGGCCCGGGGACTGAACCAGGGCATCCGACGGTTTTGGGAGGAATGCGTGCTCGAGGCATCATTGATCATCGACGGCGTGGAGTGGCCCGGCGCCGCCGGACGGTTCGAAAGGCGCAGCCCCATCAGCGGCGATCTGGTCACGGAAGCAGCCGCAGCGACACCCGAACAAGCCGTCAAGGCGGTCGAGTCCTGCGCGGCGGCTTTTCCCGCCTGGGCCGCGACGGCCCCCGCCGCCAAGCGCGACATTCTCCTACGAGCTGCCGCTTTGCTCGAAGCGCGCACTGACGAGTTCAGGGACGTCATGATCGGCGAGACCGGAGCATCGAAGCCCTGGTATGTATTCAACGCGAAACTTGCCGCCGGCATGTTGCGGGAAGCCGCCGGTCTTACCACCCAGGTGAAGGGAGAGATCATTCCGAGCAACAAGCCGGGAATGTTCTCGATGGCGGTACGACGCCCGGCTGGCGTGGTGTTGGCGATTGCGCCGTGGAATGCACCCGTGATCCTGGCCGTGCGGGCGTTCTGCACGGCCATTGCTTGCGGCAACACGGTAATTCTCAAGGCCTCCGAGCTTAGCCCCGGGACCCAGTTCAAGCTCGCGCAGGTGATGCACGATGCGGGGCTGCCACCGGGCGTCCTCAACTTCATCACTCACAAGCCGCAGGATGCCGGAGCCGTCGCCGAGGCGATGATCGCTCATCCGGCCGTCCGCCGCGTCAACTTCACCGGTTCGACGCGAACGGGCAGGATCGTCGCCGGAACTTGTGCCCGCTATCTGAAGCCGGCGCTGCTCGAACTCGGTGGCAAAGCTCCGATTCTGGTGTTGAGAGATGCTGATATCGACGCCGCGGTCGCAGCGACCGCGTTCGGCGCCTACATGCACCAGGGTCAAATCTGCATGTCGACCGAGCGCGTGGTTATCGATCATGCCGTCGCCGACGAGTTCGCCAACAAGCTGGCGGCGAAGGCCAGGACTCTGGTCGCTGGCAATCCGTTGACCAGCGATGTTCCGCTCGGCGGATTGATCTCCGTCCAGTCCGTTCATCGCGTGCAGGAACTGATCGCGGACGCGGTTGGAAAAGGCGCAAAGCTGCTTGCCGGCGGCGACGCGGACGGCGCGCTCATGAATGCGGCGCTGCTCGATCACGTCAGGCCCGGCATGAACATCTACTACGAGGAGTCCTTTGGACCGGTCACGACGATTGTGCGCGTCAATGACATCGAGGACGCCATCCGTGTCGCCAACGACACGGAATATGGTCTTTCCTCCGCGATCTTCACCAGGGATGTCGGTCTTGCGATGGTGATCGCGCAGCGGCTCGATTTTGGCTGCTGCCATATCAACGGACCGACCGTCAACGACGAGGCTCAGATGCCGCTCGGCGGCATGAAGGCAAGCGGGTATGGCCGGTTCGGCGGTGCCCCGGGCATCCATGAATTCACCGACGTGCAGTGGATCTCCGTCGAGGATCCCAACCAGCACTATCCGATCTGACCGTTTTGCCGCGATCGCGAGGAACATCCAATGTCCAAGAGCTACGACATCGTGGTCATCGGGTCCGGCCATAACGGCCTGACGACCGCAGCCTATCTGGCCAAGGCAGGCCTGAGCGTGCTCGTACTGGAAAAGAATGACTGGCTCGGCGGTGGCGTGGTGACCAAGGAAATCTTGGCGCCCGGCTTCAAGTTCGACCTGCATTCGTCGCTGCACGTCAACATCCAGGCCAATCCACTGATCAGGAATGACGAGCTGAAGCTTCAGTCCAAATACGGCTTGAAATATCTTTACCCGGACGCCGTCTATTCGACGATGTTCGAGGACGGCTCCTCCCTCGTCACCTATAAGGATGTTGACCGGACCTGCGAGAGCATTGCCAGGATTTCGCCCAGCGACGCCGAGGCCTACCGCCGCTTTGCGGCGATGAGCATGAAGATCGTGCCGATGGTGACGCAGAGCCTGTTCACGCCCGCGCCGCAGCAAGGGCCGTTTTACGCCCTGCTCGACCAGAGCGTGGAGGGACAGGAGATTTTCCGCGCTCTGCAGATGAGCAAGCTCGACATCTGCCGCGAGTGGTTCGAGAGCGACAAGCTGATCATTCACCTGCTCAAGTTCGCAGCGGAGACGCTGACCGCGCCAGAGGACATGGGCACTGGATTCATCCTCTACACCATGCCTGGGATGGTTCACACGTATCCGATCGGCGTCCCGGTCGGCGGCAGCGGCGCACTGGTCGACGCATTGGTCGCCTGCCTTGAGGATCATGGCGCGGAGCTTCGGACGGAAGCACCGGTCGAAAAGGTACTGGTCCAAAACGGCCGCGCCACCTCGGTCCGTCTGGCGTCCGGCGAAGAGATCAAGGCGCGTGCAGCTGTTATCGGCCAAATTCATCCTTGGCTGATCGGCGATATGGTCGAGAAAGTGGCGCCGGATGTCGTCGCCCGTGCCAGGCGAGTCAAGACCGGCGCCTTCTCCATCATGCCCCAGCATCTCGCGCTTAACGAACCCCCAAAATACAAGGCCGGCGCCGAGGCCGGCCGGGTGATCCTCGCCAATTATGCACCGCCCACGCTCGAGCGATTTCTGCGCGTCTTCGACAATTATCGCTACGGCGATATGTGGAGCGAAGGATCGACCGACACCATTCTTGCCTCGCATATGCAGTGCCAGTTCGATGAGACCCAATGTCCCCCGGGCAAGGCCGCGATCACCGTCTATGGCTTCGGTCCGTTCGACCTGCGGACCGGTGCGGCATCCTGGGACGAGCGCCAATGGGAAATCGGCGACTGGCTGCTGGAGCGTTACCGCGAATATGCGCCCAACGTCACCCATGAGAACATCATCGGCCGCCGGTTCGATACGCCATTGGAAGTGTCACGGCATTCATCGATGTTCCAGAAGGGCGACGTGAGCGGGGCCGGCGAATATCTGCACCAGATCGGGGGCCACCGTCCCAATCCCGAGCTCGCGAAACTGAAGATACCGGGGATCGAGAACCTCTATCTCACGGGGACCGCGATCAACGTATCGAGCGTCAGCGGCGCAGGCCGCGCGACCGCGATCAGGGCATGCCAGGATCTGAAGATCAACTTCGACAGCTTGATCGGGTGAGGCGATGCGGATCTTCACACCGGAAGGGACCGAGCTGATGACGATCACCAGCGTCGATGCAACGGAGGACGGGCTTGTCATCGGCGGCACGATCATGGGCGCCATGCCGATGAAGGGCGTCCTTCGCGGCAACGAGCTGCGGGCCGGCTACAGGTTTCTGAGCTGGGCTCTCGTTGTGAGAGCATTGCGCATGGTCCTCGCCGGAAAATGATCACAGGATTGCAGATGGTCGCATCACTGCAACTTCCCCGCACCGTGTTCGGCGCCGGTGCACTGTCCTGCCTCGACGAGGAGCTCGATCGTCTGGGCATGAGGCGGCCGATGCTGGTGACCGACCACGGGATCACGACGGTCGGCCTGGTCGATCGCGTCACCGCTGCGCTCAAACGGGGCCCGGCCGCGGCGATCCTGAACGACGTGACCGAAAATCCCCTGTTCTCGGACGCTGACCGGGGTGCGGCGCTCTACAGAACAAGCAATTGCGATGGCGTGATCGCGCTCGGCGGCGGCTCGGTGATCGACACGGCCAAATACATCGCGCTGCTCGCAACCAACCCTGGAAGCGTAACCAACTATGCCGGCAATCCCACGGCCAAGCCTCGGCGATGCGCCCCGCTTGCAGTGATTCCGACCACTGCCGGGACAGGAAGCGAGGCATCGCCCGATGCCGGCATCCACCCGGACGCCACGACCGCCTCGACGGGAATGAGTTCGCCCGCCATCGTGCCGCATTTTGCGATGCTCGATCCGGAGCTGTCGTTGACGCTGCCGCCCCGGCTCACCGCGGCCACCGGAATCGATGCGATCTCACACTGCGTGGAAGGTTATCTTTCCAGCCGAATGTTACCCTTTGCCGACGCGCTTGCATTGGACGGCATCCGACGAGCAATGGCGGCCATCCGAGACGCAACCCAACGCGGCGGCGACCTTCGCGCACGATCGGAGATGATGGCCGCGGCCTATGCAGGCGGCGTAGCCATCAGCATGGGCCTAGGACCGGCGCACGCCATCGCGATCACCTGCGGCGACCAGGGCTTCCATCATGGACTGTTGAGCGGCATTGGCCTGGTCTGCTCGTTGGACTCCGTCTGCTGTCACGCCTCCGATCGGGCCGCGGCTATTGCGGGGGCGATGGGACTCTCCCCCGGAGCGTCGCTTTCCGCGGCAATCGCCGTGTTGATGCGGACCTTGAACCTGCCGGCGACCTTGGCCGAACTTGGTTACCGGGGGGCCGACGTCTCAGCTTTGGGTTCGCGCGCACATGCGAGCCCCTTCAACCAGACCGCACGCTACCACCCGTCTGCGGCGGAATATACGGAGATGATTCAGCGCTCATTGGATGGGATAATCGGTGCCGCCGCAGCCTGACCGTGCTATTGCCGTGACATGAGCACGTACTCGCCCCGGACGAAGAAGAGCCGTCACTTTCAGGACGCAAGTCAGGACGACACCAAGCGCCTGCGGACTCGAGCGTTGATCCTGGACACGGCTATCGCGGTCATGGCCAAAAAAGGAATCGAACGCACGTCCGTCATGGAAGTCGCCGAGCAGGCCGGGCTCTCCAACGGAAGCTTCTATTATCACTTCCGAAACAAGACGGAGCTGGTCGAGGCCGTTGCCGGCGCCGTCGCGGCCGCATTGGTCCGCGAGGTCGACGAGGCGATTTCTGGAATTGAGCAGGGCACCGAGCGGGTTGCGCTCGCAACGATGCTGTTCATCGAACGCGGTCTGCAGGATCCGATATGGGGGCGCCTGATCGTCCACGCACTCTCCGATCTCGGAGAATTTCGTGAGCAGATCTTTGCGGGCATTCGCAAGGATGTCGGCATCGGCATCCGCCAGGGTTATTTTAAGACGGTCGATTCGCCGGCCCTGTATGCGATGCTGTTGGCCATCGTCAGCGCCTCGATGCGCGAAGCATTGGTCAAAAGAGACGACTCGATTCCAGCAATGGCGGCCCAGGCCATCCTGCGGGTGCTGGGCATCGATATCGTGGCGGCCGAGACCGTCGTGACCAATGCGAAACAAACATTGCGCAAGGGACATGTCTGGAGCCGGCGCCCACAGTGAGCCTGAACTGCCCATGATGAATGGCAGCACATGCCACCAACCACCTTTGCCGCATCCGGCCCCACCGCGGTCCGTATCTCACCGAGGACAATGCGGCTTTGCCGTTGCGTTCTAAATAAGCTGCTGCGAACACCTCATCATTCGCGAACAACCTGCGTAAGCTCACACCGCCCCGTTGTGTCAGCAACGCCTGATGATAACCGCCATGATGCGAAGCGGCAGCGGGGGTCGTCGGGCCCTCGGCTCCCGTGACCAGGATGCGCATCGTTCAATCCGGCCGGGCGGTATCAGCCGCACGAACCACGCGCGGATCGATGCGTCCAAACGGACCCGGCCTGTCATCGGCCCTTGAGCTTGAGAAATATCAGACGGAATTGAGCCGCCTATGCCGCGTGGACGTTGCTTCCTGGGCCTGCGGAGGCCGAAGGATCGCGCAACGGGATTGCCGGCTGGCAGAGCCCCTGCGCGCCTCGCAATGAATCTGCAGCCCTCAGGAAGCGAGAACTTCAATTCAGATCGCGAGAGCCGACAGCTTTCGGGGCCCCTAAACCGACGCAAACTCACCACCGATCGAGAACGAGACGGGCAATTCCATTCGTATGCGCGCCCAAACGCCGGCAAGTTATTGACGATATTCGATTTGTCGATCAATCGGCAAGACTGCTGTATTCACTCAGGATGTCTTATGTAAATACGTGTTCAGCGGAATTGCTGGCTTCACCCAATGAGATAGCCGCATGCGGCCCGCGAAGCGTCAGCACCACAGGTGCATAGGGTGTGAGAAGGCCTTGCTTTGTTCTTCTGGCCTTCGGCTGGAAGTCTGCGCGTACGCAGGTTTGCTGCTCACCGATTTGGGGCAGACCCGTATCGCGCAATGAGCTTGCTTAGACGAAACGGCAAAGTCAGAATGAACCAGCGCGCCTGCTGTGAACTCCGGCAGCGAGCAGCAGCGCCACTGCCATCGGATCAAGGACGGCAACCAGCGCCAGCGTGAGCAGCCGGACCGCTCGCTCGAAGTCCGTGGCGGGTATGCCAATCAGCTCGGCGAGATAGCGTATCGGTCCGACCTCAGCCTCGGCGCGCCGGCGCTGCGCGTCAATCTTGGCTTTTTCGATCTGTAGATTGGCGAGAGCCTGGGACTCACGCTGCCGTTCCGCAGCGATGTCGGCACGTTCGCGACGCCTCTGGTCAACAATCGTCATCGCTCCGACTGGCCTGCCAAGGCGCGTCGCCTCGTCGACGGCCGCGTCGATCTGGGCAATACACCGGTCAATGTCGGTGACCACTCGGCTCTGCATCCCGAGGCGGGCCTCGACGTCTGCGGTTCTGTCGGCAAGGGTGAGATCTCTGGATGCCATATGGTCGAGGTGAGCGCGGGTGAGGAAGCCGAATACGCCAATGGCGTTCAGGCCCATCAACACACCAATCATCAGGACGAGGACGAACCTCAAGAGGGACGGCGCAGACGTCCAATGCTCCGTCAGCCAGGCCGCCGCCACGAGCTTTCCGGCCTCCAGCACGGCGCCCATCATGATGACAGGCCAGAAAGCCCCGGCGAAGATCGCGGTCAGGCCGTCGATAGAAAAGGCAGCCGATACACAAGCCAGCGCCAGAGCCACAATCAAAGCAGCGAGCTTGACGCGTGTCAGGGAACGACGGCCTTCCTCCGCTCCGGACATCCCTGTAACGCCGGCGGCGTCCGTAGCGACGGCAGTACCATCTGTAACGATCGACGTCGCGGTCCCCGTTACATTGATCGCTTCAGCGTTACGACTGATCAGGCCCGCGTGCTCCCAGGCTTTCAGGCGACGACTGGTCCGCATCCTGTTCCAGCCCCACTGACGTCCGAGCTCCGCGGCGCTGACCGTCACGCGTCCGTCGGGCTGAGAGCGCAGCCAAGCCAGCGCCTCCATATCATCGAATGGATGGGGCGGAACGGACTCGGTCATGATCAGATGCTGCTCCTTGCGTCTCGGCCCCGCGCGTTCGGAGGCACGCCAAAGGCCGGCTGCTCCAAAACGATAACGCAGAACTCAGTGGCCGGAACGGGGAGCTGCCTGCCCGGACCGGGATCGGTCATCTCTTCTGCTCGCCCCGTGGAGAGAATACGGAGAGGCCTGGGCGTAGCGGTGCCGGATGGCGGACGATTCTGCCCGACGGTTGGCGAAAGCGGATCAAGGCTCGCGAGCCCCGCCCTCCGCGCAGGTGTCCCGCAAAGGTGGCACGTCCGAGGCCAGAGCGGAACGGCCGAATTGCGCGACGTCGCACGCTACAGCCCTGCCCTTAACGGCCACGATGCGCGCCGTTGCTGCCGAGCTGCCGCCGCTCGACACTCAGTCTGGTCCATCCGTGTGGGCGATTTGCGTGCGGCTTTAACACCAGTTTTCCTCGATGCTGGACCGGTCCGTGTTGAACTGATGCTAGCGGGCCGTCCGACTTTCCATCTCGGATCTGCGGACGAATTGCATCGCCGATGCAGTTCGATCGCTCTGGTTTCTGTCGATAGATCGCCAAGACCCCGCGGCCGTATGCCAACGGTCAGACCAGAGCCGCAGCAGAGATGCTGCCTGAGACTCACTCCTCGTGTAGCCACCGCACGGTGTCTGAGCGCAGTTCAGACTTGGATTTGAGAGGAGCGAGCGTAGAGCGGGTTCGACTGGCGGCGTAATCGGGCGAGTGCGAGATGAGACAGTCGCGGCAACAAAGGCGCAGCATCGCGGGGAATCAAAAATGATTCGCCGAAGAGGACGTCCGCCGATGAAACTCTCAGCAGCACTCGACACATCCAGCACCAAGACCGCAATCTGCGTTGTGAACAGCCGTGACGGCGCCGTCGTGTTCGAAGCCAGCGTGGCGACCGATCCTGCGATCATCTTCGAAGCGTTGTCACCGTACCTGCCACGGCTCGACAAGGTCGGCCATGAAGCAGGAAGTGTAGCACCGTGGCTGCACCGCGAGCTCGTGTCTCTTGGCCTGCCCATGGTCCTGTTGGAAACGCGGCAGGCCGCGGCTGCGCTGGAAGCCCAGCGCAACAAGACTGACAAAAATGACGCGCGAGGATTGGCGCACCTCGTGCGTGCGGGCTGGTATCGACCGGTTCATGTCAAGAGTCAGGAGAGTCACAAGATACGGCTTCTGCTGGGACACCGGCGAACGCTGAAGCGAAAATTGCTCGACATAGAGAACGAGATCAGACAGTCCCTGAAGGTCTTCGGATTGATGGTCGGACCGCGGGTCCAGCGCGCGACATTTGTAGCGCGAGTGCACGAGTTGGTGGCTTGTGACCGGCTTATCGCCGGCGTGACAGACTGCGTGTTGAGAGCGTGGGAAGCACTGTGGGCCGAGTACAAAAAGCTGCATGATCTGCTGGTGCAGATGGTCGGCCGGGACGAACTCTGTCGACGCTTTTGCGCCATTCCCGGCGTCGGCCCGGTGACGGCACTGACCTTCAAGGCGGCCATCGATGATCCGCACAGGTTCAGCAAGTCGAAGACCGTCGGCGCGCATTTCGGACTGACATCCAGGCGTATCCAGACGGGCACATCCATCGACATCGAAGGGCACATTTCGAAGTGCGGCGACGGGGAGGTGCGCACCGTGCTCTACGAGGCGGCGAGCGCGATGCTGGTGCGCTCCAAGCAATGGTGCGGCATCAAGGCCTGGGGTGTCCGGGTCGCAGCTAAGCGAGGCCACAAGCGCGCGGTGGTGGCCGTTGCACGCAAGCTGGCAGTGGTGATGCATCGCATGTGGATCGACGGATCTGTGTTCCGGTTCGCAGCCGAAGATAAAAGCCCCGCTGAACCGAATTTAAGCAACCCGACGGCGCTCGCCGCCGCAATGTGAGAGCTCTGGCGAGCGCCGTCTGGCAGACAGCTCGACGACAGAAGAATGGCTGAGTTTCCGCTGATCGGCGGAAAGGCGTTTGGTGGATCGAAGCGGATGTGGAGAGCACGCTATCTTGCCGGCGACGACAGCCCGATCGAGGCTGCGAGCGCGCGTGAGTGCCTGTGTTGCCCCGCGATCCTGACGACGACATGTGCGCCCGCATGGCGAGCGGGGCTGAGCACGGACTCCTGCATGGACCACCAGATGTCATCACCGCAAGATCACGACGAAAGCCGGACCATTGTCATGTTGTCGACCGCTCGGGTGCAGCCGTATAGTATGAAGCAGAGGAGACGATCATGTCGAAGAAGAAGGCGGAGAGACGCCCGATTACTCCGGCAAGATAAAAGCGCCTCTCCGCGGCGTAGATTCGGCGGTCGTAAGTTCTGTTGCTCACTTATTGCAGTATGGCACTGCTCCGACACCCACAGTGTTGCTAGAAGAAGAAAGACCTGAGAGATCAACGTGCCGGATGGCACCAATCGCAGCCTAGCGAACCGGTTCGCAAAATTGGGAAGACCTAGCCGTGAGCCCATGGAGGACCGCTGCCGGATCACCGGAACCAGTTAGAGCTCGCGCCTAAGCGCGATCGGCGAAGCCGGCTGACCAGCCTTGCAAACTGCGGCGCAGGCACACTCCGTTGGTGATGTCCTGCGCCGCAGCCCGGCTTCAATCCGGTGAACGATTAGTAGTCCCAGTAGATCGGCACGAACCGAAACACGTTACCTTCGCGCCCGACGCGTCCGATGGACGGGAACGGCATATGGGTGGCGACCAGTAGCTCGCCCGTCTTCGCCAAGTCCCGCAGCAATCCCTCGCGAACGCGCGTTGCCTCGTCCGGGTCGTGCTCGAAGCCGTTGTGCCAGTCGGGATGGTCGAAGCCGACCGTGAACACGGCGTCGCCCGCGAAGGTCATCGCTTCGCCGCCGGACGTCAGGCGGACGATGCTGTGTCCCGGGGTGTGACCGCCGGTGCGGCGGACGACGACGCCCGGCGCGACTTCGTGCTCCTCGTCGAACTGCCGGATCTGGTTGTGGTACTCCCTCGCGAAGCGCTTCGCGGCTGCGCGCAGCGCGTCCGGGAAGCCTTCCGGCATCGCCGTTCGCGAGAAATCCGGCGCCCGCCAGAATTCGACTTCGGCGGCCGCAACATGGATCTGCAGGTCCGGCCGCAGCCGGTCTTTCACGCCCTCGACCAGCAGGCCGCCGACGTGATCCATGTGCATATGGGTCAGCACGACGTCGGTGACGGACGCGAGATCGATGCCGGCGGCGTCGAGGCGTTTGATCAGCTGTCCGGCCCGCGGCAGGTTCAGGTCGGGATCCGACCCGAGCCCTGCGTCGATCAGGATGGTCTTGCCGCCGCTCCGGACGACGACGGCATTCAGGGCCCAATCGAAGGCGTCGGTCGGCAGGAACATGTCCTTGAACCAAGCGGCCCGCGCCGACGGCGCAGCGTTGTGCCCGAGCATCGTGGTCGGCAGCGGGAGCACCCCGTCGCTGATCACCAGCACGTCGATCTCGCCGACCTTCAGGGCATAGCGCGACGGCACCAGTTCATCCGGCTTCGGTGTGACGAGGTGTGAGGTGTTTTGCAGATTCATGTTGGTCTCCTGTTGCAGGTTATTGAAGGCTGGTTTCATCCCTGAAGACGTCCGGCTCGTTCGGTGAGGCGGTCAGAGATCGGTGACGCGTTCCGGATCGGCGGAGGCGAGCGCGGCGGCACGTTCGGCAAGCGGCGGGTAGATCCAGGCGGTGTTGATCTCGCGTTTGGTCTTCTTCGCCTGGTCGCCGACCATCTCGATCGTCCGATCCCAGCCGCGTGTAAACAAAGCGCCGGCCTCGCCGAGATCGAGGCAGGTGACGTAGGCCGCCTGGTGATAAGGCGCGGTCGGAACGCCGAGCAGTTCGGCGGCGGCGTTATTGCCGGCGAAAGCGCCCATCCGCGTGGCGTGCTGGCACGACATTAGCGCGTAGTTGCCGGCATCATCACAGGCGGCACGCGCAGCGTCGCCGGTCGCGAAGATGCCCGCCGCGCTCGGCACGCGCAAGTCGCGGTCGACCAGCAGCCGGCCGAAACTGTCGCGCTCGGCTGGAATCTGCGCGGTCAGGGGCGCGGCACGCATGCCGGCAGCCCAGATCACGGTCTCGGCTGCGATGCGCTCGCCACCCGACAAGGTCACGCCGGACTGGTCGAGCGACGCAACGCCGACTCCCAGCCATGTCTCCACGCCGATCCGCTTCAATGCGTTCTCGATGACGGGACGCGCGGTTTCGCCCATGTCGGGGGCGATGACCGGATTGCGCTCGACGATGACGACGCGCGGCCGCGCATCGGGGCCGAGAATGGCGCGGAGCCGCGCGGGCATCTCGGTAGCTGCCTCGATGCCCGTGAACCCGCCGCCGGCGACGACGACCGTGTCGCGGCCATTCCCGGCCGGCCGGCCGGCCAGTCCGTGCAGGTGCCTGTCGAGGGCCACCGCGTCGTCCAGCGAGTCGACGCTGAAACCGTACTCGGCAAGGCCGGGAATGCTCGGACGAAACAGCCGGCTGCCGGTGGCCACGACCAGACGATCGTAGGCGAGCCGCGTTCGTCTGCCCCCGGGTGCCGCTATGCTCACTTCGCGCGCCGCAGCATCGATCGCCTCGGCGGTGCCCTGCACATAGACCACGTCGATCGCCTTGAGCACATCCAGCAGCGGCGCCGTCAGCGTTTCGGGGTTTGGTTCGTAGAGCCGCGGACGGACAACCAAGGTCGGCTCCGGGGCGATCAGCGCGATCTCCAGCGCCTCGGGCGAAACGCCGTGGATGTCGCGCAGCCGGGCGGCGGACAATGCCGCATACATACCGGCGAAGCCGGCACCGATGACGACCAGTCGCATTTTGTGTCTCCTGTGATTGGATTGGATCGATGCAGAGGATCAGCCGGCGATGAAGGCCGACAGGTCGGCATTCACGATCGCTGCATGGGTGGTACAGATGCCGTGCGGCAGGCCGTCGTAGATTTTCAGCGAGCTGTTCTTCAGCAATTTCGCCGAAAGCGGCGCCGAGTCCGCGACGGGCACGATCTGGTCGTCGCTGCCGTGCAGGACGAGGGTCGGCACCGCGATGGCCTTGAGGTCTTCGGTGAAGTCGGTTTCGGAGAACGCCTTGATGCCGTCCAGATGCGCCTTGGCGCCGCCGCTCATGGCCTGACGCCACCAGTTCCAGATCACGGCCTGCGACGCCGTGGCACCGGGGCGGTTGTAGCCAAAGAACGGACCGCTCGCGAATTCCAGATAGAACTGCGCCCGGCCGGCGGCGAGCTGCCGGCGCACATCGTCGAGAACGGCGATCGGCAAGCCGCCGGGATTGTTCTCCGTCTTGACCATCAGCGGCGGCACGGCGCTGATCAGCACGAGCTTCGCGACACGGCCGCGGCCGTGACGCGCGACGTAGCGGGCGGCTTCGCCGCCGCCGGTGGAATGTCCGACATGGACCGCATTTCGCAGGTCCAGATGGTCGACGACCGCGGCAGCATCGGCCGCGTAGTGATCCATGTCGTGGCCTTCGCCGACTTGGCTCGAACGGCCGTGACCGCGGCGGTCATGGGCGATCACGCGAAACCCCTTGCCGACGAAATGCAGTATCTGAGTGTCCCAGTCGTCGGACGAGAGCGGCCAGCCGTGATGGAAGACGATCGGCTGACCCGATTTCGGCCCCCAGTCCTTGTAGAAGATCTTCACGCCGTCTTTGGTCGTTACGAACGCCGTCGGATCCACCGCTTGCGCGGCGAAGGTCGAGCTTCTTGACTCCTCGCCGATCGCGGTCGTGGAACGGACGCTGAGCGAGACCGCGGACATCACCGAGGTCGCGAGGATCTTCCGGCGCGTGGTGTTCACAATCCGATTGAGCGGCTTGTTCAAGGGCATTGGTCATCTCCGATTGGTGGGCTTGGACACGATGATGATCTAACGAACCCTGTGTGCTGGTGCCCCAGCGCGGTTGCGGCGACTAAAGAGCAATTGCTGCTAACGCGCCCGCCGGCGCCAATCGGTAGGGGTGTCCCCGGTCAGCCGCTTGAATGCAGCAGCAAACGCGGTCTGCGAGGCGTAGCCGAGCGCGGCCGCGACCGTGACGACGGACACGTCCGGGTCGCGCAGCATCTGCATCGCCTGCTCGAGCCGGCGCTGGCGAAGCCAGGCGTGCGGCGAGAGCCCGGTGCTTTCCTTGAAGGCGCGGCAGAAATGGAAGCGCGACAGGCCGGCGTCCGCGGCGAGCGCCGCAAGCGAGACGTCCGCGTCGCTCTCGGAGCGAAGCCGCTCGATGGCGCGCATCAGCACTCTCGGCGCCAGACCGCCGACGATGGGCTGGACCGCGGTCGGCGCCCCGGTGTGCGCGGCCAGCAGACGCGTGGCGAGGAGGTCGGTGAGTTGCTGTCTGAACAGCGAATCCAGGGCCTCGCTGCCTTCCAGGACGTCCGCCGCGCTCAGCAGCAGGCGGGACGTGATCGGGTCGGGATGCGCGGTCCGTTCCAGGAGATCGGCCGGCCTGTTGGTTTCGGCTTCGTCGGCCACACGAACCAGCGTGCTGTGCGGAAGATAGAGCTGCACGACATCGACCGGCTTCGGGATGTCCCATCGCGAGCTCGCGCCCTCGGGAATGATGATCACGACGCCGGGACGAAACGTGCCCGCCGAGACGAAACGTCCCGACCGCCGCTCCATGCGCTGAACCACGCCGTTGTAGGCCATGATGACGTGGTGGGTCATCGGCTCGACGACGTCGTGGAGCGGGTCGTGCTTCCAGTGCGTCACCCCGCCGCCGGTCGCGTCCAGTGCCATGCGAAATGGCTCGGTGCCGAGCACGCGGGCCATCTCGGCGTCCGCGAGAGGGCGGTTGGCCGACGGGCGAACGGCTTCGCGCGGTTCGGGCGCTGCCGCCGTCTCCTCTCCCTCAAGATCGTGTGGAACGGCCTTGGTCATGTTCATCTCGCACGAGGACGGCGTGGCGGTTGCCGGAGAGCTCCGCCGGCCGCGCTGCGTTACTGGCGAAGGGAGGAAAGCCAATCGGCGAAGCGGATGACGCCGAGGCGCGGATGGTCGCCCGGCGTGAGCGATCGGTCGTCCAGCTCCGCGCCGAAATAGCGGGCGTGGATATCGGCGACGACCTTGCGCGGGTCGTTGATCGCGGCGAGGTATCTGCGGCCGAAGTCGTCGAGGCTGAGCTGCTCCGGGCCGGCCAGTTCGATGATGCCGTCGATCGGCGGGGCCAGCGTCACGGCGGCCAGCGCGGCAGCGACATCGTCCGCGGCGACCGGCTGAAACAGCGCCGGCGACAGCCGGGCGACTTGTCCATGCGTGGAGGTCGCGACGATATCGTCGGCAAATTCGTAAAACTGTGTGGCGCGGAGGATGCTGTAACGACGCCCCGAATTCCGGATCAGACGCTCTTGGGCGAGCTTGCCGCGGAAGTAACCGCAATCCGGAAGGCGATCGGTCCCGACGATGGACAGTGCGACGTGGTGCTGTAAGCGCGCGGCGATTTCGGCCGCAAGGACATTGCGGGTGGACCTCGTGAAGAATTCCAGAACCGCGCCGTCCTCGAACGACGGTGAATTGGCGACATCGACGACAACGTCCGCGCCCGACAGCGCGAAGTCGAGCCCGTCACCGGTGACGGCGTCGACACCCGTGCGGGGGGAGGCCTGAACGACATCGTGCCCCTTGCGGCGCAGCAAGCCGGCAAGCTTGGTCCCGATCCGGCCTGTGCCCCCGACGACAACGATCTTCATGCTGATTTTCCTCGACTTTTCCAGCCGGAGACGGCCTTATTGCGACGGCGAGGATGAGCTGATGCGGGCAGGAAAGCCTTGCGGACGGGCTGAATCGGCCTTCAATTCTCATTGGATTGTCGTCCAAGCGGAGCGGCTTTGCGTTTCCTGTTCGAAGATTTTTGCCTGGATGCGGAGCGGCGCGAGCTGACCCGTGGCTCGCAGCTCGTCGCGGTCGGGCCGAAAGTTTTCGACCTTCTGCTCTACCTGGTCCGCAACAGGGATCAGGTGGTGACACGGGACGATCTGCTGACCGCCGTCTGGCAGGGTCGCATCGTCTCCGAATCGACATTGACGAGTCACGTCAACGCCGTGCGCCGGGCAGTCGGAGATAGCGGCAAGGAGCAGCGCCTGATCCGGACGATTTCGCGCAAGGGAATGCGCTTCATCGGGCAGGTCCGGCAGGACGAGGTGTCCGCCACCACCGTAGACGCCCGATCGCATTCTTCGGCGGGCGACCAGCGGCCGACGCTGTCACTCCCGGATGCTCCCTCCGTCGCGGTGCTGCCGTTTCGTAACCTCAGCGGCGATCCCGGGCAGGACTATTTTGCGGACGGCGTCGTCGAAGACATCATCACCGCGTTGTCGCGGATCGGCTGGCTGTTCGTGATCGCCCGCAATTCGAGCTTCACCTACAAGGGACGCACCGTGAATGAGCAGCAGGTCGGCCGCGAGCTCGGCGTGCGCTACGTCGTCGAAGGCAGTGTGCGGCAGTCCGCGAACCGGGTACGCATCACCGGGCAACTCGTGGACGCGACCACCGGCACTCATCTGTGGGCGGATAGGTTTGAAGAGACGATCGACGACCTTTTCGAGCTTCAGGACCAGATCGCAACCAGCATCGTCGGCGTGATCGCCTCACAACTCGAGCGCGCGGAAATCGACCGCGCCCGGCGAAAGCCGACGGGGAATCTGAGCGCGTATGATCACTATTTGCGCGCGATGCCGCATCTGCACCGCGGGACGCGCGACGCGATCGACGAGGCTTCGCTTCTGTTTCAGAAGGCGCTTTCGCTCGATCCCAGTTTTGCCTCGGCCCATGCGATGGCGGCGTGGTGCTATTGCCTGCGAAAGATCAACGGCTGGATGACCGATCAGTCCCTGGAGTTCGCCGAAGGGATCCGGCTGGCTCATTCCGCGATCGAATTGGGCAGGGATGACGCCGTCGCGCTGACCCGCGCGGGGCATACGCTGGCCCATCTGGCCGGTGATCTGGAGGGCGCGGTTGCATTGCTCGACAGGGCGCTGCTGCTCAACCCCAATCTGGCGGCGGCCTGGTTCTTGGGCGGCTTCCTGCGGGTTTTGCGCGGTGATCCCGAGAGCGCTATCGATTTCTTCACACGTGCGATGCGATTCAGCCCGCTCGATCCAGAGATGTTCCGGATGCAGGCCGGGATGGCGATGGCGCATTTGTTCGCGGAGCGTTTCGAGCTGGCTCTGTCCTGGGCCGAACGATCGTTCCGGCAATTGCCGAGTTCAGGGTTCGTCGTGCTGATCATCATCGCGTCGCACGCGCTTGCCGGGCGGATGGAGCAGGCGAAAGACGCAGCCGCGCATTTGCTCAAGCTGCATCCCGCGTTTCGGATGTCCAATCTGGAGAATTGGATACCGATCCAGCGGCCTGAGCATCGGGCTACGTTCAAGAAGGGGCTGCGGCTGGCGGGCCTGCCGGAGTGAGAGCGCAGCTTTACGACCCGTCAATCGATCGCTGAGGTGTGCTTCTGGCCTGAAGCTGACGATATCACTCATCGAAATGAGATGCGGTTTCTTGAGCACACCGGACATCGCGACGCTAGATCGAAGTGGACGATACGCCTTTGTACCGCCGTTCGCTTTCTCTTTCACTATCCACGAGTACGTCTGGCTATCGAGCGCCGCTGGGACCGGAAAATACTGCATTCATGGTCGCGTGATCGGGAGTGATGCAATGGAGGATCGAAAATACCTGACACCGGAGGAAGTCTCGGATCGCTACCGTGGCGCAGTGAGCGTCGGAACACTCCGGAACTGGCGAGCAATGCGCGTTGGGCCGGCCTTCGTCAAAATCGGGAAAGCGGTCCTATATCCGATTGGTGAACTCGACGCGTGGGACAAGAGAAACACGGTGTCCTGCCGTGCGCCAGGACGGTCGCCGGCGACTGGGCATGATCAGGCGTGATGATCACGATTTGTCGCGCGCTACCGTCCCCACTCTCCGTCCCCCGTTGATGGGGGATCTTCCAAAATTCTCGTTCTGTCAATTATTTAGCTGCGCCGTTGCGCTCATGCACAACAACCCCGCCGGCGACCCTCGACGTCGCAAACGGATGTGCAGACGAACAAGGCGTTCGTTCACATCGCCAGCCACTCGGCATTTCCGCGACACCATGACGGCCAAGAGCAGCGTCACGACAAAGCTTCAATGCAGGACCGACAGTTTTCGGCGAGCGCCGGCGGCAATTTCGTGAGAACGAAAGCGAAAGAATAGTAGAACACGCGTGCACAGGATTTGCACACGCCCTTCACCTAACTATTTGATTTCAAAAAGCTCTCTGTCCAATCCATCATCGGCGCCACGGAGAAGCGCCAAGTCGTTGATTCCACTGTTTTATTCGAGACATCAGCCATTGGAAGTGTACCAGAGCCACCCGATCACCGCGCATTTACACCGGTTTCCACCGATTTCGACCCGTTTTTCGTGCGCAGCACAACAATGTCGGATCGGAGAGGATCGATGGTTTACCGAATTCAACCACAACGTTCCGCAGATCGCGGCTGCGTCTGGTCATCGCTCCCTGACGGGTCTCATGCGATACAACCATCTGCGCCGAGCCGCGTGCTCCCACAGCTTCTGTCAAACCACCGTCACGAAACACGAACACAAGGAAACGATCTCGACCTTGGCGGCCCATGCAGCCGAGCTTGATCCCGCGCCCGGAGCAGTATCCCGCACGGCGCGCTGCATCCGAAGACCGATCACGGGAATTGCAGGTACCAAATCTTGACCGAGGCACGCCACGCAGACCCGCGCGACAATGATCTGGTCGCGGAGAAGCAAGGCGCCCGGTCTTCCGGCGTCGATCTCGTCGCCCGCCAGAGCATGGCTCAGCTGAGAACGCTGAAGCTGCTGATTGCAGCATCCGGCCTCGCCGGGCTGGGCTATGAGATCGTCTGGACGCGCCAGCTCGCCCTCGCCTTGGGCACGGAGATGATGGCCGTGCTCGGCGCCATCGCAGGATTCTTCGCCGGGCTGGCGGTGGGCGCCTTCGTCCTCGATGGCCGGATCCGCCGCGCCGCCAATCCGCACCGGGTGTATGCCGTCCTCGAAACGGTCATCGGCGTGTGGGGGCTGTGTGCGGTCTGGCTGCTTCCCGCGTGCGCGCGCGCCCTCGCGCCGCTGCTCGGCACGGCGCCTTCCAACGTGTTGTTGTGGAGCGCGAGCTTCCTGCTGCCGACGCTGGTGCTGTTGCCGGCGACGGTGGCGATGGGCGGCACGCTGACCGCGCTGGAACGCATGACGTCCGCGGCGCATGGCACGCGGCCCGTCAGCGCCGGCGTCTACGCCGCGAACACCGCCGGCGCCGTCGCCGGCACGCTGCTGTCCACCTTCGTGCTGATCCCCGCGCTCGGATTGTCGGCGACGCTGCTTTGCCTGGCAGCCGTCAACGCGGCCTGCGCGCTCGCAGCGCTTCGCCTCGGCCGAGCCCCGCAGGTCGACGCTCGCGCGCGCGACGATCGCAGGCGTGCTGTCGCCGGCCTCCGCCTGACAGGAACCCTGTTCGTCACCGGCCTGCTCGGCATCGTGTTCGAAGTGCTGGTCGTGCGCCTGGCCGCGCAGATGATGCAGGACACGGTCTATAGCTTCGCCTGTCTGTTGGCCGCCTACCTGCTGGGCACCGCGATGGGCGGCATGATCTGGCAGCGCGTGGGGCACACGGTTGCGCGCGGCAGAACCGCGTTGATCAGCGGCACCGCGCTCGTCTGCCTCGGCACGGCGCTCGTGACGCCCTTGCTGGGCGGCCTCGCTGACAGCGCTGCGAGCCTCGGCGTCGTCGGCGAGCTCGGCATTGCGCTGGCGCTGTTCCTGTTGCCTGCGATGGCGATGGGCGCCTTGTTCGGCCAGCTCATGCAGGATGTCCGCGACGTCAGAGGATCGGTCGGCTGGGCCGTCGGCATCAACAGCCTCGGCGCAGCCATTGCGCCGCTGGTCGCGGCACAGCTGCTGATTCCCGCTTTCGGCACTTGGAGAGCATTGGTCCTCGTTGCTGTCGGATATCTTCTGCTGCTGCTGCCCCAACGCGCTGCGCTGCGCTGGGCGGCGGCGCTCGCTCTACTTGCACTCGCGCTGTTGTGGCTTCCCGCCCCCCTGCTCATTAAGGTCCCGCCGGGCGGCAAGCTTCTGGCCGTGCGCGAGGGACCGATGGCGACCGCGAGCGTCGTCGACGACGCCTCAGGAGCACGCTATCTCGAGGTGAACGGCCACTTCCGCATGGGCGGCACCAGTTCGGTGCGATCCGATTTCCGCCAGGCCGTGCTGCCGTTGCTCTTGCACCCAGCGCCGCGCAAGGCCCTCTTCCTCGGTGTCGGCACCGGCGCGACCGTGCTCGGCGCCGCGCAGATGCCGGGCATCGACGTGCGCGCGGTCGAGCTGTCCTCCGAGGTCGTCGCGCTGCTGCCCTGGTTCGACAACCCCGCGGCCGAGAAGGAAAGGCCGCCGATCTCCGTTGCCGATGCCCGGCGCTTCATCATCGCCGATGACGGACGCTACGACGTGATCGTGGCCGACCTGTTCCACCCGGCGCTCGATGGCAGCGGCGCGCTGTACACGGTCGAACATTTCGCGGCCGTCAAGCGGCGACTGGCGACCGAGGGCATGTTCTGCCAGTGGCTGCCGCTCTATCAGCTCGATACGCCGTCACTGCGCGCGATCGTCAGAAGCTTTCTCGCAGTCTTCCCACAAGGGTCCGCCTGGCTGAACCATTACAGCGTGCGCACGCCGATGCTGGCTCTGATCGGATCAGGCGCCCCGAGCCCGATCGACCCCGAGTTCGTCGCCGCACGGTTCTCCGACCGGAAGCTTCACCCGGTCATTCAACCTCTCGGCTTCGATCAGCCGATCGATCTTCTGGGCCAGTATGTCGCCGGCGCGAAAGCGCTCGCGAGCTTCGCCGGTCCGGGACCGCGCAACACCGACGATTTCCCGTTCGTCACGTTCGACGCGCGCAGCAACGTTCACGCTCTCTCGGCGGCCCCATGGCAATTGCTGCTGACGGTCCTGAGCCAGACAAAGACCGACGCGGCCGATTTGCTGGAAGACTCGAAACGCGGAATGTGGGAGCAACGGCTCGGCGCCTATTGGCGGGCTCGCAACCAATTCATCCAGGTCGGCGCGGCGCTGACCGGCGAACCGCGCGGACCGGCGCTCATCGCAGCCGCCGCACCCGGCCTCCTCGATTCCATTCGCGCCAGCGCCGAGTTCGAGCCGGCCTATGCGCCGCTGATGAGCATGGCAAAAGCGCTGCTTGCATCGGATCGCGCGGCTGCTGAACGCCTGCTTCGGGCAATCGACTCCGCCGCGCCGTCGCGACGCGAAGCGCGCGACCTGCTGTCGCGCGAGTTCGAACGATAGAGCGTCAGGACGCGAAGCTGACGCGGTAGCCCCAGCAATCCAGATGATCAGGAATCGCGTTGAAAGCGATCGTGATACGTTGGTCGCCCTGATTGCGCGGCACCTCGTGGTAGAGATAGCTTGGGAACAGCACGAGATCGCCGGGCTCCGCCTCCGGCAGCACGTATTTGCCGGCATTGAACGGGCCGACCGCGGCGCTGCGCGTGTGATGGCGGAACGAGAAGTCGCTGCCGCCGGGCGGCCGCACGAACACGGTGCGGCTGCCGGGGTGAGACGGCGTCAGATAGAAGATGCCGGAGATGAAGCTGTTGGCATGGGCGTGCAGGGTCTGGTTGCCGCCGGTCTCCAGCATGTTCGTCCACATCTCCTTGACCGTCCAGCGCAGCTTCTCGCCGAACAGCAGCTCGCCGAAATCGATCAGCTTGGGCACGGCGAGCTCGGCGATGGTCTGAAACAGATTGTTGGCGCGGGGATCGGCGACCTCGGTGTGAAACAACTGTCCGGACCGCAGGTTGTTCTCGATCTTCGAATTGCGGATGGCGGCCACGGCCGCGTCCTTGAGCTCGGCGCTCAAGAGCCCTGGCGAACGCAACAACGGTATCGGGAAAAGAGCTTCGATCTGGTCCATGTCTCTCAAGGCCTTGCACGCGCCGCAACGGGACCGACAATTTGCCGACTTGCATGACAGCCGGATGACGGGAGTGGAGACGCGGCGCGCGCCCGTCAGCGCGTCGGCATTTCGTCGGCACTGAGAATGTTGAGCCGCTCGCCGGGCTTCAGGCTGTGGGGCCGGTCGCGCACTTCCAGCACGGCCCTCTCGGCCTTCTCGACACAATCATCGAACTCGCCATTGCCGGCCTCGACCAGCGCCTGCTGAATGTCCCGCTCGGCGAAATAGCGCGACACGTCGTCCGTCGGCAGGGTCGCCGCCTGTGCGCGGGCCTCCGCCACTGCGGCGTCGCAGACCTCCTGCGTCGGCTCCTCGTCATGCGCCGATGCGACTGCGATCGTGAGGACTAGAACGGCGAGACTCACGGCGGACAAACGCGACATCACCTCGACGAACCCCAGGGAAAGGCAGGTTTCAAAGACGAAGCGCCGGTTCGCAAACTGGCGCTCGGAGTGAGCAGGATCCGACGGGACGATATGTCCCGCCGGATTGGTGCCGATCAATCAGTCGCGGTTGAACGCCCAGCGACCCCAGTGGCCCCAGTGACCCCAGTGGTCCCAATCGTGCCAGTGGTGATGCTCGTGAGCCAGCTTGCGGGCCAGCTCCTGATTCTTTTCGACCAGCAGCTTGGGCGTGCTGTAGGTTCGGACGAAGATCGGGTTCGCGTAGAACCAGACGTTCGACCAGGCCTGCACGTCGTTGGTCACCTTCTTGACGCCGCCGACCGTGCCGAGGTGCGAGGGACATGCCGGATCTGTGCAACTGACGGTGGCGTTGTTGGCATCGAGCAGCGGATTGCCGGCGCTGTCGGACACGTTCGGAGTCGCCGGCGGGATGTTGGTGCCGCGGGCGCGGATGTAGAACGGTGTCTGGCCGGCGATGAAGGTGGTCGTGAAGCTGAGGCGGGTCGAACCGTCGCGCAGCTTGTGGCTCCGCATCTTGGTCGCCGGGATCTGCTTCGCGATCTTGGCCGACGGGTTGTAGACGATGGCCGCACCATCGACACCCTTGGCATTGGCCACCGCATAGCCAGGGGCGCCCGGCGCGATCGGACCGGTGATGTCGCCGGTAATCAGATCGACGTGGTCGAGATAGGGCTTGTTCAACGGCTGCTTGATGCCGACCGGCAGCAGCAGCGGGTTGTTGAAGCCGTACGGGCTGTTGTTGGAGGCCGGAACGGTCATCTCCATCTCGAGCGTGACCTTCTCGCCCGGGCGCACGACGAGCGTCTCGCCCATCGTCTTCCAGTCGTCGTCCCACTCACCCTTCGCACGGAACTCCATGTCGGAGCCGATGATGTCGGCGTTGACCGAGTAGGAATTACCCGAGCGCATGCCGTCGATGATCGACTGCTGGGAGAAGCGCCGCTCGTTCGGCACGTACAGCCTGGTGTACTCGCCGGGGATGAAGTCCGCCGTCGTGCCGGGATCGCGCGCGCCATAGACGCCGCGGCTGTGCCAGTCCGAACTCTGGAACAGGAAGAAGTTGCGGCCTTCGCCGAGCAGACCGTCCCACAGCCCGCCAACCTTGGCGGTGTAGACGCCCTGCATGCCGTAGGTGCCGCCGCCGACTGCGCCCGAGCCATAGGAGCCCGAGCCGCCGTTCACGCCGCCCTCGGCCATGTGACCCGGGGCTTCGATGCCGAACGCGACCGTCGGGCCGGCGTTGTTGAAGTCACGGAAGTGCTCGATGTTGTAGCCGGCCGAGCCGTTCGGATTGAACGGTCCCTGCCGCTCGGTATGGGTCGGCACAGCATAGGATTGCAGCGGGTGGTTCGCCTGCAGCCAGGCGATGCCGGCGACGGCCTTCTGGTGACCGGCCGTGCCGGAATTGTTGACATTGTCCTTGCCGGCCCAGACCGGGTTGTTGCTGGCATCGACCGGACCGATGGCGTCGGTGTCGGCGCGGTCGAAGCGATATTCGAACTCGGCCATCTTGTCGGCATTGCCGTAACCGCGCGGGTTCTGGCCGGCGATCACGGCGACGTCGCCATGCTCGTGACCGGGCAGGATCCACTCCAGGCCCTCGACCAGCACCTTGTTGTAGGTCGCGGTGCGATTGACGATGGTTGGGTACTCGATCTCTTTGATCGACTGCCAGCGCCACATCTTGGCGCCGGTATCGGTGCCGTTCGGCGTGCCCTTCAGGCTGGTGATCGTAATGCCGTCGATGGTCTTCCCGAGCGTCTGGCTCCAATACGTCGTCGTGTTGTCGCCGGGGATGTTGGCGCTCGCATCGCTGAAGCGGCAATCGCGGTTGCCCGAACCGCCGTGGTTGCCGAGCGTGAACCAGTCGAGATCGAAATTGTTGCCGCCAGCCGCCGCGGTGCCCTTGCCGACCGAGCGGTCGATCGCATAGCCGGCAGCAACCGAACCGTCGGTGCAGGTGTTGTGGTTGTGCATGTCGCCCGCGACATACGGATTGTTCTTGGTCGTTTCCCCCCAACGCTCCCCAGCGTCGGCGCTCTGTGACAGGGCCAGCGAGACCGAGGCCGCTGTCAGCAGGATTGTCTTGGTAGATGGAACCATTATCGTCGCCCCTAAAGAATTCGATCGATCTCCAAACCGAGATGACAACGCGACCGATGCGCCGTCGTCATTCGCGGCGCGACCAAACCAAAACTCGGAGACAGTTTGTTGAAGGATTTATTTTTGCTGGCGTCTTCCCCACGAACATCGCGGTCGGCCGTCGTTGCGAAATTTTTGTGACACTGACGTTTGCCCGGTGACAACGGCAAGTGTGCCGTTGCATATACGCGCCGCGCAACGAGCGCGGTCCGAGTTGTAAAGAACGTATGTCAGCCCCTGCCATGTCGAATGCGGCGCAGACCTTCGAGAGCGCCTCTGCACGCTCCAATCAGCAAGATGGCAACAGCTCTTCCCCTGCGCGATCATCATCCGTGACCGCCCTGCGCGGGCTCAGCAGGGAGCCACTCCTGCACTTCCTCGTTCTCGGTGGCCTGATCTTCGCGGCCGATGCCATCATCCACCCGCCGGCGAAGGACGAGAAGGTCATCACCGTGACCAAGGCCCTGCGCCAGTCCTTCATCGACACGTTCGACGAGGACAAGCAGCGGACCCCGAGCGAGGCCGAGCTGCAGAAGATGGTCGAGGCCTGGGTCGCCAGCGAAATCCTCTATCGGGAAGGCAAGACGCTCGGCGTCGACCGCGGCGACGAGATGATCCGCGACCGTGTCGCGTTCAAGCTGCAATATCTGATCTTCGATCAGGTGCGCGTGCCACAGCCGAGCGAGGAGCAGTTGCGCGCCTGGTTCGCCGACAATCATGCCCGGTTCGACGAGCCCGAGCGTGTCAGCTTCTTCATGACGCCACCCAGCGACGAGGCGACGGCGCGGCGCTATCTGGACGACATTCGCGAGCAGCGCGAATCCGAGGAGCTGCGCGATCAGACGCGCGCGATTCTCGACCGACCGGTGCCGAGCCTGGCCGCCGGCTTCGGCGACGGCTTCAGCGACGGCCTGCTCAAGGCGCCCCTCCAGGAATGGACCTTGCTGCAGTCGAAGGACGGGTGGCACGTGGTTCGTCTCGACGCCCGGAAGCCGGGCGCTCCGGCGAAGCTCGAGGACATCCGCGCCGAGGCGGCCAAGATCTGGCACACCGAAGAGACACGGAAACGGGCCTGGGAGGCGGTGAGCCGGCTCAAGGCCAACTACACGATCAGGTACGAGCCGTGACCGGCGCGCGCGCCCTGATCGCCATCGTGCTCGCGCTCGCAGCGCTGCTGCCCGGGCGGCCGGCGGCTGCGCATCAGGCGACGATCGCCGTGCTCGAGTTTCGCGAGATGCGCCCCGGCGCGTATATCGGGCGATGGACGACCTTGCCGAAGGATGGCGTCAACCGCATCGATCTCAAGATGCCCCCGCATTGCTACCTGCGCCTGCCGGAGCTCAATTGCGGCGACAAGGGCCTCGTCGGGCAGATGACGATCGCCAATCTCGGCGAGGACATGTCGGCTGCCATCATCCGCGTGACGTCGCTCGCTGGAGAGACGCGCAGCTACACGATCTCTGCGGCCAATCCGGTCGTGACCGTGCTGGGCACCGATGCGCCGACGCTCGACACCTGGCTCGAGCTCGCCAAGACATACGTCAATCTCGGCATTGACCACATCCTGCTCGGCGCCGATCACCTGCTGTTCGTGCTCGGGCTGATCTGGATCGTCCAGGGCGGCTGGCGCCTGCTCAAGACGATCACGGCTTTCACGATCGGCCATAGCGCCTCGCTGGCCGCAACAGCGTTCGGATGGATCGGCGTCGCCGAAGGGCCGCTCAACGCCTGCATCGCGCTCAGCATCGTGTTTGTCGGCGTCGAGATCGTCAAACAGCAGCGCGGCGAGACCGGGCTGACCGCCCGCTACCCATGGGCTGTCGCTTCCAGCTTCGGTCTGGTGCACGGCATCGGCTTCGCCAGTGCGCTCGCAGGCCTCGGGCTCGAACGACGGATCCTGCCTGCGGCATTGCTCTTCTTCAATGTCGGCGTCGAGATCGGACAGATCCTGTTCGTGCTGCTGGTGCTGGCGCTGATCTGGGCACATCGCCGCCTCGGCGCGGCGCTGCCGCGCTGGGGCGCCGAGCTGCCGGCCTATGCAATCGGCTCGGTATCGATGTTCTGGTTCCTGGGCCGCCTGGTGCGGGTTCTGGCGGCCGCATGATGACGAATGGGACGAACATGATCGCGCGCAAACTCCTGCACACCGTGTTGGGTGCGGCGCTGCTCTCGCTGCTGACATCGAATCCGAGCCTTGCCCACGAGCAGACGGGCGTCGGCGGCGGGCTCGCCGGCGGCCTGCTGCATCCCTTGACGGGGCTGGATCATCTGATCGCGATGGTTGCAGTCGGCATCTGGGGCGCGCAGCTCGGCGGCGCGGCGATCTGGATCCTGCCGGTCGTCTTCCCGCTGGTGATGGCGTTCGGGGCCGTCCTGGGAATCCTGAAGGTCGGATTGCCCGTCCCGGAGCTCATCATCGCGCTGTCGGCGCTGGTGCTCGGGCTCGCGGTCGCGATCCGCATCCGTGTCCCGTTTGCAGTTGCGGCCATCATCGTTGCGATCTTCGCCATCTTTCACGGCCACGCGCACGGCGTCGAGCTTCCGACGGCGGCAAATCCCCTGGCCTATGGCTGCGGCTTCGTGGTCGCGACCGGTCTTCTCCACGCCTGCGGCATCACCATCGGCGCGCTCGCGCGCTGGCCCGGCGGCGAGCGCATCATCCAAGGCGTCGGAGCAGCCATCGCCGCGCTCGGCGGCTACTTCCTGGTCGCGAGCCTCGGAGTCGCGGCATGAGCACGTACCGCCGGACCGCCCTGCTCGCATCGGCGCTGCTGCTGACGCAAGCGCAGCTCGCTGATGCCCATATCGTGTCGGCCCGGCTCGGCGACTTCTACGCCGGCGCCCTGCACCCGCTGCTCGCGCTGCAGGACGTCGTGGTCTGGGTCGCCCTCGGGTTGCTGGCCGGCTCGCTCGGTACGGCGAGCGGACGCTGGCTCGTCGTGGTGTTCCCGCTCGGCTTGTGCACGGGGCTTGCACTCGCCGCCGGCTCTGGCGCAACGGCGGTGTCTCCACTCGGCGATGCCGCGACCATTCTGATTCTCGGGCTGCTGCTGGCGGCGGCCTTGCGCATTCCCGTGGTCGTGCTGAGCATGATTGCATTCGTGCTCGGCGTGATGCGCGGCGCCGCCAATGCCGGCGAGTTCGTGCCGCAGACCGACCGCCTCCTCTACGCCGCCGGTCTCGCCAGTGCGGGCTACGTCACCATCACCCTCGTGATGGCGCTGGCGGTCACCTTCAGGCGTCCTGAGACCGAGCCGGTGTCGAGCTGGCGCGGGATCGCGGTGCGCGCAGTCGGTGGCTGGGTCGCCGCAATCGGCATGATGATGGCGGGACTATCGCTCGCAGCCTGAGCTGGCCTATGCTCGGGCGATCCGACCCCGCAAATTCCAGGGCTGCGTGACCGACGCCATCAACATCGTTACGATCATCGTGCTGCTGCTGACCTGCGCCGGACTGATCTGGACAGATCTGCGCAGCGGGCTGCTGCCGGACTGGATGAATGCGCTGGTCGCCGCCAGCGGCTTCGCAAGACTGGCGACGCTTGTCGATCTCCCCGAGGCACTGTGGAATTGCGCCGCAGCCCTCGCCCTCGGCTCGGCGCTGCTGCTGCTGCGGCTGCTCTACGCAATGGCCCGCGGCCGCCAAGGATTGGGCCTCGGCGACGTCAAGTTTCTGATGGCTGCGACGCTTTGGGCCGGCCTGCCAAATATGCCGATCCTGCTGCTCATCGCCGCGACGACGGCACTCGCCGCAGCGCTCGTCCTCTTCATCATGGGCCGCCGGCTGACAGGCCAAACGGCGCTGCCGTTCGGCCCGTTCCTCGTCCTCGGCCTGCTTGCCGTACTCGCTCTGCAGGCCACCGGGAGCGAATTGCTCGTGACCTTCTGAATGCGGTAAGCCGTGACCTCAACGCGCCCGCCGCGCCATCCGCTCGCGTCCGCCCGGCGGCGCAGGCGGGGTCATCGGTCCCGCCTGCACGTCGCCGCTGCCGGCTGTGCCGAGCTGCGGCATTTGCAGCGTGACGGTCTCCGGCGCCTTCAGCAGCGAGGCCTCACGCGGTCGCAGCGACTGCAGCACCCATCCCTCATGCGAGGCGCCGACCCGCAAGCGCAGCGACGCCTGCGACGAGGCATCGACGAAGATGCCGAAGCTCTCCTCGTCGCCGATCACCGTGCCGACGAGCTGCAGGTTTGGTCGTTCCGGCTCTTGCTGCGGCGGAGGCGGCGGCGCTCGCATGACCATGACGGGTGCGGCAACCGGTGGCGGCCGGCGCGAGGCCGAGAAGATCGGACGGTCGCGCGTCGCCGAGAGAGCACTGATCGGAACATCCCACAGCGGGTTGGCACTCCTGCGCCCCGGGACTTGCGCGCTGGGCGCCTCGGAAACGGCCGGCGGGTCGGAGGCGCCGGGCGCGGCCTGCGCGGGCGCAGCGGGCTCGAGACCATCCGCCGTCTCACCCCAGGCACGGCCGAGCGAAGCTGCAAGCACGCATACGGTAGCAACGGTGACGAGACCTGAACCGACGAACGATCGCATCACATTTTTCCCTGCCATTGGCCCGACACGGTGACCAGCACCGTCAGCCGCCCCACACCGCCGGCCGCGGCCGCCAGCGGTTGCTGCACGTGCAGCTGATCGACGAAGAGAAACGGCAATCCCGCTTCGAGATCATAGAGCAACTGCTGCAGCGCCGGCTGTTCGAGCTCGCAGCTGGCGACGACGCTGATCAGGTTCTCGTTGCCGCGCGCCGCCGGTAGCTCGACCTGGGTCGACAGCACGCTGCCGCCGGCCTTGCTGATCGCCTCCGTGAGGCGCTGCACCAGCGCCGCGCCCGCGATGGTGACCGTTCGTCCCTCGACGAACACCGATCCGCCCGGAGCCGTCGCGTGGCCTGGGGAGGAACTGCCGGCCGGCCGTTTGCGTCCGGAGAACTGCGCCAGCTGCGCATTGGTGTCATTGAGCTGGTCGTGCTTGGCGACGAGATCGGCGACCGCTGCAGCACCAAGCCAGAGCAGTGCGACGATGGTCACCGCATAGAGGATCGCAGAAGCGGCCGGCGAGTTCACGAAGATCCGGCGCAGCGATGTCGACCAGTTCATGCCCGGTCCCCGAAATAGGCGTTGATGCGCGCCTCGATATGGAAACGCTCGCCCGCTTCCCCCGCGGTGCGCGTCGTCGGCGCATAGAAGGTGGCGCGGCTGAACTGCGGCGACTGCTCGATCAGCCGGATCAGCGCGGGGGCGTCCTGGGTCAGGCCGGAGATCTGCAGCCGATCGTTCTCGACATGCATCTCGACGACATACGTCCCGTCGGGCAGGATCTTCGACAGCGTGTCGAGCACGATGACGCTGGCGGGACTGGTCTGCTTGCGCTTGGCGAGCAGCCCGTCGGCGGCGGTGGCGCCCATCGCGGGCCGCAGCGCCGCGCGCAGCCGCGTGACCTGCGCCTGCGCATCTTCGAGCTCGCCATCGAGATATCCGCCGATCAATGTCGTCGCGATCAGCAGCACGGCCGTGGTCGCAGCAACCGACAGCCAGCCGAGCTTGAGCACGCGCCCGAGATCGCGCCCGCCGGCAAGCGACGAGCGCAGCGACGTCTTGAAGATCTGGATCTGGCCGCCATCGGCTGAGTCGACATCGGCGGTGATGACGAGCCTGGCGGCGCCGACCTGATCGGCCAAGGCAAGCAAGGGCTGGACCAGAGCGCGCGGCGTCGCCGCGAGCGTCAGCGCGATCCGATCCCCGACTGCGCGCGGGGCGCTGCAACCGTAGAGGACCTGATCGAGATTCCACGGCGTCAACCTGCCGATCTGCGTCCGGATCATGCCGTCGAGAAACGGCTCGGCCTGCTTCGGAAAGTCGAGCGGGCGGACCAGGACGCTCTCGGCGGCCAGATGGATTTCCAGCGCGGCGCCGCGCAACGTTCGCAGCCACTCCGGCGAGAGCCCGGCCTGCGCAGCGCCGGCCGCCGGATTCACCCTTGCCGGCGCCGGCATCGGCTTCGCCTTCGGTCGCGCCTGAATCGTCAAGACGACGCTGTCTGTTCGGTCATGGCGGACCAGGACCTGCGGACGTCTGAGCTGCCGATCGGCCACGGCTTCGATCGCTGTCGCGACGCTGGCCGTCCACGCCGTCAGTCCGCGCTCGATCGCTTCGGTCAGCTTCATGGCATTCCCCGCGCCTGAAGCGCTCCCCTCGGTTGCGGCCCCTCGTCCTGGCGCGCCAGCACCCGATAAGGCTCCTCGCCTTCGCCGGGAACGATCACCGCCGTCGCCGCATGACGAAGCCCGCCCGCCGGACTGACGACGATGCGCAGCCGATAGGCCTTGCTCTTGCCCTTGGCGGCATCCTTCGCAACAGGACCGAGCGTCTTGGCCAGCGTATCGGCATCCTGTGACAGCGACGCCCTTGCGTTGAGGAAATCCTTCAAGATCAGCGGCGTCATTCCCGGCAACGCTGCAACGACCTCCGGCGCAGCGATCGTCGGATCGATTCCGGGAGAGCCGTTGAAGACGGTCACCAGCGGAAGGACCCGATCGACGAGCGATGCGGGAATGCCGAGGACGAGCGACAGCTCGCCGACATGTGCGAACGGCGCCAGGCGCGGGACACGCTTGAGACCGGCCACCGCATAGCGCGCCTCCTCCGCCTGGGCCCTGGCTGCATCGGACGGCTTGGAGCGCCACGCGACCACCCGCTCAGCATGATCCTTGGCAGCATCCCGGTCGACGCCCAGCGTGACGAAGAGGTTTTCGAGCATGTCCTTCGAGGCCGTGTTGAGATCGATCCGCGCCGCTTCGTTGACGAACGAGACTGCGATGTCGTTGCCTGCAAGGGCCAGGCGGAAACCGCCCTGCCGCGGCCGCTCCTCATCCTTGGACAGCAGCAGGCGATAGGCCGACAGTTCGATGGCCGCCGAGATCAGCGCATCGGCCTCGACCGCCTCGTCTTCGAGCCGCAGCAACCGCGCCGAGCTGCCCAGCTGCTGCGAGACGACCACGACGAGGGCCGCCAGCGCCGCGAGCATCCACAGCGCCGCGATCAGGATGAAGCCATCCTGCGCGCCGCGCCGGTCGGCAGAGCCATTGCTGAAGAAGCGAACGGGCATCAGTCGACCGGCTCGCTCTTGTTCGGTTGGGCCGGCTCGGCCACGGCTGGCTGGTTCGCGGTGCCGCCCGCTCCCGTATCGGCAAAACCGCCCCCCGGCGCATCGACCTGAATACGGACTGCGCTGACGAGTACGGCCGCGCCGCCACGGCTGTCGTCGTAGATCGTCATGCGGACGGCGGACGGCAGCTTGGTCGCATCGCGCCATTCCGTCGTCCAGGCCATCGTCCTGTCGGCATAGGCGAACGACATCCGGAACGGCGCCGACAGCAGCACCACGGGATCGACGAATTTGAAATGCTCGGTCACGGGCTGGCCGACCGACACGGGCTCGAACGCGGCACGCGATCGCCGCAGAGCGCGCTCGCCCCTGCCCCCTTCCTCGCCGATGCGCACGATATCGAGGCCATGTCCCGCATTCGGACCAAACTCGGCGCGCACGAACATCGCCGAGACCTCGTCGCCCACGAACAGCGGTCCCTTCTGCTCGCGATTGGCCGAAACAAACTGCACGGCAGCGAAATCATCGCCGACCCGCCGCAGCGCGGCGGCCACCATCTCGGCGCGCTGCACGCGATCCAGTCCGCGCTTCCATGCCGGCAGCCATTGCGACGTCACCGCAGCCAGCGCCGACAACACGATTCCGGCAATCGCGAGCGCGCCCAGCGCCTCGATCAGCGCAAAGCCCTGCTGTTTCGGTCGATCGGGTGGGACGCGCATCAGCGCGCTCCTCGCGCGAGGCGAACCGTCTGCACATCGGCGACCGCGCCCGAGCCGGTCTTCACACGCAAGGTCACTGCCTCCGGAATCCACCCGGTCTGCCCGGCCGGCTCATTCCAATCACCACCGAGCGGCCTGACTTGCAGCACCACCGCCCCAGAGCCGGAGCGCTGATCGATCCTGCCCGGCTGCAGCCGGCTGCGATCAGCCAGCACCGTTGCCAATGCCAGCCTCATGTCGGTGACCAGGGTGACATGCTGTTCGAGCTTGCGAACACTGGCCGCGTTGCGCGACACCACGGCGCCGATGGCGATGATCGACACGCTGACGATGGCAAGCGCGACGAGCACCTCGATCAGCGTGAAGCCTGCGTCACTCCGGTCGCCTATATCAACCATTGGCAAGCGCGCGCGAGACAATGTCGATCCTCCCCGTCAGCCAGTTCACCCTGATCTCCAGGCTCAGATCGGCGCGCGACAAGGTAATCGCGCCGCCGCAGGACAGGCCATCAGGAAAGAAGCTGATCGTCGCCAGCACCGGCCGATGCTGGCAGCTGCGCGGCAACGTCGCCAGGAACGCGACGTCGTCGGGCAGCTTCAACGCAGCCGCGCCGCTACCGGAGCGGATCAAGCGGCGCGACGTGTCGATCTCAGTGTCGACGCGCGTACCTGTCCGCATCGACGAGGCACGATCCGACTTCAACAGCGTCGCCGCCTGCAGCGCATAGGCCTGCAGCCGCGGTCGCGACGTCTGTCGCGGCAGATAAGGCAGCGCGACGGACGCCAGCAGCGCGACGATCGCGAGCACGCAGACCATCTCGAGCAGCGTGAAGCCGCGCTGGCCGTCGTCACTCACTGCGCGCGCTCGTCTGCGTCGGCGTTCCCAGGACGATGTCCGCCGCCGTTCCGCTGCCGCCCTCCTGGCCATCGGCACCGTAGGACAGGATGTCATACGGGCCGTGGTCGCCCGGCGCGCGGTAGACATAGGCCGTATTCCACGGATCCTTCGGCACGGCACCGCCCTTGAGATAGGGGCCGTTCCAGGCGCTCAGTCCGGCCGGCCGTTGCGCCAGCGCACCGAGACCTTCCGAGGTCGAGGGGTAGCGGCCGGCATCGAGATAGAACAGATCGAGCGCCGCCGAGAAGCTCTGCAGTTGGATCCGCGCCGCCTTGGTCTTGGATTCACTGAGATAGTTCAGAACGCGCGGACCGATCAGCCCCATGATCAGTCCGATGATCGTGATCACGACCAGCATCTCGACCAGCGTGAAGCCGCGCTCCTGCTCGCGCCCGGCCCTCGTGGCCGGCTCGATCTGCGTATCTGATCTCATATCGTTCTCCTTGATGTCGGTCAGCCGACCAGTTGCGTCACCGAAAGCAGGGCCGTCATGATCGAGACGATCAGGCCACCGACGACCACGCTGATCAGCAGAATGGCGGCGGGACCGACGATGCCGACGACACGGTCGAGTCCCCGCTGCAGCTTGGCTTCGTAGAATTCGGCGATCCGGGTCGACAGCGTCGGCAACTGGCCGGTCTCCTCGCCGAGCCGCAGCATGCGCAGCGCCATCGGCGGCAGCATGTTGTCGGCCGACAGCGCCTGGGACAGCTTGCCACCGTGACGGACGCGATCCGCCGCCGCCGACCATGGCGCGCGCGACGACGTCACCGCCATCACGTCAACGAGGATGCGCAGGGCCGCGCTCAGATTGACGCCGCAGCCGAGCAGCAGGCCGAGATTGCGACAGAACAGGCTGGTCCGATAGAACAGCAGGAGGCTGCCGATGCCGGGCGTCACCGCCAGCACACTGGTCAGGCCGGCGCGAACCGCGGGCTGACGCAACAGCCACCAGCCTGCCGCAAGCAGCGCCGCACAGCCGAGCGTGATCGCAACTGCATTGGCGCGCAGCAGATCCGACATCGTCATGAAGAAGCCGAGCGCGGTATCGGCACGGCCGCCGAAGTCGCGCAGCACGGCAGAGAAGTTCGGCAGCACGGCCACGAGAAAGAACAGCATCACGCCGATCGCCGCGAGGAAGACGAAGGCGGGGTATTGCATCGCGTCGGTCAGTTTGCGTCGCGTCGCCTCGGAACGCTCGCGTTCGCCGGCCAGCGCAGTCAGCACGTGGTCGAGCGTTCCCGACGCTTCGCCGACGCGCATCAGCGCGACATACATCGGCGAGAACAGCCGCGGCTGGGCAGCCGCCGCGTCCGCGAAGCTTTCGCCGGCCATGATCGCCGCGCGCAGCCGCGCCACCACGGGACGGAGGCGGCCGACGTCGGAGTCGCCGGACAGCAGGTCGAGCGCGTCGTCGAGCCGCGCGCCGGCCTTGAGCAGCAGGGCCAGGTCGCGCGTGAACGTGGTCACTTCAGCCGCGGACGGAGCGCCGAACGAGAGCCCGGACGCAGCCCCCGTCCGCTCCTTCTCCTCCACGGTTTCGATCGGCAGCAGTTGCAGATAGGAGATGCGCCGCTCGACCTCGCCGCGCGACGGCGCGACGAGGGAGCCGACGACGATCTCACCGGACTGCGTCAGGGCGCGATAGCGGTAGCTCGGCACGATCCACCTCACCGCGCCACGAGGACACGAAGCAGCTCGGAGGCCGACGTGACACCCGCACGGCACTTGGCGACACCGTCATCGAGCATGGTCGTCATGCCTTCCCGGATCGCCAGCCGATCGATCGCGAGGCCGTCGGCACTGTCAGCGATCAGCTCGCGCAGGCTGCTTGTCAGCTCGAGCAGCTCGAATACGCCGACCCGGCCGCGATAGCCGCTCTGGCCGCATCGCTCGCATCCCCTCGGGTGCCAGGTGATGTCGCCGGGGACGAGGCCGAGATGACCGAAGCGCGGGTCATCGCGACACGCCTCGTCATCGAGCGGCTTCGGCGTCTTGCAGTGATCGCAGAGCTGGCGCACCAACCGCTGCGCGATCACCGCGCGCAGGGTCGACCGCAACAAGAAGCCTTCGACGCCGAGGTCGAGCAGGCGCGGCACCGCCGCCGCGGCGGTTTCCGTGTGCAGCGTCGTCAGCACCAGATGGCCGGTCAGCGCAGCATGGACGGCGACATGCGCCGTCTCGCTGTCTCGGATTTCGCCGACCATGATGACGTCGGGATCCTGACGCACGAAGGAGCGCAGCGCGCTCGCAAATGTCAGCCCGATCGCCGGCTTGATCTGTGACTGATTGATGCCGGGGATCTCATATTCCACCGGATCCTCGACAGTGAGGATCTTGCGCTCCGGCGTGTTGAGCATGGACAGGATCGTCGCCAGGGTCGTGGTCTTGCCGCTGCCGGTGGGCCCCGTGATCACGATCATGCCGTGCGGCAGCGTGATCAGGCGCCGGAGTGCAGCGTCGTCGCGGGTCGCGAGGCCGAGGCGGCTCGCAACCAGCTGCGAGCGATCCTTCGGCAGGATGCGCAGCACCGCCGATTCCCCGTGCTGGGTCGGCATGACCGCGACGCGGACGTCGATCTCGGCCCGGCCGGCGCGAATGCGCGCCGCGCCGTCCTGCGGCAGGCGCCGCTCGGCGATGTTCAGACCGGCGACGATCTTGATGCGCGAGATCACTGCCTGCGGCAGCACGCCTGAGGGCGCCGCGATCGGACGCAACAGGCCGTCGACACGCAGCCTGACCACGAGGCCGGTCGAGAACGGCTCGATGTGGATGTCGCTGGCGCGCATCTCCACCGCCTTCTCGATCAGATCGTTCACCGCGCGGACGACCGGCGCGCCGCTGGCGAGATCGCGCAGACTTTCGATGTCGTCGTCACGGATCTCCTGTGCCGGCGAGATCTCGGCGTCGTCGGAATCGCCAAGCCGCTGGTCGAGGACGACGGCGATATCCTCATGCGAGGCGACCTTGAAGAGAGTCTGCGGGCCGAGCACCAGTTCGGCGGCCCGCCGCACCGCCTGATCGGTCGGATCGGCCATCGCGAACACGGCGGCGCCGTCAGAATCTTTGTATGGATAGCCGAGCACCTCGCGGAGGAAGCGGTCGGAGAACTCGCTCACCGCGGGCAGTGCCGCCATCAGTTCGCGCAGCGCGACGCGCTCCAGTCCGGTGAAGCCGGCGACCTCCTCCGCGAAAACGTCAGCGGTCAGGCCGAACCTGTCCCAGAGCGCGATCTGCGTTTCGCCCGCAGCTCCGCCTTCGCCCGCCAGCTGGGGATGGCGCTCGCGAAGATAGGCATGAAATTGGGTCGACAGTGTACCGCTCATGGCGTGATCCGGGTGGCGCCCGTGCCGGGCCCAACGTCTCGGCACGCCGCTACTGGTGACCCACGTTATTGATCGCGAACATGACGGCTGTACGAATGCCGGAGGCGCCGACATTTCCGACACACATGCGGCGCAAAGGTCGGGCGGCAGCCGCCAATTATACATAAGTGTCATATTGGACCGCTATGCAGGCTGCGCGGTCTAAACGAGGCGCTGCTGCGTTTCGGCCGGTCAACACGAGTAGATCGGTAAGTCCATGTTTCGTATCGGCAATCGAAGCCAGTCCGCTGCGGTTGTCAGACCTGCCTCGCTGCTGGCGATTGCGGTGCTGCTCGCCTCCTGCAACATGGCAACGCTCAATTCCCAGGCCAGCGCGCCGGCCGATGTCGACGTCATCGACAAGGTGCGCTCGCTCGATATCCTGCCGCGCGACAGTGGACCGGTCGCATCGATCCAGGGACGCCCCGAGGTCGAGCGCGCGAGCGCGCGGACATATCAGGGGACCACGGTTCAGGAGGTCGCCGAGGTCAGGCCGCTTCCGGCGGCCGATGGCAAGGGCTATGACCTCAATTTCGAGAACACGCCGATCGCAGTGGTTGCGAAGGTCGTGATCGGCGACATCCTCGGCGCGGGCTACTCGATCGATCCCCGCGTGCAGGGCAGCGTCAGCCTGGTGTCGGCGCGGCCGGTGCCGAAATCCGACATCCTGTTCGTGCTGGAGAGCGCGCTGCGCCTGTCCGGCGTCGTGCTAGTCCGCGAAGGCGGCGGCTACAAGCTGACCCCGCTCGGCGACGCCATCGGCGCCGGACGCGTCGACGGCGAGGCCGGCCGCGCCGAGCCCGGCTACGGCGTCTCCGTCGTGCCGCTGCAATATGTCGGTGCGCAGACGATCCTCAAGCTGATGGACAGCTTCGCGACTCGCGCCGGCAGCGTGCGCGCCGACACTACCCGGAACTTGCTTCTGATCCAGGGCACAGGAGCCGAGCGACGCTCCGCGATCGAAACGGTGATGAGCTTCGACGTCGACTGGATGCGCGGCCAGTCCGTCGGCATCTTCCCGGTCAGCAATTCGGCGCCAGAGCCTTTGATGGCGGAGCTGGAGAAGATCATGGACTCCGGTGAGAACGGATTGAGCCAGAATCTCGTCAAGCTGCAGGTCGTCAATCGCCTGAACGCGATCATGGTCGTGACGCGCAAGCCAGCGCTGCTGCAGAGCGCGGCAACCTGGATCCGCCGGCTCGATCAGGCCGACTCCGGGCGCACCAGCGTCCACGTCTACCGGGTCCGCTACGGCGACGCGCGCCAGCTCGCCAAGGTGCTCACCGACATGTTCGGCGGCGCCGGCTCGTCCTCCACCGACGGCGCCGACGGCCAGACCGCGCCGGGGTCCGACGGCACGACGACATCGGTCGCCGATCGGCTCTCCTTCAACACAAATGCAGCGGGATCATCGGGTTCGAGCGCCAATCCGACGAGCCGGTCCCAAGCCGGTGGTCTCTCGAGCATGTCATCTTCGAGCACATCGTCCTCCAGCAGTACGCCGTCCTCGACCGGGCTGGAGCCACGCAGCAGTGGTGCTGGCGGAGGCCAGGCCATCATGCCGAATGTCCGGATCACCCCGGACACGGTGAACAACTCGCTGCTCATCTATGCCGACCGCGAGAACTACCGCATCATCTCCAGCACGCTGCAGCAGCTCGACCAGCCGGTGCTGCAGGTCGGGATCGACGCCACGATTGCCGAAGTGACGCTCACCAACGAGCTGTCCTACGGCGTGCAGGCCTATCTTTCGAGCAAGGTGCTCGGCCTCGGGACCGACAAAGGATCGATCACCAATACGCAAGCCACGTCGGTCGCCACAGCGACGACATCCGCGGCGACGACGGCCTTGATCAACCGCGCTCTGCCCGGCTTCAACTTCCTGATCGGACACGAAGCCTCGCCCAACATGATCCTCGACGCACTCCATACTGTCACCAGCGTCAAGGTGCTCTCCAATCCCTCGCTGGTCGTGATCAACAACCAGACCGCCACCCTGCAGGTCGGCGACGTCGTGCCGGTATCGACCGGCAGCGCGACCGTACTGTCGTCGAGCAATACTGTCGTCAACACCATCGACTATCGCAACACCGGCATCATCCTGCGCGTCGTGCCGCGCATCGCCGCCAACGGCAATGTGCGGCTCGAGGTCGAGCAGGAGATCAGCAACGTCGCGGCCCAGACCGCCACGAGTCTCACGCCGACGGTGTCGCAGCGCAAGGTCAAGAGCGCCATCTCGGTCGCCAACGGCCAGACCGTGCTGCTGGCGGGCCTGATCAGCGAGCAGCAGACCGGCAATCGCAACGGCATTCCGGGCTTCGACGAGATTCCGGTTCTTGGCGATGCGTTCTCGCATCAGGGCAAGAAGGGCACACGCACCGAGCTCATCATCTTCATCCGGCCGCAGATCATTCGCGACGGCAGCGATGCGCATCAGGTGGCAGAAGAACTCCGTTCCAAGCTCCGCGGATCAGTCGGAGCGAGCATCACGGATGATTTGCGTGTCCGCACCACCCGTTGACCCCAGCCACGTGATCCGGCCGACGATGGGGCGCCTCACCATCGCCTGCACCGCAGCCATCCTGCTGCTGGGAGCACTCGCCTCGCCCGTTCGCGCCGATTCGGTCAGCACCGCACGCATCGCCTATGCGCGCGGCGACTTCGTCCGCGCCGTGCGCGTGCTGACCCCGCCTGCCCTGCGCGGCGATCCACGCGCTCAGGCGATGCTCGGCTTCATGTATGAAAACGGCTTTGGAACCCCGCAGGCCTACGAGGTCGCGAGCGATCTCTATTGTCAGGCCGCCGCAGCCGGCAATCCGTTCGGCCAAGCGATGCTCGGCCTGATGTACGACAAGGGTCATGGCGTTCCACAGGACGTCGTGCTCGCCTACAAATGGCTGAACCTTGCTGCCGGACATGCCAAGTCGACCCAGCGCAGCTACTTCCTGCGGCTTCGCAACGCCGTCGCATCCAAAATGTCGGCCAGCCAGATCGCGCAAGGCCAAGCCCTCGCGCTGAGCTGGGTGCCCGGCCAGCTCTGACCAGTATCACCGGTCCATAGCCCGGCGAGCGCTGGCTCCCGACAGCAATGGAGTCAAGCTCCTGGCGGCACACGCGCTGCCAAGCTGGTGCTGTGACGTGCGTGTCCAGTATCCGCGCTGCTCGGCGCATTTCACAAAACCGAAGCAAGACCGACACCACGTTGCAATTTGTTGCCGCGATAGATCGTCGCAGGCAAGCGGCCATCAGCATGCGCGCGCCACCACCCTCCTCCGTCCGGAGATCTCATGACCAGAACAGTCACACGGTCCAAGGCGCTCGCCCTTGCGACCACCGCCGTCTTCACCGCGACCAGCGTCGCGCCAGCCCTCGCCGAACCGGCGACGAGCACACCGATCGAGCACGTCATCATCATCGTCGGCGAGAACCACACCTTCGACAATCTGTTCGGCACCTACAAGCCGAAGGCGGGTCAGACGATCGACAATCTGCTCAGCAAGGGAATCGTCAACGAAGACGGCACGCCGGGCCGGCATTTCAAGAAAGCGGAGCAACGGATCGG
Organism: Bradyrhizobium sp. SZCCHNS1050; assembly: GCF_032484785.1. Taxonomy (NCBI): domain Bacteria; kingdom Pseudomonadati; phylum Pseudomonadota; class Alphaproteobacteria; order Hyphomicrobiales; family Nitrobacteraceae; genus Bradyrhizobium; species Bradyrhizobium sp. SZCCHNS1050. Next base: position 137,413 of record NZ_JAUETR010000003.1, on the reverse strand, counting down.
CCGCGACGAGGTTCGCTACACTGCCGAGACCGCGTCCACCGGCGCCTATGCGACACTTCCGCAGCCCTACACCACCTACGGGATCGGCCTGCCGCAGAACGTCCTCGACACCCGCTTCCCGGCCAATCTTCCCAACGGCCCGTACCAGATTTCGAAATACGTCTCCTATGCCGCCTACACCGGAGATCCGGTGCACCGCTTCTTCCAGATGTGGCAGGACATCGACGGCGGCAAGCACGACAAATTCGTGTGGGTCGAGCAGACCATCGGCACCGGCTCGAACGGTCAGCCCTATCCGGCCGGCGGGTTCAACCCGATGGAAGGCGCCATCTCGATGGGCTTCTACAATATGAACCCGTTCACCGACGCCGCCGGCAAGGCCCAGCCCGGTGACGCAGCGTTCTTCAAGCAGCTCGCCGACGAGTATGCGATCAGCGACAACTATCATCAGGCGATCATGGGCGGCACCGGAGCCAACTTCCAGGCGCTCGTGACCGGCCACGCCGCGTTCTTCACCAATCCCGAGACGCTGAACGGCGCCCCCGCCGTGCCCTACGCCAACCAGATCGAGAACCCGGATCCGGTTCCCGGCACCAACAACTACTACAAGCAGGACGGTTACAGCGGCGGCTCCTACGTCAATTGCTCGGACCCCAGCGCGCCCGGCGTCGCCGCCGTCAACGAGCAGCTTTTCAAGAACGGCGTCTATAGCAACAACTGCGCGCCGAACCACTATTATCTCGTCAACAACTACAGCATGTTCTGGAACCAGACCAGCGCCAAGCCGAATGCCCTCGGCTCGGACAAGTTCGTGCTGCCGCCGCAGAGCGCGCCGACCATCGCCGACGTGATGACCGCAAAAGGCGTGTCCTGGAAATACTACAGCGCCGACCGCGGTGACGATGCCACCACCTTCGCCAAGAGCGTCGACGGCGTGCCGCTGCTGTTCCACTCCTATTGCGGCATCTGCGACCCGCTCACCGGCTTCAACAACATCATGAAGAACCCCGCCGAGGAAGCCAAGCTGCAGAACTACGGCGCCTTCGTGAAGGACGTGCAGAACAACACGCTGCCCGCAGTGTCATTCGTGCGTCCGTTCGAGGCGCTCGCCGGGCATCCCGCCGATTCGACCACCGACCTCTACGAAAAATTCCTCGAGGCCCTGATCAATCGCGTCAAGGCCAACCCGCAGCTCTGGGCCAAGACCGCGATCTTCATCACGACGGACGAGGGCGGTGGCTACTATGACTCCGGCTATGTCCAGCCGGTGGACTTCCTCGGCGACGGCACCCGCATTCCCTTCATCCTGGTCTCGCCGCTGGCCAAGAAGGGTCATGTCGACCACACCTATTACGATCACGTCTCGCTGCTGAAATTCATCGAGCGCAACTGGCGGCTGCCCACGATCTCCGCCGTCAGCCGCGACCGACTCCCCAATCCGATCCATGACCGGGACGACAACCGCTATGTGCCGAAGAACCGTCCTGCGATCGGCGACCTGATGAATCTGTTCGCCTTCGGCGATAACGATGGCGATCACGATCACGACGGCGGCTGGCATCATCACGACCACGGTGAGCACGGATACGGCGACGACCGCTGATCGACCGGGAGTCTGCCGCTGTCAAGAACAGCCCGCCGCACACGTTGCGGCGGGCCATCTGCGCATTGTGCGCGGCGACGAGATTGATCGTGCACCGATTTGCAACATCGTGACGCCGTCAGCGGATTGTCAGCCGATCGTCACGCCCCCGTTATCGAGCCTCCGCATCATCCCGCCGCCGCTTGAACGAAGCGGCGCGTTGCAACCGAGGTCTTGGGGGATCTTGCAGAATGTCACTTCGATCATCTTTCAAATCTGCCTTTCATGAATTGCTCGCATTGTCCGTCACGGTGTCTTTGCTGGCGTTTTCCGCTGCCGCGCCGAGCCTCGCGCACGACCATGGCTTCGACGACGATGACGACAGCTACGCCATCGGCCTGTGGGGCGACCTGCCCTACTCCACGCTGCAGGCCACCGTCGGCGTCCCCAACCTGATCGCCGACATGAACGCCCATCGGCTGAAATTTACGGCGCACGATGGCGACCTGAAGCAGGGCTCCAATTCCGCCTGCGACGCCGGCCTCTACGCCCAGGCGCTCGCCTTCTTCAACAGCCTCGAGGCGCCCGCGATGTTCACGCCGGGCGACAACGACTGGGTCGATTGCGATCGCCCCTCGAATGGCGGCTTCAACTCGCGCGACCGGCTCGATTACGAGCGCAAGGTGTTCTTCTCGACGCCGTTTTCGCTCGGCCAGCGCAAGCTGCGCCAGGAGGTGCAGACCGATCCGCTGTGTCTGAGCGCCAACGGCACCAAGGTCGGCTGCGTCGAGAATCGCCGCTGGACCGTTGGCCGGGTCACCTACGCGACCCTCAACATCCAGGGATCCTGCAACAATCTCTGCGACACAAATCCCGATCCGGACGAATACAACGCGCGCAACGCGGCCGTGATTCTGTGGATGCAACAGACCTTCGCGGAAGCCAAGAGGCGCAACTCCGCCGCGGTGATGTTCATCACCCAGGGCAACCCGGGCTGGGACCAGGCCGATCCGACGCGCGCGCCGCTCCGCGATCCCAGGACGCTCGCCGAAGCCGACGGGCAGCCCGATGGCTTCGTCAGCTTTCTGACCGCCTTGCGCACCGAAGTCGAGGCGTTCCGCAAGCCGGTCGCCTACGTCCACGGCGATTCCCATTACTTCCGGATCGACCAGCCCTTCCTCAACAGTGCCGGCCAGCGGCTTGAGAACTTCGTTCGCGTCGAAACGTTCGGCGACAATCAGGGCAACGGCAACAACGACGTGCGCTGGCTCAAGGTGACCGTCGATCCGCTCAGTCGCGACGTGTTCTCCTTCCAGCCCGTCACGGTGCCAGCGAACCGCACCGCCGTGCCGGCGCCGACCCGCAACTGAGCCTCATGATGATCGGGTCGTCCAGCTTGGCTGGGCGACCCTTGTCTTTCGCCTCTTTCGCGGAGTTCTGGAGTCGGACTCAACCGAGCGACCGCAGCCAGGCCAGCCGGGCGATCGCCTGCGACGCCAGCCGCTGCATCAGATCGAGCCGGTCCGGTTCGGTCGCTCGCTCCGCATGCTCCAGATACGCGTCCGCGAGCGCCTCCGCCAGCACGGCTGCATCGGCTTGCGCGAGCCCAGCCGGCAGGCGCAACAGGTCCGCAACCTCCGATGCCATTGCCGCGGCTTCCTGCGCAAGCTCGCGCACGCGATCCGCCGGGCGGCCAGCGGCGCGCGCAGCCATCGCGTCGAGCAACTCGGCGAGTCGACGCTCCAGCCGGCCGGCGTCGATCGTGCCGGCGTCCGACGCCACCGACGCCGCGCGCCTGGCGTCGGTCTCAAGATGATAGGCACGGCGCCGCTCCTTGCGCAGCGTCGCGACATGACCGAGTTCCTCTCGCGCCATCGCCTCGGACGCCCTCTTGACCTCGGGATCATCGGCAAATGCCGCAAGATAGGACCAGAACGCGAAGGCCCGCTCCTCGTTGCGCACCGCCATCGACAGCGCGCGGTACGGCGTCATCAGCCGCGAGTCCTGGATTTCGCGTGCCACGCCAGGCTCAAAGGTCTCCGGTGGTTGCCAGCGCACCAGCGACGCATCGGGGGCACGCCCCGTTCGCGCTTGCGACCATTGCGCGACACTGTCGACATGCTCGCGCTCGGCCGCGGCCAGCCTCGCGAAGACAGCGGCCAGATCGAGCCGGCCTTGACGCTGCATCTCTCCGGACAGCTCGTCGTAGCGATCGGCCGCCTCCTGCTCCATCGCATTGGCGAGCGCGAACAGCTCGTCGATCGAATGCAGGTTCCCGGCCGGTTCCGACTTGAGCGAGAGCGTGCGTGTCAACAACATATGATGGTCCGCCTGATTGTCCTGGCTTGTTTGATCCAGCGCAACGTCCGTCGGATTGCGACCCACTAGACAACCGGCACGATAAGGAGTCAATTTAACCCGACTCTATTTGCTCAGGGATTGTCAATGGCGACGATCCTTCCTTCCCCGAAACAGTCCTGACTGGAATACGGCCCCTTCGCGGGCCGTCCGTTCCGCTTGAGGTGATCATGGTTGCGAGTGATGTCGCCACCAATCGGTGGCGCATGCCTGCTATCCTGGTAGCAATCCTCATCGGGTTCTGCGCGATCGCGGCCCCGCGCGCAGCACATGCGGCCGGCGATCTCGCAACCTACCTCTCGAAGATCACGCCGGGTGAGCTGTTCCCGGATGCGGATCGTTTCGGCGAGCCGCAAGGCGAGCCGCCGATCATGCCGGTGTATCGCGGCGATCAGCTCAAGGGTTACGTCTATCTCAACTCCGATTTCGCCAATTCCGTCGGCTATTCGGGCAAGCCGATCCACATCCTCGTCGGCATCGATCCCAAGGGCGTCATCACCGGGCTGAAGCTGGTCGATCACAAAGAGCCCATCGTGCTGATCGGCATTCCCCAGCCACGCATCGTTGCCGCACTCAACGGCCTGCTCGGCAAGGACATGATGCCGATTGCGCAAGGCGCGGAACATGCGCCGCAGGCCGACATCGTCTCAGGTGCCACGGTCACCGTGCTGGTGATGCACGACAGCATCGTGCGCGCCGCCACGCGCCTGATCCGCAGCGGCCGCATCGGCGCCGGCTCAGCGGCGAGCGCCGCCGCAGCGCAGCCCGGCGTGACCAAGACGGTCGATCCCGACAAGAGCGAGATCCGCGACTGGAGCAGCCTGCTCGGCGACGGCTCGGTGCGGCGCCTGCATCTCAGCATCGGCGACGTCAACGACGCGTTCGCCAAGTCGGGCAATGCGGCGGCCGCGCAAAATCCGGAGCCCGGCGATGCCGGCGACACCTTCATCGATCTCTATGTGGCCATGGCCAGCGTGCCCACGATCGGCCGCAGCCTGCTCGGCGACGAGGGCTATCAGCGACTCAAGCAGCGATTGCAGCCCGGACAGCAGGCGATCGTCGTCGCCGGCGACGGCGTCTACTCGTTCAAGGGCTCCGCTTATGTCCGAGGCGGCATCTTCGACCGTATCGAGGTGCTGCAGGAGGGCGGAAGCACGCGGTTCCGCGACAAGAACCACATGCGACTCGGTGCGCTGGCCGCCGCCGGCGCCCCTGCCCTGCGCGAGATCGGACTGTTCGTCACGCCGCCCGAATTCACGCTCGACCCGACCGAGCCATGGCAGCTCCAGCTCCTGGTGCAACGAAGCACAGGCAGCCACGACAAGGCGTTCCTGACATTCGATGTCGACTACACGGTGCCCGACGCCTACTTGAAGCAGCAGACGCGCCCCGCTGTGTCGGCAGCGAAGGCGACGTCCGCACGTCCCGCCCCGACCACGGCGCAACCGGTCGCCGACGACACCGAGGAGCCGTTATGGATGCGCATCTGGCGCTCGCAGACGGTCTCCATCGGCATCACCGCGCTGGCGCTGGCCGCGCTCACAGGGATCTTCTTCTTCCAGAACGTTCTGGTGCGCCGTCCCCGGCTCTACACCTGGGTGCGCCGCACCTATCTGCTGTTCGTGCTGGTCTGGCTCGGCTGGTACGCCAACGCCCAGCTCTCGGTCGTCAACGTCGTCACCTTCGTCAACGCGCTGCTGACCGGCTTCCATTGGGAGTTCTTCCTCGCGGCGCCCTTGATCTTCATCCTGTGGGCGGCAACGGCGGCTGGACTGCTGTTCTGGGGCCGCGGGCCGTTCTGCGGCTGGCTCTGTCCGTTCGGCGCGCTGCAGGAGCTGACCAACACAGTGGCAAAATGGCTCAAGGTGCCGCAGATCACGGTGCCCTGGGGGCTGCATGAGCGGCTGTGGCCGATCAAATACATCATCTTCCTCGGCCTGTTCGGGCTGTCGCTGTATTCGGTCGCGCTCGCCGAGCAGGTCGCGGAGGTCGAGCCGTTCAAGACCGCGATCATCCTGAAATTCTCGCGCAGCTGGCCGTTCGTGCTGTATGCCGCGGCGCTGCTCGGCATCGGCCTGTTCATCGAACGCTTCTTCTGCCGCTATCTCTGCCCGCTGGGCGCCGCGCTGGCGATTCCCGGACGCATCCGCACCTTCGAATGGCTGCGTCGCTGGAAGGAGTGCGGCTCGCCCTGCCAGCGCTGCGCCAAGGAATGTCCGGTGCAGTCGATCCATCCCGAGGGACACATCAATGTCAATGAATGCATCTACTGCATGCATTGCCAGGAGCTCTACTACGACGATCAGCGCTGTCCGCACATGATCCAGGTCCGGCTCAAGCGCGAGAAGTTCGAGGCGATGTCATCGCCGTCGATGCGCGCCGCCAAATCCGGTCCAAAGACCGTGATCACCCATGCCGGTCGGCCGACGACGGCGCCGGCTCAATCCAACGATCTCACTCATCCATCATAAGGAGACGACGATGGCGCACGACGACGACCAGACGAAACTCAGCCGCCGACAAATCGTCGGCACCGCCGCGCTCGGCGCGGCCGGCGTTGCCGGCAGCATCGGCCTCGGCAAGAGCGTCGAGACCACGCCGGCCGCCGCACAGTCGCGACCGGCGCAAGGCGCCGGCAAGGCGGAGGTCGCGCCCGGCCAGCTCGACGAGTACTATGTATTCTTCTCCAGCGGCCAGACCGGCGAGTTGCGGATCGTTGGCATGCCCTCGATGCGCGAGCTGATGCGCATTCCGGTCTTCAACCGGTGCAGCGCCACCGGCTGGGGCCAGACCAACGAGAGCCGCAAGATCATGACCGAGGGGCTGCTGCCCGAGACGCGCGAACGGCTCAAGGACCGGCTCGGCATCTGGATGAACGGCGACTGCCACCATCCGCACATGTCGTTCACCAACGGCACATATGACGGCCGCTACATCTTCATCAACGACAAGGCCAACACCCGGCTCGCCCGCATTCGCACCGACGTGATGAAATGCGACAAGATCATCGAGCTGCCGAACCAGTACACCATCCACGGCATGCGTCCGCAGAAGTTCCCGCGCACCGGTTACGTTTTCTGCAACGGCGAATATGAGGTGCCGCTGCCGAACGACGGCAAGGTGCTCGACGACAAGTCGAAATACTGGTCGATGTTCTCGGCCGTCGACGGCGACACCATGAAGGTCGCCTGGCAGGTGATCGTCGACGGCAATCTCGACAACACCGACTGCGACTACCAGGGCAAATATGCGTTCTCGACCTGCTACAACTCGGAGAAGGGCGTCACCCTGGCCGAGATGACGGCAAGCGAACAGGACTGGGTCACGATCTTCAACATCAAGCGCATCGAGGAGGCCGTCAAGAAGGGCGACTTCAAGGAGATGAACGGCGTTCCCGTGATCGACGGCCGCAAAGGATCGCCTTACACGCGCTACGTGCCGGTCTCCAACAGTCCGCATGGCCTCAACACGGCCCCCGATGGCATCCACGTCGTCGCCAATGGCAAGCTGGCGCCGACGGTCACGGTGATCGACGTCCGCCTGATCGACAACCTGTTCGACGACAAGATCAAGCCGCGCGACGTCGTCGTGGCCGAGCCGGAGCTCGGCCTCGGGCCGCTGCACACCGCCTTCGACGGCCGGGGCAACGCCTACACCACGCTGTTCCTTGACAGCCAGGTCTGCAAATGGAGCCTCGATCTCGCCAAGCGCGCCTTCAAGGGCGAGAAGGTCAACCCCATCATCCAGAAGCTCGACGTCCACTATCAGCCGGGCCACAACCACGCCTCGATGGGCGAGACCAAGGAAGCCGACGGCAAATGGCTGCTGTCGCTGAACAAGTTCTCCAAGGATCGCTTCCTGAATGTCGGCCCGCTCAAGCCGGAGAACGACCAGCTGATCGACATCTCCGGCGACAAGATGGAGCTGGTGCATGACGGCCCGAGCTTCGCTGAGCCGCATGACGCCGTGATCGTGCACCGCTCCAAGCTCGAGGGCCGCGTGACCTCGATCTGGAAACGCGACGACCCGTTCTTCGCCGACGCCCGCAAGCAGGCCGCAGCCGACGGCGTCACGCTGGAGAGCGACGCCAAGGTGATCCGCGACGGCAACAAGGTGCGCGTCTACATGTGGTCCAGCGCGCCCGCCTACGCGCTCGAAAAGTTCGAGGTCAAGCAGGGCGACGAGGTGACGGTCTATGTCACCAACATCGACGACGTCGAGGATCTGGTGCACGGCTTCTGCATCGTCAACTACGGCGTCAACATGGAGATCGATCCGCAGCAGACCTCGTCGGTGACGTTCATCGCCGACAAGCCCGGCGTGTACTGGTATTTCTGCACATGGTTCTGCCACGCCATGCACATGGAAATGCGCGGACGCATGCTGGTCTCGCCGCGGAACGCGTGAGCGATGCGGCGCATGCGCCATATCAAGACTCTGGGGCTGGCGGCGCTCGTCGTCGCCAGCCTGCCCTTCCGCGCAACAGCGGCGACACGAGCGGTCGCGGCCGACATTGCCGACTTGCAGGACGTGCTCGATCGCGCGGCCGAGGGCGATGAGATCGCGCTGGCCGCAGGCACCTATCACGGGCCGCTGCGGATCACCCGTCGCCTGACACTGACCGGCGCGCATGGCGCCGTGATCACCGGCGACGGCCGTGGGAGCGTCATCACCGTCATGGCACCGGGTACCGTCATTCGAGGTTTCGTCATCAAAGGCTCCGGCCGCTCGCTTGAGCAGATGGATTCCGGCATCTTCGTCGACCAGGGCGCGCACGACACGCTGATCGAGAACAACCAGATGGAGGGCAATCTGTTCGGCGTCTATCTGCACGGATCAGCCAACGCCATGGTCCGTCACAACAGCATCATCGGCCTGCGCGCGACGCGCGGCGGCGTCACCGGCAACGGCGTCTCCGTCTGGAACGCGCCGGGCGCCAAGGTGATCGACAACCAATTCCGGTACGGCCGCGATGGCGTGTTCGCCATCACCAGCCGCAACAACGTCTTCAGCGGCAATCGCTTCAGCGACCTGCGCTTCGCGGTCCACTTCATGTACACCAACGACAGCGAAATCTCCGGCAACGTCTCGACCCGCAACATCATCGGCTATGCGATGATGTTCTCCAAGGCGCTCGTCGTGAGGGATAACGTCTCGGATCACGACCGCGACCGCGGCTTGCTGTTCAACGCGGCCAACGGCTCGCAGATCGCCGGCAACAGCGTGATCGGTGGGCTGCAGCCGGCAGAGCGCTGGGCCACCGCGGAGAACCGCGGCACCGACGAAGGCGTGCCGCAGGCCGATGCGAGCACGGCCACGCCGACCGCCGGCGCCCGTCCCGGTCCCGAGAAATGCGTGTTCATCTACAACACCAACAACAACCATATCACTGACAACTGGTTCGAAGGGTGCGAGATCGGCGTTCACTTTACCGCCGGCTCCGAGGGCAACGACATCAGGGGCAATGCCTTCGTCAACAATGCCAGCCAGATCAAGTATGTCGGCACCCGCCATCTCGACTGGTCGAAAGACGGCCGCGGCAATTATTGGAGCGACAACCCGGGCTTCGACCTCAACGGCGACGGCGTTGCCGACACCGCCTACCGGCCGAATGATCTGATCGACCGCGTGCTGTGGACCGCGCCGGCCGCCAAGGTCCTGATCAACAGTCCGGCCGTGCAGGTGATCCGCTGGGCACAGGCGCAGTTCCCGGCGATCCTGCCCGGCGGCGTGGTCGACAGCCATCCGCTGATGTCGCCACCGCCGGCGCGCCGCACTGCCGCTAGGAGCAGCGCCCGATGAGCGCGACCGTCCATATCGCCGACGTGATCAAGCACTACGGCAAGGTCGAAGCCGTCAAGGGCGTGTCGTTCGATCTCGCGGCCGGGGAGATGGTGGCCCTGATCGGCCACAACGGCGCCGGCAAGACCACGCTGATGAAGATGATGCTCGGCCTGATCCGACCGACCAAGGGCGCGATCGCGCTGCTCGGCGAAAACCCGGCCGCGGGCGAGTTCTCCTCGCGGCGTCGGCTCGGCTATCTGCCGGAGAACGTCGCCTTCGATGCCGCGCTCACCGGCCGCGAGACGCAGAGCTTCTACGCCCGCCTCAAGCGCGAGCCTGTGAAGGGCGCGCTGGCGCTGCTCGATGTCGTCGGGCTGGGCGACGCTGCCGGACGCCGCGTCAATACCTACTCGAAGGGCATGCGCCAGCGCCTCGGCTTGGCACAGGCGCTGATCGGCCGGCCACGCGTGCTGCTGCTGGACGAGCCGACCACCGGTCTCGATCCCGAGCTGCGCCAGACGTTCTACGAGGTGATCCAGAAGCTCGCCGCCGAGGGCACGACGGTGCTGCTGTCATCGCATGCGCTGACCGAGCTGGAGGAGCGGGCCGGCCGTGTCATCATCATGAACAAGGGACTCAAGGTCGCCGACGGCACGCTCGACGAGTTGCGCCGCCTCGCGCGACTGCCGACCCGGATCCGGGTAAAGGTCGCTGAGCTGCCGCCATCCGGCCGGCCCTCCTGGCTGCCGGAGGCGACCTCCTATCGTCGGGTCAATGGCCACATCGTCGAGATCGACGCAGCGCAGGACGAGAAGATCGCTCTGCTGCGCCGTGCGACGGCCGACGGCACCGCCGTGCAGGATCTCGAGCTCATCCCGCCCAATCTCGACGAGCTCTACGCGCATTTCCTGCGCCACGCGGAGCGTTCGCAATGAATGCCGTGATCACCATCGCCGCGAAGGAAATCCAGCAGGCGATCCGCAATCGCTGGGTGCTGGCGTCGACCCTGCTGCTGGCGGGGCTCGCGCTGTCGCTGACCTTTCTCGGCAGCGCACCGACCGGCACCGTGGGCGCGCGCGCGCTCGACGTCGTCATCGTCAGCCTGTCGAGCCTGACCATCTTCCTGATCCCGCTGATCGCGCTTCTGATCTCGCACGACGCCATCGTCGGAGACATGGAGCGCGGCACCATGCTGCTGCTGCTCAGCTATCCCGTGGCGCGCTGGCAGGTGCTGCTCGGCAAGTTCCTCGGTCATCTCGCGGTGCTCGCCTTCGCGACCTGCCTCGGCTATGGCGCCGCTGCCGTAGCGCTGCTGATCGCCGGCAGTCACTTCGACAGTGACGGGCTCGCGGCCTTCGCCGCGATGATCGGCTCCTCCGTTCTGCTTGGCGCGGTGTTCGTCGCGATCGGCTATCTCGTCAGTGCAGTGGTGCGCGACCGCGGCACCGCAGCGGGGGTCAGCATCGGCCTGTGGCTCGTGCTCGTCCTGATCTACGACATGGCGCTGCTCGGCCTTCTCGTGATCGATCAGGGCCGCAACGTTTCCGGCGGCGTGCTCAGCGCGCTGCTGCTGCTCAACCCGACCGACGCCTACCGGCTGTTCAACCTGACCGGCTTCGCCAATGTCAGCCTGTTCTCCGGCATGGCCGGGCTCGCCGGCAGCAGCACGCTGTCGGTGCAGGTGTTGCTCACAGCGCTGGTGCTTTGGACGTTGGTGCCGCTCGCCGGCGCCGCGCTGGCCTTCTCCCGGAGGGAGCTATGAAACGCCTCGCTTTCGCCGGCTTGCTCATCGCCGCCTTTGCGCTTGCCGCCTGCAACGACAGGCAGGCGGCCGCGCCGCCGCCGCCGATCAAGCTGACGGCGGAGGCGATCGGGCATTATTGCGGCATGAATCTGCTCGAGCATTCTGGCCCCAAGGGACAGATCTTCGCCGCCAGCCTGATCGAACCGGTCTGGTTCTCCTCCGCGCGTGACGCCATCGCCTTCACGATGCTGCCCGACGAGCCCAAGGACATCCAGGCGATCTACGTCTCCGACATGGGCAAAGCCGCGAGCTGGGACAATCCGGGCGCCGACAATTGGGTCGAGGCGCGCAAGGCGGTGTTCGTGATCGGCAGCCGGGTCAGGAGCGGCATGGGCAGCGACGAGGCGGTGCCGTTCTCGGATCGGACCGCGGCCGAGCGGTTCGCTGCCGAGCACGGCGGCCGCATCGTCGGCTTCACCGAGGTGCCCCGCGACTACGTGCTGAGCTCCGCCGACGACAACGCCGGTCTGGCCGAGCCGGGTTCGAAGCAAACCACGGGAGTCCAGCGATGACACTTTACCTCTCGCGCCGGCGCTTCATCCGCATCAGCGCCGCATTGGCGGGTCTCGCGGTTGCTCCTTCCTGGGCGCAGGCGGCCGACAGCACAAGCGGATCGGTCGAATGGCGCGGCACGCTGCTCGGCGCCGTCGCCACGATCAAGCTTCATCACCGCGACCGGCAGGAAGCCGAACGGCTGATCACGGTGTCGATCGGCGAAGCCCGGCGGCTCGAGCGCCTGTTCAGCCTGTATCTGGAGCAATCGGCGCTGGTGACGCTGAACCGCACCGGTGTGCTGGTGGACCCCGCGCCCGAGCTGGTCGACATCCTCACACGCTCGCAGCGCTACGCCGCGATGACCGACGGCCGCTTCGACCCGACGGTGCAACCGCTGTGGACGCTCTATGCCGATCATTTTTCGCGCCCGCATGCCAATCCCGACGGGCCGCCGCAAGCGGCCGTGCAAGAGGCGCTGGCGCGGGTCGGCCATCAGCGGCTCAGCGTCAGCCGCGATCGCATCGTCATGCCGCGCGGCATGGCGCTCACCCTCAATGGCATCGCGCAGGGCTATGTCACGGACCGGATCGTCGAGCTCCTGCGCAGCGAGGGCGTGCAGCACAGCCTGGTCGACATGGGCGAAGCCCGCGCCATCGGCGCACGGCCGGATGCACGGCCCTGGGAGATCGCAATCGCCGATCCGGACATTCCCGACCGGACCGCTGCACTGCTTCCGATCATCGATCGCGCCGTATCGACATCGGGCGCCTATGGCTTCCGCTTCGATCCGCGAGGCCGCTTCAATCATCTGTTCGATCCGCACGACGGCGGCTGTGCGCAGCGCTATCGCAGCGTGACCACGGTCGCCGGCAATGCAACGGCGGCAGACGCGCTCTCGACCGCCTTCAGCCTGATGTCGGAGCCTGAGATTCGTGCCCTGCTGCCCCGCACCGAGGTCGAACGTGTTCACCTGATCGACGCGACCGGAGCGACAGTCGAGCTTGTCGCTTGAATTCGCGGCCGAATCAGTCGAGAGCGCGGCTAGAGGACGACGGTCGCCGGTCGAAGGCCGCACCGCTTGCTGCTAGGACCTGATGCGCGCCGCGCGGCTGCCTCGTCAAAATCGCGCGGCCATCTCGACGAGCCGCCTGTGCGCCCGCTCACGCGCCACGCCGGTGTGCGCCGCCGGCCCGCTGGTCGGCCCGATCGCCACGAAGTGCAGGTCGCGAAGGCCCATGAAGCGCAGCGCCTCGCGCAAATAGGGCGTCGCGAGGTCAGTACGCCCCCGGCTGATGCCGGTGGTGAAGTCGCCGCCGCTGGCGAGGATCACCAGCGTCGGACGATCCTTCAGAAGCGGCAGGTAGCCACGCGACGGATCGAAGCGAAAGGTGAGGCCCGGCTGATTGATGATGTCGAGCCAGTGCTTGAGTTTGTAGGGAACGCCGAAATTCCACATCGGCGTCGAGATCACGACGCGCTCGGCCAGATCGAGCCGCACCGCCATGCGCTCGGCCACAGCGAACGCCCGGCGCTGGCCGTCGGTGAAGGCGCGGCCGCCCATGCGGGCATATTTCGCCTGCAGGATCTCGCCGTCGAACTCGGGCAGACTCTCGCGCCACAGATTCATCTCGTCGACGTCCCAACCCGGCCGCGCCTGCCTGAAGCGGTCCAGGAAGGCGCGCGCGCCGGCGCTGGATTCCGAATCTGCCCGCGGCGAGGCGACGAGATGCAGCAGCTTTGGCATGCCTCACCCCAGCGCCCTGATCACCGCGTCGGCCGTGGTCACGACAGCAACATTCTGCATGGCGAAGTTGATCGACGCATTGTGCCAGTCCGCGTTCATGGTCGAGCAGCAATCCTCCGGCACCACGATGAAATAGCCCTTGTCGGCCCCGGTGCGCGCGGTGTGCTCCACCGACATGTTCGTCCAGGCGCCGGTATTGATGAGGACGTCGCGCCCGGTGGCCTTGAGAATCGTCTCGAGCCGCGTGCCTTCCCACGCGCTCATGCGCATCTTCTCGACCACGAAGTCGCCGCTGCGCGGCTCCAGGCCGGCGACAGGCGCCGCGCCCCAGCTGCCGCGCACCATCGCCTTGCTGTCGACCAGCCCCTCGAACAGCGGTGCGTTCAAGGTCACGCCGGGCGCGCCCGGCTCGACCACGAACCAGACATGAATGATGACGACGCCGCGCGCACGCGCGACCTCGGCGAGCCGCCGGACATTGTCGACCACGCGCTGCTGCTTGGCATGACCGGGCGCGCCGGAATCCGCGAAGGCGCCACCGTCCATGATGACGTCGTTCTGCAGATCCTGGATGATCATCGCGCAGCGGCGCGGATCGAGCTGCATGTCACCAGATGCCAGCTGCGGCGCCGATGGCGCGGACGTCGCGCTGGACATCGCCAGACCTGCCGTTGACGCCCCTCGACTTCGCGCGCTCATATACGGCTCGTGGCGCGGACCGACCTTGGTCGCGATCGCATAGACCGAATGGGTCGCGGTGAGATAGAGCGTGCGAAACTCGGGACCGCCCCAGGCGAGATTGGCGACGAGCTCCGGCACGCGCACCTTGCCGAGCAGTTCGCCCGTAGGCGCATAGACCCAGACGCCACCGGGTGCGGTGACCCAGACATTGCCGCGCTGGTCGCATTTCATGCCGTCGGGCACGCCTGGCTCGAGCTCGGAGCGGATGCCGCTGGCAAAGACGCGCCCGTTCGCCAGCGCACCATCGCCGCCGACGTCGAACACGCGGATCACCGCCTGCACCGTATCGTTGACGTAAAGCAGCTTCTCGTCCGGGGAAAAGCACAGCCCGTTGGGCTGGTCGAACAGATGGCGGTCAACCAGCAGCCGCGGCGGACCGCCGCCCGGCGGCACCCGGTACACGCCCTGGAAGCCGAGCTGGCGCGGCCGCTCCACGCCGTAGACCGGCATGCGGCCATACCACGGGTCGGAGAAGTAGATCGTCCCGCTGGAATGGACGCACACGTCGTTGGGGCTGTTCAGCTCCTGGTTCTCGAAATGCGATGCCAGGATCTCGCGGCGGCCGTCGGGACGCTCGCGCACCAGCGACGACGTCGCGTGTTCGCAGACGATCAGATTGAGCTCGGCATCATAGGTCATGCCGTTGCACTTGTTCGACGGCCGCCGCATCTCCACCACGCCGCGCTTCGCGTCCCAGCGGCGGCGGACATCAGCCGGCATGTCGGAGAACAGCAGGAACTGCTCGACGGGATGCCAGATCGGCCCCTCGGTGAACTCGAAGCCGGTCGCGACCTGCGCCACCGGCGCATACGGATCGATCAGAGTTTCGAACTCACTGCGCAACGTCACGTGGGTCATGGGGGCACCTTGTGCTGCTCACGCCGGAAACCAGTGCCGCTGCGGCAGCGACTGCACCAGCGGCCCCGGCACTTGGTCGTGCAGCCGTCCCACCACCACACCGCCTTCGATCTTGGCGGGACGATCGTGCACCGGCAGCAGATAGCGCGAACTTGACAGCAGCTTCTTGATCGCTGCCTTCTCGGCGCGTTTTGTCGTGCCGTGATTGCCGGTGGTGCGCGGCTCGCCATCCTGGATCTCGTTGAACGGCGTCACGATCTGGTCGTTGAAGTCGTAGATGACGTCGCCGCAGATGGTAGCGATGCCATCGGCAGTGTGGACGTGGATGTTCATCGAGCCTTCGGTATGGGCATTCGCAGCGTCGCAATAGACGCCCGGCATCAGCTCGACCGGGCCGGTGAGCTCGAGGTCGAGGAAACGCAGCGCACTCTTGGTGTGCAGCCGGTCGATCAGATGCTTGATGTCGGGCGCCGGATATTGCGGATGCATCAGCCCGGAAACCGAGTATTCGAGCTCGCGGCGGTTGAGCACGACCGTCGTGTTCATCGGGAACAGATCGTCCTTCCCGGCGTGATCGATGTGCAGATGGGTGTGGCAGACGTAGCGGACATCGCCCATGCGCACGCCGTGCCGCGCCAATTGGTTCTCGATCATGTTCTCATGGTACTGCAGCCCGCGCATGCCCAGCGTCTCCATGATCTGGTTGGAGCGGTAGCCGGTATCGACCACGACCGGATACGGCCCGCCCAGGATCAGGAAGCCGAGCGTCAGCACCCGGCGGGTGCGGCCGCAATCACGGCCGAGCACAAGGAAGCTCGATTCCAATTCGATATCACCATAGTCGAGAACCTTGATTTCCAGCGCCATGAGCGTTCCCTGTTGCTTTTGTTGTCGTTGCAGGCGGTATCATCCCAGCCGATAGACGCGCTGCGCCGTCCCTCCCATGACCTGCGCGCGCGCATGCTCGTCGAGGTCCCGGATGGCAGCCTCATAGGCCCCCACCAGTACGCGGTAGTCGGTCCAGAGCTTCTCGATCGGAAAGTTCGAGCCGAACAGGCAGCGCTCGGGGCCGAACATTCCGACCGTCTCCCGCACCACGTCGGCGACATGCGCCGGATCGTTGCGGCGAATGAAGGTGCCGAGGCCCGAGAGCTTGCTGACGACATTGCTGCAGCTCGCCAGCCGCTGCATGCCGGCTCGCCATCGATCGCGACCGCGCGTGGACAGATCCTCCAGCATGCCGGCATGCTGGAGGATGAAGGTCACGGACGGACAGCTCTCGGCGAGCGCTGCGGCGCCCGCCATCTGCGGCCCGAAGACCTGCAGGTCGAAGGACCAGCCGTAGTCGGCGAGCCGCGCGATGTTGGCGCGGATATGGGTATCTCTGCAAAGGTCTGGGGACGAAGCGAAACGATAGAGCGGGTTCTCATGCCAGTGCAGCTGCATCCGGACCCCGCGCAGCAGGGGATAGCGCGCCAGCCGGTTGAACTGCGGCCGCGCATCTTCGACGCTCAGATCGGCATAGGCGACGATCCCGTGCGGAAAGCCGTGCTGCTCAGAAGTTCGCTGCACCCAGGCGGCTTCGTCCTCGAAGCCGTCCTTGGCCCAGTTGGTCTGGACGTAGACCGATTGCGTGACGCCGCTGCCGGCGATGTCGTCGAGATACTCCTCGATCGTGTAGTCGCGCCTGATCGGCTCATAGGGGCCGAAAATCCGCGGCTGCATCGGCCCGACCAGCCAGGGCAGATCGGCCTGACGCCAGATGTGGTGATGCGCATCGACATAACCGGTCATGCCGCCCTCCTCTGTGCCAGCGACAGAACATGCGCGACGATGGTCTCGTCCGACCCGCCGGCTGCGATGTCGTCGACGAATGGCGCGATCGCCTGCAACGCCTCGGTCTGCGGCTTGAAGCCGGGCCCCGTCGCGAGCGGCGTCAGCCAGCTCAGGCGCCAGGCGCGCAGCGACAGCCTCCACACGGCGTCACGGAGCACATGATGGTCACCACGCTCGAGCCCATCCGAGATGACCAGCACGACGGCGCCCCGCGCGTAGGTCGAGAACCGCGGCACCGCGAGGAAGGCCTGCAGCGCCTCGCCGATGCGCGTGCCACCGTCCCAGTCGCTGACGAGATGCGAGGCAGCGAGCAGCGCCTGTTCGCGCCGCTTCAGCCGCAAGGGCCGCGTCACGCGTGTCAGCCGTGTGCCAAGCGTGAACACCTCGGCCTGGGGTACGGCCTGCACCAGCACGTGGGCGAGCCGCATGTTATCCTCGGTCCGCGCCTTCATCGAGCCGGAGACGTCGATCAGCAGCAGCAATCGTCGCAATCGAGGTCGCCGCTTCAGCCGCCGCAGCGACAGCACCTCACCGTCGCGCCTTATGCTCTCGCGCAGGGTCCGGCGCAGGTCCACGAAGCTGCCGCGCCGCGCGCGCATGCGCCGGTGGCCACGCCGTTTCGGCAGTTTTGCACGCGCCTGACGCGCGAGGCGCTGCAGGGCATGGCCGCCCGTCGTCGCAGCCAAGCGGCGGGCGACCAGCGCTTCAACGCGCGTCGCAGCCAGACCTGACTCGTTCTGCTCCTCGGCGAGATCGGGACCGACAGCGCCGTCCCCTTCCTCCTGGAGACGCACGACATCGTCCTGCCTGTCGCTCTCGCTGAAGGCCGTTGCCTCGGCGACACCAAAATGGACGTCGAACAGCAGATTGTAGGTCGCGAGCCGCTCCGGAGGCGGCGCGAGGGTCGCCGTCCCGGCACGACGGATATCCTCGATGCTGACAGGCCCCAGCAGTTCGATCGCAGCGAGGAAGGCGGTGGTCTGCTCCGGCGCAATTGCGAAGCCGTTTCGCCGCAACAGCGCAGCGAATGTCACGAAGATCTCGGTCGCCTGCGGCAGGCGGGGCTCGCTCATGTCATCGCCTCCGCGAGCAGCGCGTCGAGCCGCGGCGCGATGAAGGACAGATCCTCCTCATCCTTCAGCGCGACGCCAATCGCGCGCTTGAACGCATCGGGCCAGCGCGCGCCGGTCTGGTTGAGCAGCGTCGCCGCCTCCGCCCAATCGACCGCCTCGGCAATCCCGGGCGCCTTGCTCAGCGGCTCGCGCCGCAGCTTCGCCACTGCAGCCACCACGGCCCGCGCGGTCGCTTCGGCAACACTGGAGGCCCGCATCATCACGATGCGCGCCTCGCGCTCCGCATCGGGATAGTCGATCCAATGATAGACACAGCGTCGGCGCAGCGCTTCGTGCAGGTCACGGGTCCGATTCGAGGTCAGCACCACGATCGGCCGCTCCGCGGCGCGCACCGTGCCGCGCTCGGGGATCGATATCTGGAAATCGGAGAGAAATTCGAGCAGGAACGCCTCGAACTCCTGGTCGGCCCGATCGATCTCGTCGATCAGCAGCACGGTCGCATCGGGCGCGCGCAGGCAGGCCAGCATCGGCCGCTCGATCAGAAAGCTCTCGCCATAGATGTCGATGCTCTCCTCGCCGGCTTGGCGGATCGCGAGCATCTGGCGCGGATAGTTCCACTCGTAGAGCGCCGCAGCAGCGTCGATACCTTCGTAGCATTGCAGGCGGATCAGCTTGCGGCCGAGCACCGCGGCGATTGCCTTCGCCGCCTCGGTTTTTCCGACGCCGGGCGCGCCTTCCAAGAGCAATGGCTTGCCCAGCGCGAGCGCGAGATAGGCCGCGGTGGAGAGCCCGTCATCGGCGAGATAGTACGCCGCGCGCAGTGCCTTTTCCAGCGCCTGCGGCGAGTCGATGCCGACGATGTTGCTGCGGACCACCATGCTGCGTCACCGCCGCGTCTGCGGCCGGGCGCCGCCCTGGGCCTTGATCGCGCGCAGCACTTTCTCTGGCGTGATCGGCAGTTCGTCGAGGCGCACGCCGACGGCGTTGAAAATCGCATTCGCGATGGCAGGAAGCACAGGATTGGCGCACATCTCGCCAGGGCCCTTGCCGCCGAACGGTCCGTCGGGCGCCGGCCGCTCCAGCACGGCGATGTCGTGCGGACAGATGTCGCCAGGTCCCGGCATCAGGTATTCCACGAAGTCGCGCGGTCCTTGCTTCGGGTCCGGGTAGTACGGCTCCGTCGTCTCGTAGAGCGCGTGGCTCATGCCCATCCAGGCGCCGCCGACCAGCTGCTGCTCGACGAGGCGGGGATTGAGCGCGCGTCCCAGCTCATAGGCGCTGTCCATCCTGACCACGCCGACCTCGCCGGTCTCGTCATCGACCTCGACCTCGGCGACGAGACAGGCATGCGCGTAGCAGGTCGCCGGGGACATTTCGCCAGTCTCGGGATCCACCTCCGACAGCGGCACCAGGAAGATGCCACGGCCGGAGATGGTCTTGCCCTGGCGGAACTGCGCGGCGATGGCGACGTCCTTCACCGAGATCGAGCGATGCGGCGCGCCCTTGACGTGGATGTTGCCGCGACCATCCGTTTCGAGATCGCTGGCGTTGACCTCGAGCTCCTCGGCCGCGGCCTCCATCATGACGCCACGCGCCTCCTTGGCCGCCGCCATCACGGCATTGCCGACGCGATGGGTGCCGCGCGAAGCGAACGAGCCCATGCAATGCGGGCCGGTGTCGGAATCGGCGGTGTCGACATAGACGTCCTCGACCGGCACGCCGAGCGTCTCGGCACAGATCTGCCGCGTCACCGACTTCATGCCCTGCCCGAGATCGATCGACGACAGCGCCACCGTGAACTTGCCGCTGGGGTTGGAATGCACCAGCGCCTGGCTCGGATCGCCGCCGAGATTCATGCCGATGGGATAGTTGATCGCCGCCATGCCGCGGCCGCGGTGCCTCGTCATGTCAGCGCCTCCTCGTGCCGAACACCGACGAGAACCGCGTCGCGCCGTGCCCCGGCGAAGGCGCCGGGCTCGTTGGCGGAGGTGGTGGCGGCTCGGGTTGTGGCGGCGCCGAGAGACCACGATCGTAGCTGGTGCGTTGCTGCGCCGGCGCAGGCCGCGCGCTCACCGGCTCTCGTGGCGTGGAGGGAACAGCCGCCCGCGCCCCGCCGCCATCCTTGCGCGAGGACATGCGCCGGAACTCCTCGCGGATCGGCCATTTGGCCTTCTCGGCCGCGACCTGGACGCATTCGATCAGCGCGGTGTTCTTGGCCTCGCGGCGATGCGCCTTCATGTCGCCGTCGCGATAGGCGTTGAGGATACGAAACTCCATCGGGTCCATGCCGATCAGATGCGCGAGCTTGTCCATCTGGCATTCGAGCGCGAAGTCCATGCCGGTGATGCCGAAGCCGCGCATCGCGGTGGCCGGCGTGCGGTTGGTGAAGATGCAGTAGATGTCGCCATGGACGTTCGGGATCGTGTAGGGCCCCGGCAGGTGCGCGGCGCATTTGACCACCGCGTAGCTCGACAGCCGCGTATAAGCGCCAGAGTCGAAATAGCCGCGGATCTGGCGCGCCACGATGCGGCCGTCACGCATGACTCCGTCCTTGATGTAGATGCGCTCGGCACCGCGGGGCGGCCCGAACTGCATCTCCTCCTCTCGTCCGAGCACGTAGCGCACCGGGCGCCCCGTCAACATCGCAGCGAGAATGGCGAGCGGCTCGGTCAGCGTGTCGACCTTGCCGCCGAAGCCGCCGCCGACCGTGCCGCCGATGAAGTGGAATGTGTTCGACGGCAGATCGAGGATCTTGGCGCAGGTGTCGAGCGAGAAGAACAGCGCCTGGGTCGAGGTATAGACCACGTAGCGGCCGTTGGTGTCGGGCGCGGCGATCGAGCCGTTGGTTTCGACCGGCGCGTGCTCGATCGGCGACATCTGGTAGCGCTGTTCCAAGACATGATCGGCGCCGGCAAAGCCGCGCTCGACGTCGCCAAAGCGCAACTTCTGGTGGTCGTAGCGGTCGTGATAGGTGAACGTATTCTTCGGATAGGTCTCGTTGACGGTGGGCGCGCCCGGCTTCAGCGCCTCCTCGACGTCGAACACCGCCGGCAAGATCTCATAGTCGACGCGTACCCTGGCCGCCGCCTCGGCCGCCGCGCGCGGCGTCTCGGCGACGACGGCGACGATCGGCTCGCCGCGGTAGCGTACCTTGTCGACGGCAAGCGTCGGCTCATCGTCCTTGCCAAAATTGATCAGGCTGAGCAGCGTGTTGAGATTGCGCGGCACGTCGCTGCCGCGGATGATCCGCCGCACGCCCTCGCTCCGTTCGGCCTCGCTGGTCTCGATGCGGCGCAGCCGGGCATGCGGCTGCGTCGACCTCACGACCTTCAGATGCAGCATGCCCTGCAGCTTGTGATCGTTGAAATAGGTCGAGGTCCCCGTGACATGGCCGAGCATGTCCTGGCGTTGGGTGCCCTTGCCGACCTCGTTGAGATTGTCGTCGCGCTCGTCGGCGAAGATGTCCTTGCGCAGTTCCAGCATGGCGATCTCTCCTCACGCACTCGCGCGCAGCGACGCGGCCGCCGCCAGCACCGCATTGATGATCGGCTCGTAGCCGGTACACCGGCAGATGTTGCCCGAAATCGCCTCTACCACCTGCTCGCGGCTTGGCTGCGGGATCTTGTCGAGCAGCGCCTTCGCCGCCATCAGCATGCCCGGCGTGCAATAGCCGCATTGCGCGGCAAAACCCTCGGCGAAGGCGCGCTGCAGCGGATGCAAATTCGGACCGCTCTTGATGCCGTCGAGCGTCTCGACCGCGCGGCCCTCGACGGCTTCGGCGAGCGTCAGACAAGACAGGTGCGCGTCGCCATCGATGAGGACCGTGCACGCGCCGCAGCCGCCCTGGCCGCAACCGAATTTCGGCGTGAGGTCGCCGATCATCTCGCGCAGCACGACCAGCAGATTGGTGCCGCCGTCGACGAACAGCGCGACATCGCGACCATTGTGCCGGAACTGAAGTGGGGTCTTGGCCATGCTCTAGCTCTCCTGTCCCGACAACAGCCGCCGCAGATGGACGCCGACCACTTCGCGGCGATACCACGCGCTGGCCAGCGAATTGTCGGTGGGTGCCGTTCCCTCGGCCGCCGCAGCAGCGGCGGCACTGATCGCGCCGGCGTCGAACGGCCGCCCTTCGAGCGCGCGCTCGGCCGCCTTGGCGCGGATGGCGGTCGGGGCCATCGATCCCAGCGCGATCCGCGCGCCGGTCACGCGGCCGCCACTCTGTGGAAGATGCGCCGCAAGCGTGATCACCGATCCGCCCTTCGGCTTGATCCGGGCGATCTTGCGATAGCGGAACGCATCCGCCGACGCAGGACGGATGCACGACACGCCGACCACCAGCGCACCGGCCTGGCGGTCGCGCGATTGCAGGAACTCCTCGATCGGCATGTCCCTGACGCCGAAGCTGCCCTGCAGCGAGACGATGCCGTCGAGCGCCAGCAGCGCCACCGTGAAGTCGCCGAACGGCGCCGGAGCGAACAGATTGCCACCGACGGTCCCCATGTTGCGCACCGCCGGGCCGCCGATCGAGCGCGCCGCCGGATGCAGGAAGGCGAGATCGCGCTCGGCCAGCACGCGGGCGAAGGTGACGCCGGCGCCGATCCTGATGCGCGCGCCTGCCGCATCGATGCCCTGCAAGGTCCGGTCGGTGGCGCGGATGACCGTCGCAATCGAGACGTCGCCCTCATTGAGATCGCGCATGACCAGCGTGCCGCCGCCCAGGTAGCGCGCCGCGCGGTCCGACGACAGCGCAGACGCAGCTTCGCTCGCGGCCTGAAACGTCTTCACCGTGACTGGCATCGATTCACCTCGTCCTCATGCCGCCTGCTTCAGATGCGATCGGATCGCCTCAAAGCCGGCCTGGTAGATGTCTTCTGCCACCATGCGCGACAGCGCCTCGGCCAGCTCGGGCCGCGTCGTGAAGCGGCTCTCCCAGTGCCAGAAGGTGCGATCACCATCGGTGACCGGCAGCAGCCGGACATGGGCGACGTAGTTGAACAGCTGGACCGGCGTATCGAGCAGACAGTAGCTGAAGCTCTGCTCGAGATCGGACAGCGCCAGCAACTGCTCGCGCAGCTCGGAGCCGTCCTTCAGACGAAAGCGCCTGACACAACCGATCTTGTCGGACGTCTGCGAACGCTCGATCGCAGAGGTCGCCACCGCCGGGTGCCAGCGATCATGACCGTTGAAGTCGCGCAGCACCTCCCACACGGCCTCGGTCGGCGCATCGATGATGGTGCTCTTGACCACGTGCGGCACGGCGTCAGCCCCCAAACGCGCGCTTGAGCGCATCGAAGCCGCCCTGGAACACGCCGCCGCCGATCGAAGCCACCAGATCAGCCTCGCGCTCCGGCGCGCAGTCGAACTCGGCGGTCCACTCCAGAAACGTCTTGTCGCCGTCCGTGACCGGTGTCAGCCTGAGGGTCGCGACGTAGTTCGATACGCCCATCGGCGATTCCAGGATCGAGTAGGTGCAGAACATGTCGTAGTCCGACAGGCCGAGCAGCTTCTCGCGAATGCGGTCGCCGTTGCGAAGCCGGAAATCCCTGACGCAGCCGATCTTGTCGGCGGGCTCGCCGCCCTCGATCCGGCTTTCGGCGATCGCCGGATGCCAGTTCGGCAGGCCGTTGAAGTCGCGGACGCGCGCCCACACCCGATCGTTGCGGGCACTCACGACGGTGGAGACGTAAACCCTCGCCATCTCGCATCAACCCTTCTTGCGCGGACCGCGATCGGTCGGCGGCTCGGACGGGCTGCCCTCGCCCGATCCGGCGCCGCCGCCTGTCTCCTTGCGCGCCGAGGTTTCTTTCCGGATTCCCTGCATGTCCCTGGCCTCGCGGATCAGGCCCGGCATCTTGGCAAGGCTGCCGCCCTCGACGCCGATATCGGAGAGAATGGAGTCGATCAGCGGCGCCTGGACGCGGTAGCGCAGCGCGGAGTCGATCACCTCGTCGGTCGCGCTGCGGCCGCCATTGCCGTTGCCGCCATTTCCGTTCAAGCCGTCGACCTGCAGGATGCGGATGCCCTCGATCTTCTCCATCGGCTTGACGCTCTCGCGCACGATGCCCTCGATGCGGTCGAGCAGCTTGCGCCGGAACAGCGAGTAGCGTGCCTGGTCGGTCAGGACGTTCTCGGCCTCGTTGAGCAGCTTCTGCGCCTCCGCTTCGACCGCGGCACGAACCCGCTCGGCCTCTGCGGCGATCCGCGTCTCCTCGGCCTGCTTCTCGGCCAGCAGCACCTCGACCGTCTTACGGCGGCGGGCAATCTCGCTCTCGCGCGCCGTGACGACTTTCTCCGCCGCTTCCGTTGCACGCGAGCGCGCCTCTTCGGCCGCGACCTTGGCCGCGGATTCCTCCAGCGATTTTTGATACAGCGCGATGGCCTTCTCCATCAGCGCAGTCTCGACGTCCTTCTCGCGGTTCACTTCGAGCTTACGCAGCTCGCGCTCGCGGCCGATGCGGGCCTCGTCGAGACCACGATCCGAGGCGATGCGGGCGCGTTCGACCTCCTCACGGGCCGCGATCTCGGCCTCCTGCAGCGACTGGACGCGCGCGACCTCGAGCTGCTCGATCGCCCGGCGACGCTCCAACCGGACGGCCTCCAGCGCCTGCTCGCGCGAGACATCGGCGGTCTCGACCTGCCTGCGCGCGACGATCTCGGCTTCCTTGACCTGACGATCCGCATCGATGCGCTCGGCTCGCTTGGCGGCGAGCTCGATGACGCGGGTTTCGTCGGCGAGCTCGATCGCCTTCTTGTGGTCGATGTTGAGCACCTCGCGCGTCCGCGACGAAGCAATGCGCTCGGCCTCCAGCGCCAGCTCGACCTCGATGCGGCGCCGCTCGACCGCCTCCCGACGCTTCAGATCGGCGGCCTCGACGGCCTCCGTGCGCTCGATCTCCAGGCTACGCGTCTCCTTCTCCGACTGGATCCGCTTGGCTGCTACAGCCAGCTCCTGGGCGATGCGGGCCGCTTCGATCGCCTCGCGCGAGGCGATATCGGCCTCCTCGATGGTCCTGACGCGCGCGATCTCCAGTGCACGCACGCGTTCCTCCTGGGCGATGCGGCTGGCCTCGGTGGCCTCGCGCGCGGCGATGCCGGCGATCTCGATGCCCTGGTTGCGCTCAATCTCCAGCCTGCGCGTGGCGTGCTCGGCGGCGATCCGTTCCGCCGACAATGCCTGCTCGCGCGCGATCCGGGCGGCCTCGACCGCTTTCTGCGCCTCGATCTCAGCCTCCTGGATGTTGCGCACTTGGGCAATCTCGGTGGCGCGGGTGCGCTCGTCGGAGCTGATGCGCTCCAGATTGACGATCATGGTCTGCGCGATGCGCGCCTTCTCTGTCGCCTCGCGCGCGGCGATCTCCGCCTGCTCGATCGCGCGGGTGCGTTCGATCTCGCGGCGGCGTGTCTCCTCGTCATTGGCGATGCGCGCATCGGAGACGACGCGGTCCTGCTGAATCCTGGCCTTCTCCACCGCCTCGCGCGCGGCGATCTCGGCTTCCTCGATGGTGCGGGTCCGCTCGATATCGCGTTGGCGCACCTCGCGCTCAGATTCGATGCGCGCGGCGTCGATCGCGCGCTGGTTGGCGATCCGCGCCTTCTCGATGTCCTCGCGCGCCAGCAGCTCCCTCTCTTCGACGGCACGCGTCCGCTCGATCTCGCGCTGCCGCGTGTCGCGCTCGGCAGCGATTCGGGCCTCGGCAATCGTCAGTTCGTTCGCGATCCGCGCCTTCTCGATCGCCTCGCGCGCCATGATCTGTGCCTGCTCGGCCTCGGTCTCGCGCAGCGCCCGCTCGCGCGCCACCTCCGTCCGCTGCAGGGCGCGGCGCATCTCGATGTCGCGCTCCTGCTCCAGCCGCGCCGTCTCGCTCTCGCGCTCGATATCGAGCGCCTCGCGCTCGGCTTCGAGGTTGCGGGTCCGAATCTTGATCATCGAGTCCTGCTCGATATCGTTGCGCAGCTTGCGCTTGCTCTCGATGTCCTCCATCAGCCGCGTCAGGCCCTCGGCATCGAACCGGTTCGAGGGGTTGAAAAATTCGAGATCTGTCTGGTCCAAATCGGTGATCGCCACCGATTCCAGCTCCAGGCCGTTCTGGGCCAGCGCCTCGGCCGCGGCCGCCTTGAGACGGGACACGTAGTCACCGCGCTGCTCGTGCATCTGCTCCATGGTCATTTCAGCGGCAACCGAGCGCATGGCCGAGATGAACTTGCCGGACAGCAGCGCATGCAGCCGCTCCGGCTCGAGGGTGCGACGGCCGAGCGTCGCCGCCGCGATCGACACCGCCTCGCGCGTCGGCTGGACACGAACGTAGAAGTCGGCCTCGACGTCGACCCGCATGCGGTCGCGCGTGATGACGGCGTCCTGCCGCGCGCGCGTGATACCCATCGGCAGCACGTTCATGTTCACCGGCGTATAGTCGTGAATGAAGGGCAGCACGAAGGCGCCGCCATTGATCACGACGCGCTCCCCGAGGAAGCCCGTGCGGACGAAGGACACCTCCTTCGAGGAGCGGTGATACAGCCAGTTGACGATGTAGACCGCGACCACGATGACGATGATCGCAATGATCAGCCAAAGAATCAGCTCACCGATCAGAGCCCCGGACATCTCATTTCTCCCTCAGTCTCTCGTCCGGCGAATGCGGCGCCTCAGCGCCGCTGCTGCCGGATCTCGTGTTGTCGCCTCAGACGCGGCGTGGCCGCGCGCTGATTGCCTTGAAATGTCGTACCTGCTCCGTCAGTGCGCGCTCCACCGGCAGCCGCTCCATCGAGGAGGCGCCGTAGAAGCCATGGCAGTTCTTGGTGTGCTTCATGATGAAGTCGGCGTCGGACGGCTCCGCGATCGGGCCGCCATGCGCCAGAACTAGAATCTCGGGGTTGACACTGAGCGCGGCCGAGGCCCAGCTGTCGATCAGGCCGGGACAGTCTTCGAGCTTGGGCGCGGTCTGCGCGCCGATCGAGCCGCCGGTTGTCAGACCGAGATGGCAGACGATGATGTCCGCACCCGCGATCGCCATGCCCGCGGCCTGGGCTTCATTGAAGACGTAAGGCGTCGTCAGCAGGTCCTTGTCATGCGCGCGCCCGATCATGTCGATCTCCAGCGCGTAGGAAATGCCCGTCTCCTCGAGATTGGCGCGGAAAGTGCCGTCGATCAGGCCGACGGTCGGGAAGTTCTGCACACCGGAGAAGCCGAGCGCCTTCAGCTCATCGAGGAACACATCCATGTCGCGGAACGGGTCGGTGCCGTTGACGCCCGCGAGCACCGGGGTCGACTTCACCACCGGCAGCACCTCGCTGGCCATCTCGACCACGATGGCATTGGCGTCGCCATAGGCCATCAGTCCGGCGAGCGAGCCGCGGCCGGCCATGCGATAACGGCCGGAATTGTAGATCACGATCAGGTCGATGCCGCCGGCCTCCTCGCATTTGGCCGACAGGCCGGTGCCGGCGCCGCCGCCGATGATCGGCACGCCACGGCGCACCATGTCGCGAAACTTCTTCAGCAGCGGTGCGCGCTCATATCTCGGCATGACCATCACCTCGCCTGTCTGCGCCGCGCCGGCAGCCGCCCAAGCATCGGCCGGATGGCGCCGACGACCACTGCTGCGAACTCATTGTCGTTGATGTGATGCGGCACGCGGATCAGGCGCCGGCTCGAGGTCTGCCGTACGGTCTGCTCGAGACTGCGGAACAGCGCCTCATCCGCCTCGCGATCGAAGAACGGCTGCCCGGGCGCATCGAGCGCGGAGACGCCCTTTTCCGGCAGGAGAAACCGGACCGATCCATCCATGCGATTGAGCCGCTCGCCGATCCAGCGCCCCATCTGCGCGTTCTCCGCGGCCGTCGTCCGCATCAGCGTGACCTGCGGATTGTGCACGTGGAATTTGCGGCCGCGGTAGCGCTCGGGAATGGTCTCGGGCGCGCCGAAATTCACCATGTCGAGCGCGCCGACCGAGCCGACATAGGGCACGCGGCTGCGGATGATCGCGCCGAAGCGATCCTCGGTTGCCGGAAACACACCGCCCATCAGCAGGTCGCAGACCTCGGTCGTGGTGAGATCGATCACGCCGGCGAGCATGCCGGAATCGACCAGCTTCTCCATCGAGCGGCCGCCGACGCCGGTGGCGTGGAAGACGAGGCACTCGTAGTCGTCGCGCAGCTCGGCCGTGAGCTTCTGCACCGCCGGCGTGGTCACGCCGAACATGGTGATGCCGATCGCGGGACGTTGCGGTCGGGTGCTGTCAGCGATAGCGGGCTTCCGCTGGCGGGCCATCACCATGCCGGCAAGCGCATGCGCGCCATTGCTCAGCACCGCGCGCGAAATCGAATTGAGTCCTTGGACGTCGGTGACCGAGTACATCATCGCGATGTCGGCCGGCCCGACATAGGCGCCGACGTCGCCGGATGCGACAGAGGAGATGATCAGCTTGGGCACGCCGACGGGGAGCTCGCGCATGCCCGGCGCGACCAGCGACGTTCCGCCGGAGCCGCCCGCCGAGATGATACCTGCGACATTGTCCTGCCGGCGCAGCCAGCGCCCGAACGCCTCCGCCATCGCGGTGACGGATGCGCCGCGGTCGGCACCGAACACGGCGGGACCGCCGCGCGGATGATTGAGCGCGATCTCCTGGGCCGAGACGTCGCAGCTCGTATGGCGTCCGCTGGTGGAGAGGTCGACCAGCCGGGTGCGCAGCCCGTGGCTCGCGACGAGATCGCGGATGAAGCGCAGTTCGTCACCCTTGGTGTCGAGCGTGCCGGCGACGATCACCGCGGGCGGACCTGACGTGATCGGCGCGGCGCGCTCGCGGCCCTGGCGCGCGGCCTCGTCAAGTCGGCTGACGCTGGTGGAGAGCGTGCGCGCCTTGGCCTCGATCTGCGCGATCGGCACCGGCTGCGACCAGCGCGTCGGCAGCACGGGATTAGAGACGTAAACCTTGACGGGCGCAGCTTTCGGCGTCGTTGACACCGCCGCACGTGCGGCGGGCCTCTCCTGAACTTCGCCCGTCCCGAGATCGGTCTCGTCGCCGGCATGCTGGCCGACACCGAGCAGGCGCTGCTGCAGTTCGCGGTCGGCGGCGAGCCGGGCCGAGTCGATGATACGGTTGATGCGGCCATTGACCATGATCGCGACGCGGGACGAGATCGCGGTCGCAACGCCGATGTTCTGCTCGATCACGAGCACCGCCATGTCGCCGTCCTGGCTGAGCCGGATCAGCATCTCCTCGACCTGGGCGACGATGACCGGCGCCAAGCCCTCTGTCGGCTCATCCATGATCAGGAGCTGCGGATTGGTCAGCAGCGCGCGCGAGATCGCCAGCATCTGCTGCTCGCCGCCCGACAACTGGCCGCCGCCATTGTTGCGGCGCTCGGCGAGCCGCGGAAATGTTTCGTAGACGCGCTCGACGGTCCAGGCGCCGCGGCGCAGGCCGGCGGCGAGTCGCAGATGCTCGTCGACGCTGAGCGAGCGCCACAGACGCCGCCCCTGCGGCACATAGCCGACGCCGAGCCGCGCGATGCGCGCCGGATTGAGCCCGGTGATATCATTGCCGCGCAGACGCACCGTGCCGGCGGACGGCCGCAGCAGGCCCATGATGGCCTTGCACAGCGTCGTCTTGCCCATGCCGTTGCGGCCGACCAGCGAGAAGACGCCGCTGTCGAGCCGGAGATCGACGCCCTGCAGCGCATGCGAATGGCCGTAGTACACGTCGAGGCCGCGGACCTCGAGCGCAGGCGCGGAGCGGCGGACGTCATTCATGGCCGCCTCCGAGATAGAGCTCCTGCACCTCCGGATCGGATTCGATCTCCTGCGGTGCGCCTTCCTTGAAGATGCGGCCGTTGTGCATCATCGTCACGCTCTCGACGACGCGCAGCGCCACGTCCATGTCGTGCTCGATGATGATGTAACCGATGTGCGGCGGCAGCGACGTCAGGATCTCGACCAGCTCGCGCCGCTCGGTCGGCGACAGACCCGCCGCCGGCTCGTCGAACAGGATGAATCGGGGCGCGCCGGCCAGCGCCAGCGCGATCTCGAGCTGCCGCTGCTGGCCATGGGCGAGCTCCGAAACCAGTTGATCACGCACGGACGTCAGATGCACGGCCTCGATCAGGCGCTCGGCCGCCTGCATCAGGGCGTCATTGGCGCTGGGACGCAGCATCGAGAAGCGCGCTCGCGAGACGCCACGGCATGCCAGATAGACATTGTCGCGCACCGACAGGCCGAGGAACAGCGCCGAGATCTGGTAGGTGCGGCGCAGCCCGCGGCGGATCCGCTCGTAGGGCGGAAAGGCGGTGATGTCCTCGCCGAAGAAGCGGATCGTGCCTGAGGTCGGCAGGAAGTCGCCGGTCACGCAGTTGAACAGGGTGGTCTTGCCGGCGCCGTTCGAGCCGAGCACCGCGCGCCGCTCGCCGGGCCGCACC
Organism: Bradyrhizobium sp. SZCCHNS1050; assembly: GCF_032484785.1. Classification (NCBI taxonomy): domain Bacteria; kingdom Pseudomonadati; phylum Pseudomonadota; class Alphaproteobacteria; order Hyphomicrobiales; family Nitrobacteraceae; genus Bradyrhizobium; species Bradyrhizobium sp. SZCCHNS1050. The sequence goes on along the minus strand of NZ_JAUETR010000003.1, from coordinate 106,724 downwards.
GTGATCGTGATGTCGGTCAGCGCGGCGAGCGCACCGAACATCCGCGTGACACCGCGCAATTCGAGGGCTGCAGTCGAGCCGAGCGCCGAGAGCCGGTCAGCGACCCTATCCATGGCCGTGACCTCCGGGGCGCGACCGCGGCTCCGAAGCCTCGCTGCGACGGCGCCACCGCTCATAGAGGCCGATGACTCCGTCGGAGGACCAGAACACGATAGCGAGAAAGCCGAGCCCGATCAGCAGCCGGAACCGGTTGCCGTCGAGCCCGACCTTCACCAGGAAGTCGAGCGCGAAAGTGCGCAGGATGACGAAGATGAAGGCGCCGATATAGGGCCCAACCGGCCGGGTGATGCCGCCGACGACGGCGACGATGAGAATGTCGATGCAGCGCTCGACCGCGACAGATCCGGGCGAGATCTGCCGATAGTTCCAGACCTGGAGCACACCGCCCATGCCGGCGATCAGGGCCGCGAACGCATAGGCGGCGATGCGATGTGCATTGACGTTGAAGCCGAGCGCGGCCATGCGCCTGGGATTGTCGCGCACGCCCTGCAGCGCCAGGCCGAACGGCGCGCGCGACAGATAGAGCACAGCGAAATAGCACAGTGCGGCCACCGCCAGCGTCAGGTAATAGAACGCGACGTCCATGCGCCAATCGACGCCGAGAAAATGTGGCGTGGCGATCGTGTTGATGCCGGTGTGGCCGTTGAATATCGCCCAGTTCTGATTGGTGAAATAATAGAACGCCGCGCCGATCGCGAGCGTGATCATGATGGTGTAGATGCCCTCGGTGCGTACCGCCAGCGCGCCGCCCAGCGTGCCGAACAGCACCGCGAGCACCAGGGCCATCGGCGGCGCCAACCACCACGGCCATCCGAGGCTGATATTGGCGTTGCCGCTGACGCCGAACACGGCGACCATGTAGCCGGCAAAGCCCGCGATCGTCAGCTGCATCAGGCTGACCATGCCGCCATAGCCGGCGAGGAACATCAGGCTCAACGCGATGGTTCCGAGGATCAGGGTCGTGCCGAAGATCTCGATCAGGAAGAAGCCGTTGGCGATCAGCGGCATGATCAGCAGCAGCGCGGAGACCGCCCAGGCCCAGGGCTGCTCGGTGGCCGACCATGCGGCCGGCTGCCGTGCGGCGCCGCCTGCCAGCATGCTCTCCCGCGCACGTGCCTCCTGGATCAGCGACATCTCATCGCCTCGCCAGGAGGCCCTGGGGCCGCAGCGCGAGCACCAGCACCATGATCAGGAAGGTCACGACGATCGCATAGGTCGGGATGTAGACCGAGCCGAGCTGCTCGGCAAGCCCAATGATCAGCGCGCCGAGCGCGGCTCCCGGGATCGATCCCATGCCGCCGACGATGACGACGACCAGCGAGGCCAGCAAAAAGCGCGTGTCCTCGCCGGGTGAGATCGACTGGAAGGTTCCGCCGACCACGCCGGCAATGCCGGCCAGCCCCGCGCCCAGTGCGAACACCAGCACGAAGACGAGCTGAATCTGCACACCGGTCGCCGCCAGGATCTCGCGATCATCCACGCCGGCGCGCACGATCATGCCGACGCGGGTGCGGTTGAGCGCGAGCCACATCGCGACGCCGATCACGACGGAGCCGCAGAAGATCACCAGCCGCACCAGCGGATACTGCAGGAACACAGCCTCGCCCGACGATTTCATCGCCGTCATCAGCGGCAGCTGTACCGGCCCGATCAGCCAGGCTGGCGTCTGGATCTGATAGAAGTCGCCGCCGAACGCCCACAGCATCAGATCGGCGAACACGATCGAGAGGCCGATCGTCACCATGGTCTGGCGCAGGTCCTGGCCCTCCATGCGGCGAAAGACGAGCAGCTGCAGGAGAACGCCGATGGCCGCGACGACAATGAAGGCGGCGACGAAGGCGAGGATCCATGACCCGGTCGCGGCGGACACGCCGTAGCCCACATAGCCGCCGAGCAGATAGAGCGAGCCGTGCGCAAGGTTGACGTTTCGCATCAGGCCGAAGATCAACGTGAACCCGCTCGCGACCAGGAAATACAGCCCGCCCAGCGTGATGCCGTTGAACACCGCACTCAGGAACACCTTCTTGCGGCCGATCGCCTCCTCGAGCCCCGGCGGCCAGACGGCGAAAATCAGCCACGCCAGCAGCGCCAAGACGAGAAGAATGATGAGGGACCAGATCGGGTGACGCTCGATGAAGCGGCTCATCGTCCCTCCCTCACGACAAGAGGGACGGATCCGTCGTCACAGCGGAAAGGCGCATTCAGCCGAAGATCGCCGGGTCTGCCGGCCATCGCTCGTCCTCCCTCGTCGGATCCTTTTGCGGATCACGTTGCCCAGAGTGTAGCGGCAGACGAGAGTGCGCACTTGATCGACAGTCTCTTTTCGCGCGACGCGCAGCAGCACATCAGGCGCGCAGCACCTTTGCAGCGCGGCGATAGTCGGTCGGCGCCATGCCGACATTGCCGGCGAAGAAGCGCGTGAAGCCGCTCTGGGAGGTGAATCCGAGATCGAACCCAATGTCGGCAATCGGTGCTTCCGTTGCCACGACGGCATCGAGCGCCCGCTCCATCAGCAGCGTATTCAGATAGAGATTGGGCGTCACTCCGGTCTGGCTGCGGAACAGCCGATAGAAATGCGGCCGCGATAGTCCGGATTCGCGGGCGATCTGATCGAGCTCGATCTCGGCGCATGGACTGTCCGACATCAGCTTGATGCACTTGCGAACACGAAAATCCGTCACTTCCGCGCATGGCCGTTCGGGCATCTGCTCCGAAACGCGCCAGCTTTCCTCGTAGCAACTGTCGATCAGCTGCCGCAGCTCGCCGTCGAGGCAACCGAGCGATGGCGCGCCACATACCAACGCTGCGGCGCGGCGAATGCAGCGATCGAGCGCGGCGGTCCGCCGGAAGCAGGTACGACCAAACCGCAAGCCCTGCTCGCGCGCGGCCGATGGCGTGAACCACTCCGCATTGACGTAGAGCACGAAGAAGATGGCGCCGTTGCCGACATCGTTCGGCAGGAAATTATGCGGTTCCCACGGATTGACCGCGACGATCCAGTTCTCGCCGATCTGATAATGCTGATCGCAGACGTCAATATCGGCCGGCGTCCCGCCAACGTGAAAGATCAGATGTCCCTCGCGATGGGCATGCACATTGAATGGCCGATTGAGCTGATAAACCGTCGCACGGCCGAAGCGAGCATGAAAGACGGCGAGCGCCCTACTCATCACTTCCTCACCGAAATGGTTCTTATTATTCGTCAGCGTCGATCATCGCTTGGCAGAAAGCAAGGGACGCGACGACGCGGCCCGAGCCCGCTCGAGCCGCGTCGCCCTCTGCAGAAAGGTCAGTACTTCTTACATTCAGGCACGGTGCGGCTCGGCAGGCCGATCTTGGCGAAGGTGGCGGCATCATATCCCAGCGTCTGGTTGACGTCGGGAATCACCTTCACCACCTTGCTGAACAGCGCGCCCTTGCCGTCGTCGACGACCTCGGTGACGAAGTTGGTGCCGATGGCTTGGCGGTTGGCGTCGAGCTTGATCTTGCCGTTGGGGGCATCGATCTCGATCTTCGCCAGCGCCGCCTTGAGCTTGGCCTGGTTGTTCGACAGATCGCCATTGACCTCGCGCAGCGCCAGGATCAACGCCATGGTCGAGCCATAGTAGTTGGTGGCGAGCAGCGACGGGCTCGGGAAGCGCTTCTCCGGCGGGAACGAGTCCTGATAGGCCTTCACGAACTTCTGCCAGCGCGGATCCTCCCAGGTATCGGCCTGACCCGACGCCGCAATCGTACCGATCAGGGCGTTCTTGGCATTTCCCTTGGACGACAGGATGGTCTGGTCGATCATGATCGAGCCGCCCATCAGGTGCGCCTTGCCGCCGGCCTGCTGATACTGGTTGAGGAAGTTGACGGCATCGGCGCCGCCGAGACCGAGATAGATCGCATCGACGTCATCGGGCAGCGCCGCAATCACCGACGCGAAATCCTTGGTGCCGAGCGGGACCCATTGCCGGCTGGTGATCTTGCCGCCCAGGCCGCAGAACTCCAGCGCCAGGCCGAACACCTGGGTGTAGATGAAGGAATAGTCTTCGCCGACGGTCGCGATCTTGCGATAGCCCTTGGTCTCGTAGGCATATTTGCCGAGGCCGACCTGCCATTGGGCGCCGTCCATGTTGAAGCGGAAGAAGTTCGGCGCGGGATCGACATAGGTCGTCTCCTGTGCGCCGGACGCGGCGTTCACGAAGGTCAGCTCAGGGTGTGTCTTGGCGAAGTTCTTGACGGCGATGCCCTCGTCGCCCGACAGCGGCGACAGCAGGATCTGTACCTTGTCCTGCTCGATCAGCTTGCGCACGGCACGGACGGCCGAGTCCGGCGTGGCGTCGGTCGACGCGACGACGAATTCCAGCTCCTTGTCGCCGACCTTCTTGCCGAGCACGTTCAGCGCGGTGACGTGTCCGCGCATCCCGTCCTCACCGAGCACGGTATAGGTGCCCTCCAGCGTCGCCGTGACGCCGACCTTGATCTTTTCCTGCGCGAATGCCGTGCCGGACAGCAAAAGCGCCGTGAACACGGCGATACCTACACTTCGCATGTGCATCGAACTCCTCCCTTGTCGCCCATTGCCGGGGCACACGAGCGTGTGCCGGCCACTGTTTTTCTGGCCATGTTGGCAGCGGACCTTCCCGGCGCCTCGCGTCATCTCTGACGAGCGACGGTCAGTCCCCATCGACCGCGGAGGCTACCGGATGAGCCGAGCGCGCGTGCAACCCGCCTGGCCTCGACCTTGACGACGAGTCTCATTTTCCATGATGCGACGCGATAAGGGCGTGATGCATTCCGCGTGCGTCGCGGTCCCGTCAGTCCCCGGCAGGCGCGGTCGGCGACCTCGCCCCGCTGCAGAGCCCGAGCAACTCAACTGCCTCGGCCCGGCTCCCTCGGATTCGTCTTGGCGTTCAGTCGTCGCGATCGTACCGTCACCCGGGAGCGACGGACGCGCCGCTTCCGGAATTCCAACCCGCACATGACGATATCGATGCTTTCATTCGGGCGCCGAACGCGGCGCCCGTGGAACGCGAGCCATTTCTCGACCTGCCGCACGACCACGCGGCCGAGGTCCAGCCGCCGCACCAGCTCTTCACGCGTATGCAGCGAGGCGATGTCGACGATGTAGTCGAGCCGCTCCGACATGGTCCGGCCGACGAGCCGCGCGTATTCACTCGATACCAGCAAGGTTACGACCCGCTCAGGCAGATGCGGCTCACCCATTTCCAATCCTGCACTCCACCGTGCCCGCCGGCCGACCCGAAAGGTCGGCAATCCGGCAAATGCAGGCACGGCGCCCCCCGATCACAATTCGACCGTGACACGCCAGGGACGGCCCGGTCGCCGCGACGATATCCTTTCGCCTCATTCCACGACGCCGCGCGCGGCGCGCTCATCGTCGCTCTGCACTCGACTTTCCATCACGAGTACACGCGCTCCGCCCGGTCGCGAGACGGCGCTGCATCCTGGTCTCTCCCCGTTGTCGACACGAGCGACTTCGTGATCTCCTGAGCCCGCATCGGCAACACCGAGAGCAGCGTGTCGCTCAGGCCGTGCGAGGTTTCGGCGCAGCCTTGGACATAGACTTGTGGACAAAACGCCGGGCTTGTCCGCAGACGATAGTCGCGATCGAGCGACGCCGACTCGATGTAGCGGCTGATCGGATCGAGACACGCCGGGACCGGAGATCGCTCGTAGCCGGTGGCGAGCACGACGGCATCGTACACTGCCCGGCGGCGGACCTCCTCGTCCTTGTTGACGAACTCGAGCTCTATCCCCTCCGGGACGGCATGAGCTGCGACGATCTCGCTACGCGGATGGAGCGTCAGCTTCCGAGCCCCGGCGACACGCTGTTGGTACGTCATCCGGTAGAGCTGATCGAGCAGGTCGGGGTCGACCACCGCATAATTGGTATTGCGGAAGCTGCGGACGATTTTCTCGCGCTGGCTGTCGGACCGCGAATGGAAATAATCGGTGTAGTCCGGGTTGAAGATCTCGTTCACGAACGGGCTGCTATCGGCCGGCTTGAGGGCGTGCCCGCGGAAGACCAGATCGATGTGGGCGTCGGGAACCCGTTCGCTGAGATCGAGCGTGACTTCAGCCGCACTTTGCCCGCCGCCGACGACCGCCACCCGCGGCGACCGGCTGTTCGATCCTGCCGCAAGCGACGAGCCGAGATAGCCGCTGGTGTGCACGACCCGCGGATCGATCGCGACCGCTCGAAATACCGACGGGATGTGCGGCACGCCGCCGACGGCGGCCACGAGGTGCCGCGTGACGCGTGACCGTTCTTTCCCGTCAGCCATGCGCGTGAGCACGCGGAGCGCGGTGACGGACTGGCCGGCGTGCACGGGCTCGACAGCCTCGACCGTCTCTCCATACGCAACCATGCCGCTGAACTGACCGGCGACCCAACGGAGGTAGTCGTTGAACTCGATCCGGCTCGGATAGAACGTCTTGCAGTTGGTGAAGTCGAGCAGCCGCCCGGATTTGTGCAGGTAGTTGACGAAGGTGAACGGACTGGTCGGATCGCGAAGCGATACGAGGTCCTTGAGGAAGGAGATCTGCATGTTGCTGCCGGGCAGCAGCATGCCGCCATGCCACTTGAAGTCCTGCTGCTTCTCCAGGAACAGGGACCGACATTTCAAGCGCTGCTGTCTCGCGCAATCGTCGAGCGCGATCGCCAGTGCGAGGTTCGATGGCCCGAAGCCAATGCCGACGACATCATAGTCAGGGGCAGGATGATACGACATGGTGATGCTCCGTCCGCGCTAGGCTTCTGTGGGTGCTTCCTTGGTCGCCGGCTGCCACAGCCGGTCGCCGAAGAAGCGCTCGCGCAGCAACATGACCAGGGTTGCCCGCTTGTGTGGGAAATCGAAGTTCTTGAGCCGGGCAAACCCAGCCAGATCCAGGTTGCGCAGCTGCTGCGAATGCGCCGCCGCCGGCTCGCCGACGATACGCTCGGTGCGGCAATCGTCGAGGAACATGTAGTGCATGAGCGAGGGAAGCCAGGCCGTGATGAAGCGGCGGCCCCGGAAGCCGTCCTCGCCAACGATCACGTGCCAGCCGCGATCATAGTCCGCCGCATCGTAGAACGGCGCGATGCGATTTTCCTTCGCCCAATAGAGCTCGAAATAGCCGAACGGCTGATCACCGAAGGAGCCGATCAGCGGCACCATGTGCGGGTCCGACATGATCCGCGACAGATACTGTCGGTGCTTGTCGATGTCCCCCGCTTCGTTCCAGAACGAGTCCACCCGCGGATCGTTGAGCCAGCGGTGGACCAGCAGGAGATCGTGAGCGATGTCGACGACGCGAAAACTGACGACGTCGGACAGCCAGGGAATGAAGCGGGCGTAGACGGTGCCGACCGGCTTGGGCGGCCGCCGCGGATGCCGCCTGCCGTCGGTCATCGCGTAGGACAGCGGAAACGCCGGGCGCGCGGCGCCCGTCAGCCAGTTCTCGCGAAGCTGCATCACCATGTCCGGATACAGCGTCAGCCTGCCGTCGGTCACGACCGCAACGCCGTCTTTCGCCAACGCCGATGCTGCTGCCGGGTTGTCGTCAGGCGTGATGACGAGCCTCTCGAGCGACGGCGCCCAGCCGAAGACCGCTTCGGCCATTGCCGCCACTCCGCGCGACACCCGGCGCCAATCATCGATCCCGTCGTGCACGATCAGACGCGTCAGTTCGCCATCCGGCCGAAGCGACAGCAACGGCGCGCCGTCCGCGATCACCCGGAGCCCGTCATCGTCGCGAACGACCGACATTGTCGCATCGGTTGCGACGGGGAATGTCCGGACACTACCCCTAGCGCTCGCAGTCGCGCTCATGCGAACTCCTTCCCTCTCATTGATCTGCACGGGCGCCATCTCTGTCCACTCCCGCTCAGGATGTAGATCGGCCGGCACGACGAAGACAACAAAGTCTGTAGCGCTGTCTTTAGATTAACTACAAAGATGCGGCTCACGGATTCGATGCTCCAAGCGACGGAGCGGGCTCCTGCATAACGGTCGTGAGCGTGCGTGGCCTTTGTGCCGGCTCGCGGCGTTCAGCGGCGTCGCTGGCGTCAATCCGACCGTCGCGCAGGCGCACGATCCGATCGGCGCAGTGGAAGTAGCGATCGTCGTGTGAGATCACGATGATCGTCTTGCCCAGACGTTTGAGGTCGGCGAGCAGCTCGGTGTAGAAGATTTGACGGAACGCCGGGTCCTGATCGGCCGCCCATTCGTCGAACACCAGCACCGGGCGTCCCTCGATCCAGGCATTGATCAGGGCGAGCCGCTTGCGCTGGCCCGTCGACAGGTCGGTGGTTGAGAATGCGCCGCCATCGATCGAGACCTTGTGGGCGAGCTCGAGACGGTCGAGATAGCGCTGCGCGAGCTCCGGCCGCTGACTGCTCTGCTGCGCCAAGGTGTCGAACAGGAAATAGTCCGAGAATATTGTGGTGAAGAGCTGCCGATAGTCGTCGCGGGTCTCGTTGACGACCGGGCTGCCGTCGCGCAGCAGCACGCCGCGGTCGGGCACATAGAGGCCGAGCAGCAGCTTGATCAGCGTCGTCTTGCCGCTGCCGTTTTCACCGACGATGAAGACGATCTCGCCGCGGCGAATGCGAAGGTCGATCGGTCCGATGGTGAAGGGGCGTTCGGACGACGACGCCGGGAAGGCGTAGGAGACGCCGCGCAGTTCGATCGATTCGATCTGGTCGGCGGTTCGATCCTGCGGATCATCGAGCAGGCCCGCCTCTGCGGCGGTGAAACGGTCCGACAGCTCGGCGATCCGGCGCATCGCGACCTGCGCGCGGCCGAGCGACGGCAGCATGCCGATCAACTGGTCGATCGGTCCGCGCATGAACAGCAGCACCAGAACGAAGCCGCTGGACACCGAGGCCGGGCTGTCGGGCCACAGCAGTGGACGCAGCACCAGAGCGGTCCCGATCACCAGGAACAGGAGAACCGTCCCGAGCGCACGCGCCGTCACGAGCAGATTGATGGCCTTGATCTGCACGTTGCCGATCCGGTCGACCGTCCGCCCGATCAGATCGACATGGACGTGGCGCCGGCGCGGGCGATGCAGGCGCAACTCCTTGGCGCCTTCGGAGATCGCGCGGTAATGCTTCTGCAGGTCGTCTTCGTATTGGCGCGCGAGAGTGAAGCCCATCATTCCGCGCTTGCGGGCGAGATAATGGACGAACGACCCGAGCGCGATCAAGGCTGCCGTGACCAGGAACAGCGGCCACGATAGCACCGCCAAGTAGATCAGGCAGCCGGCGACGATGACGCCCGACACCAGGAAGGCCGGAAAGAAGAACGCGAAATCGCTGATGGCGTCGACATCCTTGGTCAAGACCGGGATGAGGCGGTGCGACCGATAGGATTCGAGCTGGTCGATCGGCGCCATCAGTATCTTGGCGGCCAGCGACTTGCGCAACGAGGCCACGATCCGCTGGCCGACGACATTCGCGCTGATGTCAGAGCCGACCGACCCGATCACGATCAGAATGCAGAGACCCGCGAACGAGGCGACGAGGCCACCGACGTCGCCTGCCCCTGCGTAGAGGCCGCGGTTCACCACGGCGAGCAGGCCCGCAACGCTGGCGCCGCCGAGGAGACCGAGCAGAATGGCTGCGGCGAGCAGCAGCCAATAGGGCCGCAGCAGGCTTCCGACGCTGGCAACGCCTGGATTGGATGGCGTCATCATGGATTGCCGGCTCCCATTCGCGTGGCGAAGACAGCGGCGAGCTTGGCGCCGATGTCGGCGCGGGCGTGCAAAGCGTCCGGAACGACGTTGCCCATGCGCAGGAACTCGTGGATCATGCCGGGATAGACCTTCAGATCCACGGCGGCGCCGGCCGCGCGCAAGCGTGCGGCATAGGCCCTTCCCTCGTCCGCCAGCGGATCGAACTCGGGGAGCACGATCAGCGCGGGCGCGACGCGCGTGAGATCGGACGCGGCCAGCGGCGCAAATCGCCAGTCGTGGCGATCGGCGTCATGGCGGAGATAGTGGTCGAAGAACCAGTCCACGGTCTCGCGCTCAAGCAGATAACCCGAACCGTATTTCTCGTAGGAGTCCGAGACCTGCTGCGGGCTGAGCCCGGGATAGGCGAGGACCTGAAGGACAGGCTGCGGTAAGGCCCGGTCGTCGCGCGCGGCGATCGCCAGCGCCGCGGCCAGCGTGCCCCCCGCACTGTCGCCGCCGATCGCGACCCGCCGCGGGTCGAGGCCAAGTGCAGGCCCCTCGCGCCCGATCCAGGCGAGGGCATCGACGCAGTCCTCGAATGCCGTCGGAAACCGGTGCTCCGGCGCCAGCCGGTAGGCGATCGACAGCACTGCCGCGCCGCTGTCATCGGCAAGGCCCCGGCACAACGGCTGGTGCGAGTCGAGGCTGCCGACGACGAAGCCGCCGCCATGCATGTAGAGCAGCACGGGCATCGGATCGGCGACGTCCAACGGCCGCGCTGCATAGAGGCGCCCGGCGATCTCCGTCGCGTCGCGCATCGGCAGCGCAAGCTGCCTCTCGAAGGCGAGCGGCGGCGGATCGACATCCAGCAGCGGCGAGGAGGCGTCGAAATCGGCACGCGCCTGCGCTGGCGTCAGTTGCGGAAACGGAATGCGCGCGCCCGATTCCGTTCCGAGCTGGATCATCTCGAGCAGTGCCGCGATATCAGGATGAAGGCCCATGGTCACCTCATTCAGCCGGTTCCGGCTGCAGAGCCGGTGATGTCTGCGCCGCCTGGTCCGGCTCCAGCCACACGCCGAGCGCCGCCAGGAAGGATTCGTTGCCAAGGATCGAGAAGTGGTCGTCGCCGACCACGCCCAAATCTGCCGCCTGCGGCAGTCCCGCCGCGAGCCGATCGCGCTGTCGAAGCCGGCCGGAGGTCCACCAGCAGCCGGGCGCTGCAACGAGATCGGCCGGCCATTCGGCCGCCCGAGCCAGTTGCGCGAGGTGGCGCCCGACCCTGAAGGCCGAGACGATGTCGTCGACGCCGAGAAGACCGTCGCGCGGCTGCAGCGGCGCCGTGCCGATTGCATCGACGACCAGGCGCCGGATCACCTCGTCCGTCACCGGCGCATCGCCCGAACGAATCGCCGTCACCTGCGACGCAATGGCTGAAGGCTGCACGCCCGGCGCCGCGACCGACAGCAGCGCCAGCAAGTCGTCGGTCCAATGCCGCCCGGGCGACGGCTGCTCGTCACCATGCGGAACGAAGCTGTCGATCAGCGCCAGGCGCTCGACCCGCTCACCGCGCCGCTCAAGTTCGGCAGCAACCAGGCACGCGACCAGTCCGCCAAGCGACCAGCCAATCAGATGATAGGGTCCCTTGCTTTGCTTCCGCGCGATCTCATCAACATAGTCCACGGCCATTGCCGTCAGCGACTCGTCGGTGAAGGACGGTTCGATCAGCGTCCGGCACTGCAGTCCGATCAGTTGCCTCCGTCCCTCCAGACGCCGCGCCAGCGGCGCGTAGTCGAACACCGTGCCGAAGCCGCCGTGAAGACAGAACACCGGCGGCGTGCCATCGATCGGCGAACTCAGGGGCAGCAGCGCCGACGGCCGCATGGATGATGCTGCGGGCGTGCCGAGCAAGGCGCGAATGGTCGGCTTCTGGAGAAGATCCCGCAGCTTGATCTCGCCATCGAGGATCGGGGCACGGCGAAGGCGCGCGATCACATTGAGGCTCAGGATCGAGTTGCCGCCGAGCTCGAAGAAGTTGTCGGTGACGCCGACTTGCGCAACACCGAGGATCTCCGCCCACAGCTTCGCCATCGCGACCTCGGCGGGACTTTCCGGGGCGATGAACGCGCGCCCGGCTGCGATATCAGGTGCGGGCAACGCCTTGCGATCGACCTTGCCGCTCGACAGCGTCGGCAGACGCTCGAGCACGATGATGCGGGATGGAATCATGTAGGCCGGCAAAGTCCGGCGCAGCGCGGCAGTCAGCGTTGCAGACAGCCGCTCGGCCGCAGCTGCGGCGGCGTCGCCTGGCGCCCGTGGCGCCACATAGGCCACGAGCTGATTTCCTCCCGCACCCACCACGGCGAGCACGGCAGCCTGCGCGACCGCTGGGTCGCTCAGCAGAGCCGATTGGATTTCGCCAAGCTCGATCCGGAAGCCGCTGACCTTGACCTGATCGTCGCTGCGTCCGAGATATTCGATCGTGCCGCTCGCATCCCATCGCGCAAGGTCGCCGGTGCGGTAGAGGCGTGCGCCCTCGTCCGCCGAAAATGGATCCGGCACGAAGCGTTCCGCCGTCATGCCTGGCTTGGCGTGGTACCCGCGCGCAAGCCCGAACCCGCCGATGTAGAGCTCGCCGGCTGCGCCTGCCGGAACGAGATTCAGCGAGCCATCGAGGATGTAGGCGGTGCGGCGGCCGACGGGAATCCCGATCGGCGCATAGGCCTTGTCGCACGCCGTGTTGCCGTCGACCTTCCACACGAGCGGTGTCACGACGGTCTCGGTCGGTCCATAGCCGTTGATCAGGATTTGCGGCTTCAGCGTCCGCCTGACCTTGTCGAAGCCGGCCTTGGGCATCGCCTCGCCGCCGAACGAATACAGCCTAACGGGCGGCGGATTGCCAGCCTGCTCCACCCACTCTGCGACCTGCTGCAGATAGGCCGGCGGCAGGCCGATATGCGTGATCCGCTGCGCATGAAGCTCGGCGACGGTCTGTTCGGGCGTCCACAGCTCCGCATCGCGCATGACCAGCCGAGCGCCCTGCGACAGCACCGTGAGCCACCGTTCATGCGCGCCGTCGAAGGCCAGCGACAGGAAATGCAGCTCGCTTGCGTGCTCGTCGAGCTCGTAGAGCGCAGCGGTCGCTCGGCAATGCATCGCCAGCGGTCCATGCGCGACGGCGACGCCTTTCGGCCGCCCGGTCGAACCGGACGTGTAGATCACATAAGCGAGACTCTCCGGATGCAGGCGTGGATCCGGCGCATGGTTCGGACCGCTGGCGAAATCGAACGAGGCCAGATCGATCGCCTGAACGCCTTCGATAACAGAGATGTCACGCGCGCCGGACAGCAGCATCCTCATCCCGGAATCGCGCATCACATGAGCAACGCGGTCCGGCGGCAGCTCGGGATCGAGCGGGACATAGGCTCCGCCCGCCTTCAGCACGGCAAGCAGCGCGGCCATCGTCGCTTCATTGCGCTCGACGACGACGCCGACGCGCTGGTCGGGCCCGAGCCCGGCCTCGACGAGGTGGTGCGCGATCCGGTTGGCGCGACGATCGAGCTCACCGTAGGACAGGTTCCGGCCGCCGATCGTCAGGGCGACACGTTCCGGATCGCGCTTTGCATGATCGCGGATCATCTCGTGGACGAGTGGACGCATCGCGGCAAACGCCGCTCGGCCATTGCAGGCATCAGCGCGCTGCACATCCTGAGCGGTGGACGCATCGATCGCGCCAAGCCTGGCTTCCGGACCTCGTAGCATGGCCGCGAGCAGATGTTCGAATTGCGCCCTCACCTGCTCCGCCTGTTCCGGCGTGAAGTGGCTCGGCATATAGGTGAATTCGACCTGCAGCGTATCCTCAACCATGACGGACAGGTCCATCGGATAGTTCGTGACGTCGACGTTGCGCAGCTCGCCGAATTGAAGCGAGCCGTCCCCCTGCAGCAGGCCTCGGTCGACGGGATAGTTCTCGAACACGATGATGCTGTCGAACATGGTCTCGCCGGCACGCCCGGCCCAGCTCTGGATGTCGTAGAGCGGCGTCTGCTCGAAGTTGCGCATCGCCGCGTTGCGGTCCTGCATGGCGCGCAGCCAGTCACCGACCGTTGCGGCCGGCGAAGGCGTCTCGATCACGGGCAGCGTATTGATGAACAGGCCGATCATCTGCTCGGCCCCGTCGAGACCAGCCGGACGGCCGGCGACGGTGACTCCAAATGTAACGGTCTGCTGGCCGGTGTAGCGTTGCAGCAGCAGCGCCCAGACGCCCTGGATGAGCGTGTTCAGGGTGATGCGCTCGTGCCGGGCGAACGCCTTCAATGCCGCGGTCGCATCCTTGTCGAGCCGGGTGTAGCAGCGCCGGTGTCCGTGCGCGTCGTAGCGCCGCGCGCCGAAGGCATCGGCCAGTTGCGTCGGCTGGTCGAAGGCCGTGAGTTGTCCTCGCCAGAAGCGCTCGGCGGCCTGCGCGTCCTGGGCCAGCAGCCAGGCAACATAATCGCGATAGTGCGCCGAAAGAGCCGGGAGCGCCCGCCCGGCATAGCACCCTAGGATTTCGCCGATGAAGCGGGCCGAGCTCCAGCCATCCATCAGGATATGATGGTAGGTCCAGATCAGGCGATGACGATCGTGGTCGAGCTGCAACAAGCGGACACGCTGCAGTGGCGGCACCGCGAGATCGAACTCGGCATCACGCTCCGCGGCCAGCGCTGACGACAGCCGCGCCTCATCGACAGCTTGCCCACACCAGTCTTCCGTTGCGAACGGCACACTGGCCGCGCGATGGACGGCCTGCAGCGGTGCGCCGGACAGCTCGCGCCAGAGAAATCCGGTACGCAGCATCGGATGACAGGCAGAGACCTCCTGCCACGCGGTGCGCAGCCGCTCGACGTCCAGCCCGCGGATCTCGACGCTGACTTGGTTGACATAGACGCCACTTCCGGCATCGCGCAGGCTATGGAACAGCATGCCCTGCTGCATCGGCGAGAGCGGGTAGACGTCCTCGATGCGGTCCCAGTCGACACCGAGCCGCGCGAGCTCCTCGCTCGTCAGCCCGGACAATGCGCCGCGCGCGCGAGTGATTGCGGGCTGGTCGTTCCGCGCCGCCACGCAGGCCGGCGCGAGCAGCTCGATCGTCTGCAGCCGGAACACGTCTCTCGGCTCCAGCTCGAGACCAGCCCGGCGTGCGCGACTGACCATCTGCAGCGAGATGATCGAGTCGCCGCCGAGCTCGAAGAAATTGTCGGTGACGCCGACGTCCGGCTGGTGCAGCAGCTCGGCCCAGATCGCAGCAAGTGCGGCCTCGGTCGGATTGCGTGGCGCGACGCGCTGTCCCTGCCCAAGCCGCGTATCGGGCAACGGCAACGCCTTGCGATCGATCTTGCCGTTCGGTGTCAGCGGCAGCCGCGGCAGCACCATCACGCGCGACGGCACCATGTAGTCCGGCAGCGTTGACGCGAGAGTCGCGCGCAGCTCGGCTCCGTCGAGCGCATCGTCGCCGCTGACATAGCCGACGAGCTGCCGGCCGCCGCCGAGCTCTTGCGCCACCACGACGCTGTCGCGCACGCCGGTCTGCGTGCGCAGCCGCGCCTCGATCTCGCCGAGCTCGATGCGGTGGCCGCGGATCTTCACCTGATGGTCGGCACGGCCGACATAGTCGAGCAAACCGTCGGCGCGCCACCGCGCCAGATCGCCGGTGCGGTACAGCCGCGCACCGGGATCGCCGAATGGATCGGGAATGAAGCGCTCGGCGCTGAGCGCCGCTCGCCGCCAATAGCCGCGGGCCAGGCCCTCGCCGCCGATGAAGAGCTCGCCTGTCACGCCGACGGGGGCGGGTTTGAGATTGCCGTCGAGCACATGCAGCGTGGTGCTGCCGATCGGGCCGCCCAGGACGGGTGCGGGATCGCGTGCGTCGAGCCGATGGCGCGCCGACCACACCGTGGTTTCGGTCGGCCCGAACAGGTTCCAGGCCTCGCCTCCGAGCGCGAGCAGCCGAAGCGCCAGGTCGGGCGCCAGCGCCTCGCCGCCGCTCAGCAAGCGGCAGCCTTGAGGCAGCCAGCCGCGCGCACCATCGTCATGATCGAGCAGCATGCGCCAGCTCGACGGCGTGGCCTGGATCATGGTCACGCCATGACGGGCGACGATCGCCTTCAATCTCGCCGGATCATGGGCCGAGGCGCGATCCGCCAGCACGATCCGCGCGCCATGAATGAGCGGTAGCCAGAGCTCAAGCACCGCGATGTCGAATGACAGCGAGGTCAAAGCGAGCACGCGGTCATCGCGCGCGATGCCCGGTTGCTCAGCCATCGTCGCCAGGAAATTCGTCACGGCGCCATGGCGCACCATCACGCCCTTGGGAAGGCCGGTGGAACCGGAGGTGTAGATGACGTAAGCCAGGTTGTCTGGATGGATGGCGACGTCGAGATTGCCGACGCCGACCGAATCTTCTCCAAACTCCTCGTCCAGCAGCCAGGCCTGGGCGTGGCCGTCCGCCAGCACAGGCGCGAGCTGGTCGTGGAGCGTCGCCTGCGTCAGCAGCAGCTTCGCGCCGCTGTCGGACAGCATGTGCGCGAGACGCTCGGCCGGATAGTCCGGATCGAGCGGCAGATAGGCTCCGCCCGCCTTGAGCACCGCGAGCAGCGCCACCATCATCGTGACACTGCGCTCCAGCGCCAGTCCCACCACCACATCGGGACCGACGCCGTGCTCCCTGAGCCTATGGCCCAGCCGGTTCGCGCGCGCATTCAGCGCTCCGTAACTGATCGTCTCCTCATTGTGCACGAGCGCAATCGCATCGGGCGCGCGCCCTGCTTGGGCCTCGAACTGAGCGACGACACCCGGCGCTATCACGGCCCCGGCCGTTGCGTTGACCCGCGCCAGCAGCGCGATGTCCGCGGGATCATCAGCCGCAAGGCAGCCGACCGCCTGCTCGGCATCGCCAGTGATGGCCGCGAGCAGTTGCACGAACGCCCTCTGCAGCCGCCGAATCTGGGCTTCGTCGAAATGTTGCTGCTGGAAATTGAACACCAGCCGCAGCTCTGCTTCGAGACCGACGCTCACGAACAGCGGGTAGTTGCTCGTTTCGAGGATCCTCGTCCGGCTGACGCTCACGCGGCCGTCTCGGGTCTTCAAGGCTTCGTCCACCGGATAGTTCTCGAACACCAGGATGCTGTCGAACAGCGGACGCCCTGCCTGACCCGCGATCCGCTGAATGTCGGCCAGCGGCATCCAGCCATGATCCCGCAGGGCGAGATTGCGATCCTGCAGGTCGCGCAGCCACGCACCAACCCGCCGCTGCGGATCCTCGGCATCGACCACGGGCAAGGTGTTGATGAACAGGCCGACCATCTCCTCGGCGCCAGCGAGCCCAGCGGGCCGGTCCGACACCGTCACGCCGAAGCAGACCGTATCCTGCCCGGTGAACCGACGGAGCAATTGCGCCCATGCCGCCTGCACCACCGTATTCAGCGTTACCCGTTCGCGGGTCGCGAAGCGTTGCAGCCGCTCGCTGAGATCGGCGTCCACCGCCATGGTGAGCGAGCCATGGCCGACGCGAGCGTCGACCGCAGGCCGCGACAGCAGGCTCGGCTCGTCGAGGCGGGCCAACGCCGCTCGCCAGAACTCGGCCGCAGCACCGTGGTCCTGCGCCTGCAGCCATGCGATGTAGTCGCGGTAGCGCGGCGGCTGTCCTTGCAGCGCCCCCTGCCCCTCGTGCTGCATCACCTCGGCGATGAATCGGGCCGAGCTCCAGCCGTCCATCAGAATGTGATGATGAGTCCAGATCAGCCAATGCCGGTCGTCGGCGATCCGGATCAGCCTTACGCGCTGCAGCGGCGGCCGCGAGAGATCGAAGCCGTCGGCGCGCTCGCGGTCTGCCGCCGCCATGAGCGCAGCATCCAAAGCGGCCGGAGCGAGCTGCGCCGCACGTTCCCGCCAATCTTCCGCGACGAAGGGAACGTCGGCACTGCGATGGACGACCTGCTGCGGTGGTCCCGGCAATTCACGCCACAGGAAACCGGTGCGAAGCACGGTATGGCGATTGCTGACCGCCTGCCACGCGGCTTGCAGCTTGCCGGCGTCGAGACCGCGGGTCTCGGCGGCAACCTGGTTGACGTAGACCCCGGTGCCGTCGTCGTGCAACGCGTGGAACAGCATGCCCTGCTGCATCGGCGACAGCGGATAGATGTCCTCGACCTCGCGCCAATCCAGCGCCAGCGCATCGAGCTCGGCCTGGCTCAGCTTCGACAACGGCACATCGGACGGCGTCACGCCATGGACGCCGCTCGTGCAGTGATCGACCAGCTCACGCAGCGCCGCCTCAAAACAGTCCGCCAGGCGCGCAATCGTTTCGCGGCGTTGACGCTTCCCGCTGAAGCCGAACGACAGCTCCAGACGACCGTCGAGCACCCTCGCATTGATCGCGATATGGTGGCGCAACGGGCTCGATGCGGCGCGCGACGGGCCGGCGCTCTCGGGCGCGATCGAGAACAGCGCCGTCTCGTCCGCGCTGCCATCGACCTGTCCGAGATAATTGAACCCGATGCGCGGCTGCACGCCCGTCGTCAGCGCCGCGCGCTGGGCATCAGAACCCAGGTAGCGCAGGACACCGTAGCCAAGTCCCCGGCTGGGGACGGACCGCAGCATCTCCTTGGTCGCCTTGATCAGCACCGCGGGCGGCTGCGATCCAGCCGCCAGTCGTACCGGGAACGCGGTCGTGAACCAGCCGATGGTTCGCGACAGGTCGAGCCCGCCGCCGAGATCCTCGCGGCCGTGACCCTCGAGTTCGATCGCCATGATCTCCCGGCCCGACCACAGCCACAGCGCACGCGCGAGCGCCGACAGCAGCAGATCATTGACCTGGGTTCTGTACGCCCCGTGCGCCGTGCCCAGCAGACGCGCGGTCAGCTCAGCGTCGATCGCGAGCGGCACGTCGTCGGCGTCTGCAATCGTATCCCGATCCGCATGATCGAAATCGCACGGCACGTCCTCCGTCTGCCGGAGACCGGACCAATGATCCCACTCTGCAGCCGGCACATCCGAGGCCGCGTGCGCGCGCAGCGCTGCGCCCCATTGGGCATAGGCGTGCGTCTTGGGCGGCAGCGTCGCCTCTTGTCTACGCATGAGCTGCTCATAGGCAGCCGCGAGATCCTCCAGCAGCACACGCCACGACACGCCGTCGGTCACGAGGTGATGAATCACGATCAGGAGGCGCTGCCCGCCCTCCGGCAGATCGATGCCGACCAGCCGCACCAGACGTCCCTCCGCGAGCGAAAGGCTCGCCTGGACCTCAGCGGCGAGCGCGGTGACCGCCTCGCCATCGGCCAGCTCGCACGACCGAAACAGGTCGGAGACCGCCGGCGCCGGCCCGTGCTCGGCGCGCCAGATGCCGTCGATGCGTTCGAAGCGCAGTCTCAGCGCATCGTGATGAGTGACGACGGCCACTGCCGCGCGCTGCAGCACGTCCCAGTCGAGCCGCTGCTGCGGCCGCAGCAGCAAGGCCTGGTTCCAGTGATCGGGCGCCTCCAGCTCCTGCTCGAAGAAACGGAGCTGAATCGGCAGCAACGGGAGTGGCCCGGAGACGAGACCCTGCTCCGCCGTCGTCTCCAACCGGACGACCTGCCGCGCGTCGCGCGCCAGGGCTTCCAGCGTCTGATGCTTGAAGACGTCTCGTGGCTCGATCAGAAGGCCGGCCCGCCGCGCACGACTGACCATCTGCAGCGAGATGATCGAATCGCCGCCGAGCTCGAAGAAATTGTCGGTCATGCCGACATCGGGCTGATGCAGCAGCTCGGCCCAGATGGTTGCCAACGCAGCCTCGGCCGTCGTCCGCGGCGCAATCCGCATCGTTGCAGCGGGCGCCTCCGGCGCGGGCAGCGCGTTGCGATCGACCTTGCCATTCACCATCAGCGGCAGGCGGTCGAGGACCACGATCCGCGCCGGCACCATGTAGTCCGGCAACGTCGCGGACAACGCGTCGCGCAGCACCTCGCCATCGAGCGTGCCGTCACCGCAGACATAGCCGACCAGTTGCCGGCCAGCCCCGAACTCCCTCGCGATGACGACGGCCGCAGTGACCGATGGCTGCTGCAGCAGCCGCGCCTCGATCTCGCCGAGCTCGATGCGGAAGCCGCGAACCTTCACCTGGTGATCGGCCCGGCCGACATAGTCGATGGCGCCGTCGCTGCGCCAGCGCGCCAGATCGCCGCTTCGATAGAGCCGCGCGCCGGGAGGTCCGAAAGGATCGGGAATGAAGCGCTCGGCCGTCAGCGCCGCGCGCCCGAGATAGCCGCGCGCCAGCCCGTCTCCGCCGATATGGAGCTCGCCCGTCGTGCCCTCGGCGACCGGATTGAGGTCGGTGTCGAGAATGCGCAGGATCGTGCCTGGAATCGGAAAGCCGATCGGCACGCGCGCCCCGCTCGCCGCGCGGCAGTTCCAGAAGCTGGCATTGATCAGCGCTTCGGTGGGCCCATAGCGGTTGTCGAACCGGATTGCTGGGAATACCGCGTAGACTTGGTCCTTCAGCGGGACCGGCAGGGCCTCGCCACCGGAGAACAGCCGCTTCAAGCTCACGCATCGGCGAGCCTCCGGCTCAGCCACGAATTGCGCGAGCATCTGCGGCACGAAATGCAGCGTGGTCACACCATGCGCAGTGACCGCATCGACCAGCCGCTTCGGCTCGCGATGGGCCCCCGGCGCCGCGATCGCAAGCCGCGCACCGACCGTCAACGGCCACAGGATTTCCCACACCGCGACGTCGAAGCTGAACGGCGTCTTCTGCAACAGGGTTTCGCCGGGATCGAGCCCGTACTCCCGCTGCATCCAGGCGAGCCGCGCTGCCAGCGCGCCACGCGTGCAGGCCACGCCCTTCGGCACGCCGGTCGAGCCGGACGTGTAGATCACAAAGGCGAGGCTCTCGGCGTGGGTCGGACTCTGGAGATCCGAGCTGCCGGTGTCCGTGTCCTGCGAGGCGCGTCTGTCGCCGACGGCGATCAACTCGGCGCCCGCCCCTGCCGTGATCTCCATCAGCCGATCACGCAACTGCGGCTGCGTCAGCACCAGCCGCGCGCCGCTGTCGCCCAGCATCGCCGCGAGCCGCTGGCTGGGATAATCCGGATCGAGCGGCAGGTAGCCGGCCCCGGCCTTCAGAACGGCCAACACAGCCACGACCAGGTCGGCGCTGCGCTCGAATGCCAAGCCGACCGGAGCATCCAGAGCGACGCCGGCCTGCATGATCTGTCGCGCCAGGCGGTTCGCCTGCGCATTCAGTTCCGCGTAGCTGATCCCCTCCTGATCGGAGATCACGGCCATGGCCGCAGGCGCCCGTGCGACCTGCTGTTCGATCTGCGTCACGACGTCGACGAAGCCGTCTTTCACCGTCGGCGCGGTGGGTCCCGAGCTCCAGCCGAGCACCCGTTGCAAAGCGGCGGCGTCCAAGCCATGCAGCTCCGCGACCGGGCGGCTGCTGTCGTCGGCGATGCGCCCGAGCAGACAGGCGAACGCCGCCTGTATCCGCTCGATCTGCACCTGGTCGAACCGGCTGCGATCGTAACGGAAGCCGAGCCGGATGCCGGCGTCGGTCACGAACACCGCGACCGTCAGCGCATAGTTGGTGATCGAGATCTGCTCGGCGCGGCTGGCGCGCGGCCCCCCGCCGGCCTGATCGCGCAGCGCCGCGTCGACCGGATAGTTCTCGAACACGAAGATGGTGTCGAACAGCGGCCGGCCGGCGCGGCCGGCAAGGCGCTGGATCTCGTGGAGCGGCATCCAGCCCTGCTCGCGCAGGTCGACGTTGCGATCCTGCAGGCTGCGCAGCCACTCGCCGACCGGCGTTTGAGGTCTCGCGTCCTCGAGCGCGGGCACGGTGTTGATGAACAGGCCGACCGCCTCTTCCACGCCTGCGATCTCGGGCGGCCGGCCGGAGATCGTGGCGCCGAAGCAGACGACATCCTGGCCGGTCAGGCGTCGCAGCAGCTGGCCCCACGCCCCCTGCAGAAGCGTGTTCAACGTCACCCGCTCGCGCCGTGCCACGACCTGCAGCCGCTCGGTCTTCACCGCATCGATCACGAGATCGATCGCGGCATGGCCGTCGGCAGGTGCGGCCGGCCCGCCCAGCGCATCGGCCAGCAGGCTCGGCTCGCCGACCGTCGAGAGCGAGCGCGACCAGAACATGCTCGACGCCTCTCGATCCTGCCGCTGCAGCCAGGCAATGTAATCGCGATAGCGGCCGCGCGGTGCGCCCAGCGATGCGCCGCCGACATGCTGCATGATCTCGCCGATGAGCCTTGCTGCGCTCCAGCCGTCGAGCAGGATGTGATGATGGGTCCAGATCAGGCGGAAAACGCCGCCGTCGAGATCGATGAGACGGACCCGCTGCAGCGGCAGCCGTGACAGGTCGAAACCGGCGCGCCATTCGGCTGCCGCCACCTCGGCCAGCGCCGCGTCACGCGCGGCCTGATCCATCGAGTCCACACGGTCGCGCCAATCCTCTTCGACGAAGGGGACAGGAGCCTGCCGATGGACGATCTGCTGCGGTGCGCCCGATAATTCTTTCCACACGAACGCGGTCCGCAGCACCGCGTGTCTAGCCGTCACCGCCTGCCACGCCGCGCGCAAGCGCGCCGCATCGGCGCCGCTGACGTCGACGGCGATCTGACTGACATAGTTGCCGCTGTCGCCGTCGCGCAGCGCGTGGAACAGCATGCCCTGCTGCATCGGTGACAGCGGATAGATATCCTCGATATCGCGCCAATCGCGCGAGGCTCCGAGCAGGTCGAGCTCCGGCTGGCTGAGGCCTGACAGCGGAACGTCCGACGGCGTGAGGCCGTATACGCCGCTCGTGCAATGCGCGAGGAGTTCGCGCAGCGCCGCGGAATAGCACGCGGCCAGCCGCTCGATCGTCGCGCGGCGATAGCGTCGGCGGCCGAAGCTGAATGTCAGCCTCAGCTGGCCGTCGAGCACCTGGCCGTTGATGCTGAGCCAGCGGCCAAGCGGTGCGCCGGCGCTGCGTGACGGACCCGCGCCTTCCGGCGCGAGCGCGAAGGCAGGGTCAGGGCCGGCGCCGAACTGGCCGAGATAGTTGAACACGATCCGCGGCTCGGCGCCGCCCGCCAGGGCGGCGCGCTGCTCAGGGCTGCCGCAGTAGCGCAGCACGCCATAGCCGAGCCCACGCGCCGGGATGGCCCTTAGTTCCTCCTTGATCGACTTGATGAGCGTGGCATCGTCGCTCGCGCCACCGGAGAGGCGAAGCGGAAATGCGGTCGTGAACCAGCCGACCGTGCGCGACAGGTCGATGCCTTCGAACAGATCCTCACGGCCATGGCCTTCGAGCTCGACCAGGCATTCATCGAGTCCGCACCAGCGGTTGACGGCGCGGGCCAGCGCCGCCAACAGCAGATCATTGACCTGGGTCCTGTAGGCAGCGGGTGCCTGCTTGAGCAGCTGCCCGGTCATGTCGGCATCGAACGACACGGCGACGTCTTCGCCATCGGCGACGCGGTCGGTCTCATCGTGATCGTCGTCGCATGGCAGGCCGCCGGCGGCACTGCGCTGTCTCCAATAGTCGAGCTGATCGGCCAGCTCCTCGCTCGCCGCGTAGTCTTCAAGCCTCCTGCTCCACGACGCCATGGACTGGCTCTTGGGGGGCAACGCAATCGCAACCGCGCCCTGCGCCGCCTGTCGATGCGCCGACATGATGTCTTCGAGCAGCACACGCCAGGATACGCCGTCGACGACGAGGTGATGCACGACGATGAGAAGCCTCTGGCTGCCGTCCGCGACGTCCATGCCGACGAAGCGCAGCAACGGCCCCTGCAGGGACAGGCTTGCCTGCGCGGCGGCGGCAACCGAGGTGATCTCCGCCGCATCCTGAACAGCGCGGGTCCAGAGCAGATCGGCGCTCGCCGGCATCGCGCCATATCTCGCGTGCCACGCGCCGTCGCTCTGGAGGAATTGCAGTCGCAGGGACTCGTGATGCGCCACCACGGCCTCGACCGCCGGCGCCAACACCCGCCAGTCGAGCCGTGCCGACGGCACCAGCATCAACGCCTGATTCCAGTGATGCCGTTCGCCGGCGTCCTCGGCAAAGAAGCGGCGCTGGATCGGCAACAGCGGCACCGGATCGCCATCGCGCGCGAGCGGCTCGGCGGAGACGACCGCCGCCCGATCGCGGCGCGCGACCCGCGCCAGCCCTTGCAGCGTCTGATGCCGGAACAGGTCGCGCGGCTCGATGGCAAGCCCGCGCTGGCGCGCACGTCCGACCACCTGCAATGAAATGATGGAATCGCCGCCGAGCTCGAAGAAGTTGTCGGTCAGCCCGACCCGCGAATGGCCGAGCAATTCAGCCCAGATCGCCGCCAGCTCCAGTTCAGCCGGGGATTGCGGTGCGACGTAGTCGGCCTCAGCAGACAACTGCTCGGGCGCCGGCAAGGCGTCGCGATCGACCTTGCCATGCGCCGTGAGCGGCATCCGCGACATCAGTACGATGCGCGCCGGAACCATGTAGTCCGGCAGTTCCTCGGACAACGCCGCGCGCAGCCCGGTCTCGTCGAGGCCATCCTCGCCGCAGGCGTAGCCGATGAGCTGCTGGCGTCCGCCGATCTCGCGTGCCACCACCACCGCCGACTGAACACCCGCCTGCCGCGTCAGCCGCGCCTCGACCTCGCCCGGCTCGATGCGGAAGCCGCGGATCTTGAGCTGGTGGTCGGACCGGCCGACATAGTCGATGACGCCATCGGCGCGCCAGCGCGCCAGATCGCCGGTGCGATACAGCCGCGTGCCCGGTGCGCCGAACGGATCGGGGATGAAGCGCTCCGCCGTCAACGCCGGCCGATTCCAATAGCCGGCCGCGAGCCCCTCGCCGCCGATATGAAGCTCGCCGGTGACGCCGACCGGAACGATGTTGAGATCGCCGTCGAGAACATAGGCCGAGCGCCGGCCGACCGGGCGGCCGATCGGCGCATAGGCGCAGTCGATCTCGGCATCGACGTCGACCTTCCAGACCAGCGGCGTGACCACTGTCTCCGTCGGACCATAGCCGTTGATCAGCTTGCGCGGCCGCAGCGCCTGCCTGACCTTGTCGAAGCCCGATTTGGGCATGGCCTCGCCGCCGAACGAATACAACGACACGGGCGGCGGATCGCCGCGCCACGCCGCGAAGTCGGCGAGTTGCTGCAGATAGGCCGGCGGAAAGCCGGCATTGGTCACGCGCTCCGCGCCCATCACGTCGAGCGTCTTCTCCGCCGACCAGAGATCGGCGTCACGCATCACCAAGGTCGCGCCGCAGCTCAGCGCGGTCCACAACCGCTCATGCGCGCCGTCGAAGGTGAAGGAGAGGAAGTGCAGCTCGCGCGACTGCCGGTCCATCTCGTAGAGACCGGCGGTGGCGTCGCAATGCATCGCGAACGGTCCATGCGCGACCGCGACGCCCTTCGGCACGCCGGTGGAGCCGGACGTATAGATCACGTAGGCGAGGCTCGAGGGATGGACATCGACCGCCGGGTCGCTCTCCGTCGTCTCAGCCGCCATCGCGCCGAGATCGACGACCGCGATGCCCGGCATCGGCGGCCATTGCGATCGTCCCGCCGCATCGACCAGCACGACGCGCGCGCCGGCATCCCGAACGGTGGCGGCGAGCCGCGCCGGCGGATGATCGGGATCGAGCGGCAGATAGGCCGCGCCGGCCTTCAGGACGGCAACAAGACTTGCGACGAGATCGGGCGAGCGCTGCATCGAGAGCCCGACGAGCTCGCCGGGTCGCACGTCGAGCGCCAACAGATGCTGCGCGATGGCATTGGCGCGGCGATCGAGCGCCTGATAGCTGATCGTCTCGGCCCCGAACACCAGGGCTGTCACGCCCGGCCTCTCCTTTGCGTGCCGCGCGAGCATCCGGTGCACCGGCTGGAACCCCGCGAGTGCGGGCGCGCAGGCATTCCACTGCCTGACGTCGTCGCGCTGCCGGTCCGACAACAGCTCCAGCGCCGCGATCCGCTGCATGGGATCCGCGACCGTTTCCCGCAGGATCGTCAGCCAATGCCCGGCGAGCCGTGCGATGGTCGATCGGTCGAACAGCGCGGTGGCAAAGGAGAACAGCGCCGAGACGTCTCCCGACGGCGCTTCCTCGCTATCGAGCGCGAGGTCGAATTTCACCGTCTCGATCTCTGCCGCGATCGTCTCGATCTGCAGTTCGGACGCAGCCGGCGCATGTGCCGCCTCGCGCCGATGCTGATGGTTGTAGAGCACCTGGAACAGGGGCGTCTGGCTCTGGCTGCGCTGCGGCTGCAGCACGTCCAGCAGCCGCTCGAACGGAAGATCCCGGTGATCCTGGGCCTCGAGCGAGGCCTCGCGCAGGGCGTGAATGACGTCGGCGATCGTGCTCCGGCTGTCGATGCGCGTGCGCAGCACCTGGGTGTTGACCAGCAGCCCGATCAGCCGCCGCGTTTCCGACCGGTCGCGATTGGCGAGCGGAACGCCGACGCAGATGTCGCCCTGCCCACTGTAACGATAGAGCACCAGCTTCAGCGCCGCGAGCAGCACGACGAACAGCGTCGTGTGATGCTGTCGGGCGAGCCCGCGCAGACGATCGGAAAGCTCGGCGCCGAGCGACTGGCGTATGGCATCGCCGGATTGGTCGGTCTGGGCCGATCGGGGGCGATCGAACGGCAGTTGTAGCATGGCCGTGTCGTGCAGCCGGTCGGTCCAGTACCGGAGTTGCCGCTCCTCCTCGACGGCACCGAGCCGCAGTCGCTGCCAGGCGGCGAAATCGGCGTAGTCGATCTCGAGCGCCGGCAGTGAGGCGGTCTCGCCGCGGACGGCAGCGCGATAGAGCTGCCAGAACTCCTCGGTGAGAACCTGCATCGACCAGCCATCGGCGACGATGTGGTGCAGCGTGACCGAGAGGATATGCTCGTGCTCGCCGAGCCCGAGCAGCGCCGCGCGCAGCAGCGGTCCGGATTCGAGATCGAACGGCAGCGCCGCTTCCTCACGCAGCAGCCGGCGCGCCTGCTGCTCGCGATCGTCGCCCGCAATCTCGATACGGCGAAGCGCGACCGGCGCCGGCTTGCCTACGATCTGCTCCGGCTCGCCGCCGTCCTGCCGGAACGTGGTGCGGAGCGCGGCATGGCGCATGACGAGTCCGTCGAGCGCCTTGTGGAGCGCAGCGGCGTCGAGACGACCCCGCAGGCGGATCGCGACCGGCATGTTGTAGGCGGAGCCGCCCGGATCCATCCGCCACAGGAACCAGAGGCGGGCCTGCGCGAACGACAACGGCGCGCGCTGCAGATGCTGGCGCGCGATCGGCAAAATCGACAGATCGATGCCCTTGGCCGCCAACTGCGTGAGGAAGGCGCGCTGCTTCGGCGCATCGAGACGCGCCAACCGGCGCGCGATCTCGCTGAGCTGCTGGGTCTGAAGTCCCGACTGATCATTCATTGGCGAACTCGACTTCCTCAAGCAGATCGAACATGGCGGCGATGTCGTCGCTGCGCCTGCTCGTCGGCGGTTCCGCGGCGAGCGCGGACGCCATGGCCTCGACCGTGGTCAGCTCGAACAACCGCTTCAGCGGCAGCTCCCGCGCAAGATCGCGCTTGATGCGGCCGACGAGCTGGACGGCCACCAGCGAGTCGCCGCCGAGCTCGAAGAAGTTGTCGGTGACGCCGACCTCCGGCCTGTGCAGCAGCTCGGCCCAGATCGTCGCGAGCGCCGCCTCGGTCGGATTGCGCGGGCCGACTCGGTGCGCCCCCGGCGGCTTCGCGTCCGGCCGCGGCAGCGCCTTGCGGTCGATCTTGCCGTTCGGGTTCAGCGGCAGTTCCGGCAGCACGATCACGCGCGACGGCACCATGTAGTCCGGCAGCGCCGTTGCGAGCGCGGCGCGGAGGTCACTGCCATCGAGCGATGCCTCGCCGCTGACATAACCGACCAACTGACGGCCGCCGCCGAGCTCCTGCGCGACGACGACGCTGTCGCGCACGCCCGGCAGCTCCCGCAGCCGCACCTCGATCTCGCCGAGCTCGATCCGATGTCCGCGGATCTTCACCTGATGATCGGCGCGGCCGACATAGTCGAGCACACCGTCGGCTCGCCAGCGCGCGAGGTCGCCGGTCCGGTACAGCCGCGCACCGTCGCTGCCGAACGGATCCGGAATGAAGCGCTCGGCACTCAGCGCAACGCGTTTCCAATAGCCGCGCGCGAGTCCGTCACCGCCGATGAAGAGCTCGCCGGTGACGCCGACCGGCGCCAGGTTGAGTTCGCCGTCGAGCACGTACAGCCGGGTGTTGCCGATCGGGCTGCCGAGCAACGGCACCGGATTCGTCGCATCGAGGCGGCGACGCGCCGACCATACCGTGGTCTCGGTCGGCCCATACAGGTTCCAGACCTCGCTGCTCAGCGCGCTGAGCCGCCGCGCCAGATCCGAGGCCAGCGCCTCCCCGCCGCACAGCAGGCGGCAGCCTTTCGGAAGCCATGGAGCGGTTTCGCTGGTATTGGCCGCATCGTGATCGAGCAGCATGCGCCAGCTCGACGGCGTCGCCTGGATCATGGTCACGCCGTGCCGTGCGACCAGCGCCTTGAGCGCCGCCGGATCATGGGCCGCGGCGCGGTCGGCGAGCACGATCCGGGCGCCATGGGCCAGCGGCAGCCACAGCTCCAGCACGGCGATGTCGAAGGACAACGAGGTCAGCGCCAGCACGCGGTCGTCGGCCGCGATGCCCGGCTGTTCGGCCATCGTCGCCAGGAAGTTCGTCACCGCGGCGTGGCGCACCATCACGCCCTTGGGGAGCCCGGTCGAGCCGGAGGTGTAGATGACGTAGGCGAGGTTCTCGGGGTGCACGTCGACGGAAAGATTGTCGGTCTGGCCGAGGCCATCGCCGGCCGCCACGTCGAGCAGCCAGGTCTCCACCTCGCTCCGGTCCAGCGCCGGCGCGAACCGGTCGTGCAGCGTCGCCTGTGTCAACAGCAGCTTGGCACCGCTGTCGTTCAGCATGTGCGTGAGACGCTCGGACGGATAGTCCGGATCGAGCGGCAGATAGGCCGCGCCAGCCTTGAGCACCGCGAGCAGCGCCACCATCATCGTGACGCCGCGCTCCAGCGCCAGCCCGACCACCACATCCGGCCCGACGCCGCGATCCCGGAGCCGCCGCGCCAGCCGGTTCGCCCGCGCATTGAGCGCACCGTAGCTGATCATCTCCTGCCCATGCACCAGTGCGACCGCATCGGGAGCTCGCGCCGCATGGACCTCGAACTGCCGGTGCACGCAGAGCGCATTTGCATCGTTGGTCGCCGTCGCGTTCCAGGCCTGCGGCAGCCGCGCGCGATCTTCGTCCGGAACGACGTCGATCCTGCGCACCGGCGTATGCGGCGCCGCTTCCAGCGCCAGCGCCAGCTGCTCGAGCGAGTGCTGCATCATCGCGCCGACCCGCTCGGGCGCGACCGGCGCCACGGCCTGGACCGTCAGGTGAAGCCCATGGCCGTCGTCGTCTACCGCCAGCATCAGCGGATAGTTGGTGCGCTCCTCGCCACCGAGCCATTCGACGCCTTGCAGGGACTCTGCATCTGTCCGCGCATCCTGCCTCCGGCCGTGCCGATAGTTCAGGATCGCGGAGAACAGCGGCGTCGGCGGCGCGACGCCGCTGCAGCGCTGGGCCATTGCCAGCGAGGCATGCTCATGCGCCATCAGCTCCGCCAGCCGCCCATGCGCTGCGCGAACGCTGTCCTCAACCGACGTGCCGTCGAGATCGAGCCGCAACGGCAGCGTGTTGATGAACAGGCCCAGGCTGCGGCCGGTATCGTGGCCGGCCTGCATGCGGCCGAGCAGCACGGTGCCGAACACGACCTGATCACGTCCGCTGCTGCGCGCCAGCACCTGGCCCCAGGCGACATGACAGAGGCTGGCGAGGCTCGCGCCAAGGCGCCGCGCCTGCGCGCGCAGCCGCGCGTCGAGCGTAGCCGGCACGGGCAGCCTCGCCTCGCTCGCGCCGTCGCCGTTGCTGCGCACCTCCATCAATCCGAATGGTGCCGTCGGCGCATCGATGTCGGCGAGCATGCTGCGGAAGAAGCGCTGCTGCGCATCCTGCCCGCCGGCCTTGCGGGTCTCGGCCACGAGGTTACGGAACGGAATCGGTGGAGGGAGAGCGCTGCGGCGGCCCGCCAGGATCAGTTGCACTTCCTCGTGCAGCGCCTGCAGAGTGGTATGGTCGCCGACCATGTGATGCAGCAGGACCAGCAGCAGCAGGCGATCATTTCGTGGGTCGCGGGCGACAATGAGACGCAGCAATGGCGCCTGGGTCAGGTCGAGCCGGCAGGACCTCGGATCGAAGCGGCGCGCCAGCTCGACCTGGGCCGGCTCGTTGCCTTCGAGCTCAACTTCGGTGACGCTTAGCGGTGCCTGGCGCCAGACCACCTGCGCCGGCACCGACAGCCCATCCCAGAGGAACGACGTCCGCAGGACGTCATGCCGGTCGATCACGTCCTGAACGGCCGCAAGATAGCGATCCAGCAGATCACGGCCCGCAAATGCCATCTGCGCGACCAGCACGTAGGGGTCGCCCTCGGTCGCGAGCAGATGATGGAACAGGATTCCCTCCTGCAACGGCGACAGCGCGTAGATGTCCTGGACGTTGGCGACGCCGCCCGGCACACGGCCCACCACGCGGTCGATCTCGCCCTGGCTCAGCGCGATCAGCGGCAGCATGTCCGGCGTGATGACCGGGCTCTGCGCCGTGATCGGGTTGTCAGGAATTGCGGTCTCCTCGCTTTGCCGCAGGCTGGCCGCGAGATCGCGCAGCACCGGCTTGGCGAACACCATCTGCGCATCGATCGTCAGCGCATGGCGCTTCAGCCGGTCCAGCATGCGGACGACGAGCAGCGAATGGCCGCCGAGCTCGAAGAAATGATCGTTGCGACCGACGCGCTCGATGCCCAGCAGCTCGCGCCAGATAGCAGCGAGGACCTGCTCGATCTCGCCGTGGGGCGGATCATAGGCGCCACGGCCGAACGCCTCGTCGTCCGGCGCCGGCAGCGCCTGCCGGTCGACCTTGCCGTTGGGTGTCAGCGGAAACGCATCGAGGCGAACGATCGCCGAGGGAACCATGTAGTCCGGAAGACACGCCTGCAAATGCGTGCGCAGGCGCGCAGCCCATGCGCTGGGATCACCTGCATCGTCCGCCGGCACCACATAGGCGACGAGCGTGAGATCGCCCTGCGCATCGCGCCGCGCCAGCACCGCCGAGTCCCGCACTCCGGCCTGCGCATTCAGCCGATGCTCGATCTCGCCGAGCTCGATGCGGAAGCCGCGGATCTTCACCTGATGGTCGTTGCGGCCCAGGAATTCGATGTTGCCGTCGGCGAGATGGCGGCCGAGGTCACCGGTTCGATACATCCGCGCGTCGGACGACAGCCCGAACGGATCCACGGCAAAGCGCTGCGCCGACAAATCGGGACGGTTGAGATAGCCGCGGGCAACCCCTGCCCCGCCGATCCAGATCTCGCCGACGGCACCGCGCGGCACCGGCATGCCCTGGGCGTCGAGCAGATAGATCCGCGCGTTGGCGATCGGGCGACCGATTGGGACGACACCGCCGGCGAAGCCGGGCGGACGGCGCCATGCGGTGGCGCAGACGGTTGTTTCCGTCGGGCCGTAGGCGTTGAAGACCGCGATCTCCGACGGCAGGGCCTCGAACAGCTCCGGCTTTGGCAACTCGCCAGCGAGAACGAGCACGTCGAGCCCGGAGAGCCGCGCGAGGTCCGAGCGGCCCTGCAGCATCGCCGGCGGCAACGTGGCATGGGTGATGCGATGTTCGGCGAGATAGTTCACCAGCTCCGCCGCATCGCGGTGCTCGCGGCTTCCGAGCAGATGCAGTTCGGCGCCGGCGCAAAGCGCCATGACGATGTCCCACACGCTCGCGTCGAAGCTGAAGGAGGCGAATTGGGCGATCCGGCTGTGCGGACCGGTGTCGAACAGCCCGATCTGGGCCTGCGCGAGATTGACCAGGCCGTGGTGCTCGATCATCACGCCCTTCGGCTGTCCGGTCGAGCCCGAGGTATAGATGACATAGGCGAGGCTGCGCGGCGTCAGGCCACGGGCAACAACATCCGGTGCGCCCTCCGGCAGCCCGCTCCAGGCCGGCGCATCGCTCTCCACATCCACGACCGGACATGCCACGCTGCCGAGCGTACTGGCGCTCGCGCCGTCACAGAGCAGCAGCGTCGGCCGGGCATCGGCCACGGTCTCGCGCAGCCGCTGCGGCGGATAGGTGGGATCCAGCGGCAGATAGGCCGCTCCCGCTTTGAGGACCGCGAGCACGCTGACGATCGCATCGATGCCGCGCTGCTGGCAGATCGCGATCAGCCGGTCCGGACCAGCGCCCAGCGCGACGAGATGATGCGCGAGGCGATTGGCGCGCAGCTCGAGCTCGCGATAGGTCAGGTTGACCTCGTCATGGACCAGCGCCACCGCCGACGGCCGGCGGCGCGCCTGCTCGGCAACGAGATCCTGAATGCAGCAGTCAGGCGGCGTGAACGAGCGCGTGCGATTCCAGTCATCCAGCAGCAGCGCACGTTCCTCGGCTGGCAGCAGCTCGATGCGATCGACCGGCTGGCTGGTGTCGGCGACCATGGCGCGCAGCACCGCCAGCAGATAGGTGCGATAGCGCTGCACGGTCTCGGCGTCGAACAGCGCCGTCGCGTAGTTGATCTTGCCGGAGATGCGTCCACCGCTCTCACTGAGATCGAGCTCGAGATCGAACTTGATCTTGTGCTGCTCGGTCGCAAGGCGCTCGACCGCCAGGCCGGGCAGCGCCAATGAGCCGATATCATCGCTCTGCCATGCGAACACCACCTGGAACACGGGCGTGTATTCCGGATGCCGCGGGGGCTGGAGCGCCTCGACAAGATGCTCGAACGGCAGGTCCTGATGATCCTGCGCCGCAAGGACGGCCGTCTTCACCCGCTCGATCAACTCGGCCACAGCAGGACCGCCCGAGAGGTCGAGCCGCAGCGCCAGCATGTTGACGAAGAAGCCGGCCAGGCCTTCGAGCTCCGAACGCATCCGATTGGCGGTCGGCGTGCCGATGACGAGATCCTGCTGGCCGGCCAACCGCGACAGCACGAGGGCCCAGGCGGCCAGCACGATGACGAACGGGGTGGCGCCGAGCGCGATGCTCAATTGCCTGATATCGGCCGAAAGACCGTCGTCGATCTCGACAGGCACCGCGGCGCCGGCGTTGGATCGCGGTGCAGATCGCGCCCGGTCCGTCGGCAGTGCCAGCAAGGACGGCGCGTCGCGCAGCACGGCGGTCCAATGATCGAGCTGCCGCTGCAGCCGATCTGCCGTCAGCGAATGGCGCTGCCATGCTGCATAGTCCGGATACTGAATCGCCAGCGGCGGCAACGGATCATTGCCGCCTGCAACGAAGGCGGCATACAGCGCCGAGAGCTCGCGGACGATGACGCCCATCGACCATCCGTCGGAGATGATGTGATGCTGGCTGAGCAGAAGGACATGATCATCATCGCCCAGGTCGATCAAATGGCTGCGGATCAATGGACCCCGCGCAAGATCGAACGGCGCGCGCGTACACTCATTCAGCAGATCGGCCAGCCGCGTTTCGCGGTCCGGCCGCCCGCGAAGATCGTGCACCTCCAGCGGCAGGCTGGTGTCCGGCGGCAACAGCGCGACCCGCGGCTCGCCCTGCTCGGCGACGAAGACCGTCCGCAGCGCCTCGTGGCGGGAGAACAGCCGGTCGAGGCTGCGGCGCCATGCGCCGATGTCGAGCCGGCCGCGCAGCCGCAGCGCCACATCGATGTGATAGTTGGTACTTCCATTCTCGAGCTGGGCCAGCAGCCAGAGCTGCTGCTGCGCGAAGGAGAGCGGCAGCGAGCCCCCGCGATCGGCGATCGGGATCGTGTTTGTATCGCGTCTGGGGACATTGCGGCCGCGCTGTCGCGCGCGCGATGCCAACCGGCGCAGCGCCTCCGGATCGAGGTTGTGCAGAAGAGGCTGTCCTGATTGTCCGCTCATGATAGCTCCGCTGTCATCAGGTCCTCAAGTTCACCTTCGGCGAACTGCTGCTCGATCAGGCTGATGGAGAGGACGCGCGCGAACTCCGCCAATTCCGGATGAGCGAACAGCTCGGACAATCGCATCGATGTGCCGAACTCCTGCGCGACACGGCTGAGCAGCCGTACCGCCAGCAGAGAGTGGCCGCCGAGATTGAAGAAGTGATCGCCCCGCCCGACGCGGTCGAGGCCGAGCAGCTCCGCCCAGATGCCGGCCAGCGTGATCTCGATCTCGCCGACCGGAGCTTGATAGTCGGCCCCCGCTTCGCCTTGTGAGGCCAGCGGCAGCGCCTTGCGGTCGACCTTGCCGTTCGGCGTCAGCGGCAGCCGCGGCAGCACGATGACGCGCAACGGCACCATGTAGTCCGGCAGCGCCGTCGCGAGCGCCGCGCGCAGCTCGCCGCCATCGAGCGCGCACTCACTGCCGACATAGCCGATCAGGTTGCTACCGCCACCGACATCCTGCGCGACCACGACGCTGTCGCGGACGCCGGGCAGCGCGCGCAGCCGCGCCTCGATCTCGCCGAGCTCGATGCGATGCCCCCGTATCTTGACCTGGTGATCGGCGCGGCCGACATAGTCGAGCGCGCCATCGGCACGCCAGCGCGCCAGGTCGCCGGTCCGGTACAGCCGTGCACCGGGGCCGCCGAACGGATCCGGGATGAACCGTTCCGCGCTGAGCCCGGGCCGCTTCCAATAGCCGCGCGCCAGTCCCTCGCCGCCGATGAACAGTTCGCCGGCCACGCCGGGCGGCGCCAGATTGAGATTGGCGTCGAGCACGTAGAGCGTGGTATTGCCGATCGGACCGCCGAGCACCGGCATGGGATCATTGGCATCGAGCCGGTGGCGCGCAGACCACACCGTGGTCTCGGTCGGCCCATACATGTTCCAGGCCTCGCCGCTCAGCGCGACGAGCCGCCGTGCCAGATCGGGAGCCAGCGCCTCGCCGCCGCTGAGCACGCGACAGCGACGAGGCAGCGCGGCGGCCTCGTCATGATCGAGCAGCATGCGCCAGCTCGACGGTGTCGCCTGGATCAAGGTCACGCCGTGCCTGGCCACGATCGCCTTCAGCGCCGTCGGATCGTGCGCGGAGGCGCGGTCGGCCAGCACGATCCGGCCTCCCCGGGTCAGCGGCAGCCACAGCTCCAGCACCGCGATGTCGAACGACAGCGAGGTCAATGCCAGCACGCGGTCGTCCGATGCGATCCCCGGCTGCTCGGCCATCGTCGCCAGGAAATTCGTCACTGCGCCGTGACGCACCATCACGCCCTTGGGCAGGCCGGTCGAGCCCGAGGTATAGATGACGTAGGCGAGGCTCTCCGGATGAATGGCGAGGTCGAGGTTGCCGGCGTCGCCTCCATCGTCGATGCGATCGAGCAGCCAGGCTTCGGCTCCGCTGTCGGCCAGCGCGGGCGTGAACCGATCTTGCAGCTCGGCTTGCGTGAGCAGCAGTCTTGCGCCGCTGTCGCCGAGCATGTGGGCAAGACGCTCGGCCGGATAGTCCGGATCGAGCGGCAGGTAGGCGGCGCCGGCCTTCAGCACGGCGAGCAGCGCCACAATCATCTCGGCATCGCGCTCCAGCGCCAGTCCAACCACGACATCGGCGCCGATCCCGCGCGCGCGCAGTCGCCGCGCCAGCCGGTTTGCCCGCGCGTTGAGTTCGCCGTAGCTGATCCGGCGGTCGCCGCAGACGATCGCAACCGCGTCCGGGACGGCCTTCGCCCGCGCCTCGATCTGCGCCACGAGGCCAGGCGCCGCGCCGATCGACAACGGTCGGGGTGACGTCTCGCCGATCGCAGCTCCGCTCCAGCGCAGGACGCACGCCAGCGCCTCTCCGTCGACCGTGCGAAGGCTGCCGGTCGGACGGGTGGCATCCGCCGAAATCCGCGTCAGCCAGTCTCGCAACGACGCGCTCACCCGGCGAACCGCATGGTCGTCCAGTTGCGCGCGATCGTAGTTGAAGTCGAGGCGCAGGCCCTCGGGTCCATCGAACACGATGACCGCGATCGGATAGTTGGTCGGCGTCACGTGTTCGACCCGCCCGATCTGCGGCCCGGCACCGTCGCGCGCGGTGAGCGACTGATCGATCGGATAGTTCTCGAACACCATCAGGCTGTCGAACAGCGGCTGCCCGGCCCTGCCGGCCAGGCGCTGGATCTCGTGCAGCGGCAGCCACTCATAGTCGCGCGCCGCGACGCTCTGCGCCTGAAGGGTGCGCAGCCAGTCGCCGGTCGCGGTCTGCGGATGCGCGCGATCGATCAGCGGCAGCGTGTTGATGAAGAGGCCGACCATGTTCTCGGCGCCGGCAAGCTCGGCCGGACGGCCCGAGACCGTGACGCCAAAGCAGACCGCGCTTTGCCCGGTATATTGCCGCAGCAATTGGGCCCAGGTCCCCTGCAGCAGCGTATTCATCGTGATGCGCTGCTGCGTCGCGAACCGCCGCAGGCGAGCCGCGAGATCACCGTCCACGCGCAGCGTCAGCCGGCCATGGCCGCTCGCAGCGTCGATCGCGCGGCTCGCACGCAAGGCGTCGGCGAGCGGCGTGGGCTCGAAATCGCGCAGCGTCTCGCGCCAGAAATCAGCGGCTGCCGCCTGGTCGCGCGTCTGCAGCCAGGCGATGTAGTCGCGGTAGCCGCCTTGCGCCGCCGACGGCGCGGCGCCGCCGATCTGCTGCAGCACATCGGCGAGCAGCCGCGCCGAGCTCCAGCCATCGATCACGATGTGATGATGCGTCCAGATCAGCCACAGCCTGTCTTCGCCGAGCCGGATCAGCCGCAGCCGCTGCAGCGGCGGCCGGGTAATGTCGAAGCCGAGTTCGCGCTCGCGCCGTGCCGCCTGCGCAAGCGCCGCATCGATCTCCGCCGCCGCAGCCCCGCCCGTGATACGGCTGCGCCAATCCTCGTCGACGACGGGCACGTCGAGCTGCCGGTAGACGATCTGCTGGGCTGCTCCGGACAATTGTTGCCAGGCGAACCCGGTCCGCAGCACCGCATGCCGCGCACTCGCCGTCTGCCATGCCGCACGCAACCGCGCCGGCGTCACACCTCGAAGCTCGATCGAGAGCTGGTTGACATAGACGTCATCAGCGCCGTCGCGCAGCGCATGGAACAGCAAGCCCTGCTGCATCGGCGACAGCGGGTAGATGTCCTCGATGGAGCGACAGTCGATGGTCGCGCAGAGCCGGTCGAGCGCCGCCTGATCGAGCCCCGCGAGCGGAACGTCGGACGGCGTGAGACCGCCGGCGCCGCCGAGGCAATGATCGACGAGACCATGCAGCGCCGCGCGATAGAGCTCGGCGAGCCGTTCCACGGTCGCGCGCCGATACCGCCGGCTTCCATAGCGGAAGCCGAGGCGCAACCGCCCGTCACGCACCTCGCCGTTGATGCTGAGCCAGGCCCGCAACGGCGTGTCGGCGGCCCGCATCGGTCCCGGATTCTCCGCCGCGATCCGGTACGGCGCGGCCGCACCGAGCTGGCCGTCGAAGCGGCCGAGATAGTTGAAGACGATACGGGGGTTCGGCGTCGCTGCCAGCGCGTCGCGATGTTCTTTCGCGCCGAGATAACGCAGGACGCCATAGCCGAGCCCGCGATCGGGCATGGCGCGCAGCGTCTCCTTGACGCGGGTGATGAGCGCACGATCGGTCTCGCTGCCGCCGTCGAGACGCACCGGGAATGCGCTCGTGAACCAGCCCACCGTCCGCGTGAGATCGATGTCCGCGAAGACATCCTCGCGGCCGTGGCCCTCCAGCTCGATCACGACGCCTTCGATCCCGCTCCAGCTCCAGAGCGCGCGTGCCAGCGCGGCCAGCAGCAGGTCGTTGACCTGCGTGCGATAGGCCGCAGGCGCGGCATCGAGCAGCCGTTCAGTCAGCTCCGCCTCGAGGTTCAGCACGACCTCCTCGGCGTCGGCCTCGGCGTCGGTGCCACCATGATCGTCGTCACAGGGCAACTCGCTGCCGCGGGAGGACGCGAGCCAGAACGGCAGTTCGCCTGCGAGCCGATCGGAGGCCGCATGCGCGCGCAGTCGCTGCGCCCAGGAAGACGGCGCGGAGCTCGTGGGCGGCAGGCTGACGGCGGCCGCCTGCCCCGCCACCTGTTCGTAGGCCGACGCGATGTCCTCGAGCAGGATCCGCCATGACACGCCATCGACGGCGAGATGATGGATGGCGACCAGCAGCCGCTGGCTGCCGTCGCGCATGTCGAATCCGACGGCGCGCAGCAGAGATCCCGATGCCAATGACAGGCTCGCCTGCGCCGCCGACGCGATCGCGCTGACGTCGGCCGGCTCGACTGCCGTGCGGAGCCAAAGCAGCTCAGGCGCAGCAGGCAGGTCGGCCGGCACCGCCTGCCATTCACCCGCGATCCGCCGATACGTCATGCGAAGCGCATCGTGATGCCTCACGACGGCAGCGAGCGCCCGCTGCAGCACGCTCCAGTCGATCCGGTCCCGCGGGATCAGCAGCACCGCCTGGTTGAAGTGATCGCGGTTGGAGATTTCCTCGGCAAAGAAGCGCAATTGGATCGGCAGCAGCTCCGCAGCGCAGGCGTTCATTGCGTTGCGTGCTGCTGCCGGCGGCGTCATGGCCGGCGCGGAGGTGGTCGCAACCACGCCGGCCAGCGCCGCTATCGTCTGCTGCGCGAACATCTGCTTCGGCGTCAGCATGACGCCGCGCTTGCGCAGCCGTGCAATGATCTGCAGGCTGAGGATGGAGTCGCCGCCGAGCTCGAAGAAATTGTCATTGCGGCCGATCCGCTCGCGGCCCAGCACGTCCTGCCAGACGGCGGCGATGGCCTGCTCCACCGCGCCGACCGGGGCGACATACGACAGCACGGCGTCCTCGTCCGGCTGCGGCAGCGCCGCGCGGTCGAGCTTGCCATTGGCGGTCAGCGGCAGCCGCTCGAGCACGACGATGCGCGACGGCACCATGTAGTCCGGCAGCATCGCCGAGAGTTGCTGCCGCAGCGCCTCCGGCTGCAACACGACGCCGGCCGCGGCGACGCAATAAGCCACGAGCTCCTGGCGTTCCTGCTCGGCGTCGACGGCGCGGGCCACGACGGCGGCATCGGCGACGCCGTTCAACGAGGAGACGGCGCGGCTGATCTCGGCGGGTTCGACGCGGTAGCCGCGCAGCTTCACCTGATCATCGCGTCGGCCCAGGAACACGATCCGGCCCGCTCGATCACAGCGCACCAAATCGCCGGTCCGGTAGAGGCGTTCGCCTGCAGGTCCGAACGGATCGGGAATGAAGCGCTCGGCCGTCTGTCCAGGCGCACCGCGATAGCCGCGCGCCACCCCGGCGCCGCCCACATAGAGTTCACCGGCCACTCCGGCCGGGACGATATTCAACGCATCGTCGAGAACGTAGGCGCGCAGGTTCGCAAGCGGCAATCCGACCGGCAGCACACCTTTGGCTTCGGCGTCCGTCCACTCATGGGTCGTCACGCCGACTGTCGTCTCGGTCGGGCCGTAGTGATTGACGATCCGGCAGTGCGGCCGCAGCCGGCGGACCTCTTCGATCAAGCCGGGATCGCAGGCGTCGCCGCCAAGGATCAGCACGTCGCGCGGCAGAACGTCGGCCGAGCGCCGCGCCCGCAACAGGCCGCGCAGATGGCTCGGCACGATCTTGAGGACGCCGACCTCGCCGTCGCGCATCGCTTGCGCAAACGCATCCGCATCGAAGGCGGCATCGGCCGGCAGCAGATTCAAGGTCACGCCGCTCGCAAGCGCGCCAAACAGCACGGTATGGCCGAGATCGGCGGCGACCGTCGAGACCATCGCCATGCCGGCGCCGGCGCGCGGCTGCAGCCGGGACAACAGCGCCTGAACGTAGTTGGCGAGCGCGCCGTGCGACACGGCGACGCCCTTGGGCGCACCGGTCGAGCCCGACGTGTAGATGATGTAGGCGGTCTGCGCCGGATGCGGCCGCGAGGCATCGAACGCGCCGGAGGACGCATCGCCGCGCAGTTCACCGTCGAGCGTATGACACTCCAGCGCCCTCGCCGCAGCCAAGTGCTCGCCGGTTGCGACCAGCGTGCCGATGCCGCCGCCGCGAAGGATGCGATCGACGCGCGCCACCGGCCATGCCGGATCGAGCGGCACTGCGGAGCCGCCCGCCTTGAGGACGCCGAGCAGCGCCGCGACGAAGGCCGGCGACCGCTCGATCCACAGCGCCACCGGCGTCTCGCGCGTGATGCCGGCCGCGACGAGCACACCCGCGATGTGGTCCGACCAGCGCACGAGCTCGGCTGCGCTGACGGTGTCCCGTCCCTGGCGCAGCGCGATCCGATCATCGCGGCGCGCGAGCGCAACACCGATCAGATCGAGGATGTCGGTCGCGGGGAAGCTCGTCGCCTCCGCCACGACGGTCTGCTCGACGCCGCGCGCGATCGCGAAGTCGCGCAGCGGCCGGTCGGTGGCGGCCGCGATCTGCCGCAGGAAATCGACGAGCTGGTTCCCGATCCGCTCGACCGTCGTCACGTCGAACAGATCGGTTGCGAAATTCAGGCTCGCATTCATGCCCGTCGGGCCGTCGACGATGTCGAGCGCGAGATCGAAATGCGAGCCGGCGAGATCGACGATGCGTGGCTGGGCGTGCAGGCCATCGCCGAGCGCAAGTCCGTCAGGCGCGGCCATGTAGTTGAACTTGACCTGGAACAGCGGATTGTGGCCGCCGGAGCGAGTCGGCTTCAGCGCGTCGACGAGACGGTCGAACGGCAGATCCTGATGCGCCAGCCCGGAAATGACCTCCTCCTTCGCCCGCGCCAGCAGCTCGGCGAAGCTCATGCCGTCGGTCACGTCGGCCCGCAGCACCAGCGTATTGACGAAGCAGCCGATCAGCGACGCCAGCTCGGCCTGGCGGCGCCCGGCGACGGGCACGCCGACGCGCAGGTCGGAGCGGCCGGAGTAGCGGAACAGCAGCAGCTGATAGGCGGCGAGCAGCAGCATGAACATGCTGACGCGATGCTCCCTGGCGAGCGCGCGGAGCCTCAGCACCAGATCTGGCGCGATCTCCACGTGGATGGTGTCGCCGCGATAGCTCTGTATGGGCGGCCGCGGCCGGTCGAACGGCAATGCAAGCGGCGTATCCGCATCACCGAGCCGCTCGCGCCAGTAGGAGAGCTGCTGCGCGGCCTCGGGGCCGGAGAGCCAATCCCGCTGCCATGCGGCGTAGTCGGCATATTGGATCGCGGACGGCGGCGGCAGCGCCCCTGCCCCGCGCCGGAGCCCGTCATAGAGCGCGGCGATCTCGGCCAGCAGCACGTCGAGCGAGAGCCCGTCGGCGACGATGTGATGCGCCGACACCAGCAGTTCGTGGCGGTCGTCCGCGAGCTGCATCAGCACGGCGCGCAGCAGCGGGCCATTGACGAGATCGAACGGCCGCGCCAGCTCCTCGCGTGTCCGCGCCGCGACGCGCGACGCGCGCTCCGCCGCCGGGCTGCGCCGCAGATCCTCGACCGCGACGGGAATGTCCGGCGACGCATGGATGACCTGCACGACGCGGCCATCCGGGGCAGAGAAGGTGGTGCGCAGCGTCTCGTGGCGGGCGACGATTTCGGTCAGCGCCTGCACCAGCCGTGCTTGATCGAGCGGGCCGTCGAAATGAACCGTGCAAGCGATAGTGTAGGCCGTGCCGGCCGGATCCATGCTCCAGAGAAACCACAGCCGCTCCTGCGCGGGCGACAGCAGCTCGCGCAGCCCCGCCGGTGCGGACTGCAGCGGCGGGAGCATTGTCGCGTCCGCGCCGGCCGCATCGATGAGCGCTGCGAGCGCGGCGAGCGTCGGCGCATCGAAGAAGCCGCGCAGCGCGAGCTCGACCCCGAACTGCTCGCGCACCATCGCCGCGATCTGGGCGGCCGCGACCGAATTGCCGCCGAGCATGAAAAAGTCGTCGTCACGGTCGACGGTCGCGCGCCGCAGCACATTCCGCCAGATCAGCGCAAGACGGCGTTCGGTCGCCGTCGCAAGCTCCGGTGACGGCGAGGGGTCCGCCGCCTCACGTCGCCGTTCGAACACCATGAAGCTGTCGAGCGTGCCCTGCGCCCACCTGGCGCGACAGGCGGACCGCTGCAGCTTGCCGCTGGTGGTCAGCGGCATGCCTTGCGGGTTCAGCAGCACGACCACTGCCGGATATTCCTGCGTCTGCCGCATGACCGAATCGCCGATCGCCTTGATCAGCACGTCGGCCGGCGTTCGCCGCAGTACCGCCCTGCTGAACTCGGCAGCGACGCCGATGCCTTCGACGCCATCGATCTCGACCGGGAAGGCCGCGACACGTCCCTTCCGCACCGAGGCCACCTCGGTCTCGACGGCCTGCTCCAGATCGAACGGATAGATGTTCTGGCCGCGGACGATCAGCAGATCCTTGAGCCTGCCGGTGACGACGAGATCGCCTTCGCGGACGAAGCCGAGATCGCCCGTCCGCAGCCAGCGCGCGCCATCGCGAAGGACGAACGTCTGCTGAGTCGCCTCGGGATTGTTCCAATAGCTCTGCGCGACGCTCGGACCTGCGACCCAGATTTCGCCGACCTCGTTCATCCCGGCGTCGGCGGACGCATCGACCCTCATGATGCGCACGGCATGGCCGTCAGCCACGGCGCCGCACGCCATCAGGTCCGTGCCCTCGCCGGCCTCCGCAACGCGGCCACCCGCGAGCGCCGCGGGATCGAGCGTGTGACAAACCGCCCGGCTCGCGCGGTCGCCTGCCGTCACCAGCAAGGTCGCCTCGGCAAGGCCGTAGCACGGCGTCAGTGCGCGAGGATCGAGGCCCGCCGGCCGGAAGCGCGCGGCAAATCGATCCAGCGTCGCGCGGCGCACGAACTCCGAGCCGGAGAACGCGAACCGCCATCGGCTGAGGTCCAGGCGCGCGATCGCTTCGTCCGAGATCCGGTCCGCACAGAGCGCGAACGCGAAGTCCGGCCCGCCGCTGCAGGTGCCGCCGTGGCGATCGATGGCGTCGAGCCAGCGTCGCGGCTGCTCGAGGAAATTGCGCGGCGACATCAGCACCGCCGTGAAGCCCGTGAACAGCGGATTCAGCAATCCGCCCATCAATCCCATGTCGTGATAGAGCGGCAGCCAGCTGACGAAGACGTCGTCCCTGGTCCCGCCGAGCGCCGCTTCGATTGCGATCTCATTGGCGACCAGGTTCCGGTGAGTGACGCAGACCCCCTTCGGCTGCGACGTCGAACC
Organism: Bradyrhizobium sp. SZCCHNS1050; assembly: GCF_032484785.1. NCBI lineage: Bacteria > Pseudomonadati > Pseudomonadota > Alphaproteobacteria > Hyphomicrobiales > Nitrobacteraceae > Bradyrhizobium > Bradyrhizobium sp. SZCCHNS1050. Next base: position 63,779 of record NZ_JAUETR010000003.1, on the reverse strand, counting down.
CGACGTATACTGGAGGAAGGCGATCGCATCGCCGTGCAAGTCCGTCTCGCGCCAGGATGCGGCGGCATCGACCGGCACCTCGTCGACGGCAACAACATGAGCATCGGTCTCGCCGACCGAAGCGACGACGGCGTCGCGAAGCCGCGCCTGGGTGAGAATGAGTCGTGGCGCCGCATCGCGCAGGATGCCATCGAGGCGGCTGGCGTAGCGCTCCTTGCCGGTCTCCGGCGGATAGGCCGGCACGGCAATGACCCCGGCATAGAGGCAGGCGTAGAACGCAACCGCATAATCGGGCCCGTTCGGCAGCAGGATCACGGCACGCTCGCCGGCACGCGCGAGCTCCTGCAGATGCGCCGCAAGCGCGCGGATGCGCCGGTCCAGCGCAGCGAATGTCAGTTCGTCGACGACATCGTCGCCTTCGATGAAGCGCAGTGCCGGATGGCCGGCGCGCGAGGCGGCATGTTCACGGAGTTGTTCGACGAGGGTCTGTGTCGGCATCTTGCGAAGGGTCCGATAGCGGCTGCTGGTCGACTGCGCGGATTCAATTGACGCGATGGGCTTGCGCCATCGCGACGATCACCCTGCGCGGCCCCTTGAACGGCTCGCGCGCGTGCGCCGTCAGCATGTTGTCGAGCATGACGACGTCGCCGGTCTGCCAGGGAAAGACGATCTTGTGCCGGTCGAGCACGGCTCTGACCGTGGCCAGCGTCTCGTCCTCGATCGGCGCGCCGTCGCCGTAGAACGCATTGCGCGGCAGCTCGAGCGGATCGCCGACGATGTCGAGAAGACTTTCCCGAACCTCGGGCGCGAGGCTGGAGACGTGGAACAGATGCGCCTGATTGAACCACACCATGTCCCCGGTCACGGGATGCACCGCCGTCCCCTGGCAGACCTGCCGCGTCCGTAGCTCGTCGCCATCCTTCCATTCGCAGGCGATTGCATGGGAGGCGCAATAGGCCTCGACCTCGGCCTTCGACTCCGTGCCGAACACCTGTCGCCAGTCGACATCGAGTCCACTGCCGTAGTTGCGGACATACATGACGCCCCGCTCGGCGAAGCGGTTACGGATCGCGGCCGGCATGTCGCGATGGATCGACCGGCTGTCGGCGACCGGCGTCTCACCGCCCTGCTGTGCCGCCTGCTGGCAATAGAACCAGATCTTCATCGGCCAGTCGCGCGTATAGGCCTGCTCGTTGTGCAGCGGGATGCTCTGGTGCGGCGGATATTCGGTCGAGGTGTAGACGCCGGCGCTGACCTGCGATCGGGGCGTCGAGCCGAATTCATAGGACAGCAGCGGATGGCCGAAGCTCGCGGCGAAGCTCCTGAACGCCTCGGCGCCGTCGAGATGGAAGCCACGGAAGAGAATTCCGCCGCACGCATATAGCTGGCGCTCGATCATGTCGCGGACCTCGCTCACGGCCTCCATCAGCGGCTGCTGCGTGCGGCTGGCCCGCAGAAGGAACGGCAGCGATTCCTGTTCTATTTTAGATTGCGTCGCGAACATGACTCCTCCCCCTCTTCCGTCGATTTCAGCATCGAAGTCTCTTCACCAGCCGGCTTCCCGGCTGGGTCCTGCTTTCGGCACGCCGCTCAAGGCCCCGCGCGAGCAACGGCGAGTCCCGGCCATGCCCCACGTGCCAGCAATGCGGCAACGAGCTTCAGCAGATCCGCCTGTCGGCTATGGATGAAGAAGTGGTCGCCCGGCAGCATGTCGCGACCGAACGCGCCGGAGGTCTCGGCCCGCCACGCCTCCAGTGCCTCGGCACGCGTCTCGTCGAGATCTCCGCCGAACACGTGCAGCGGACACGGCAAGGGCCGGCGCCGCCGATAGACGTAGTTTCCGCACATCAGGAAATCGGCTCGCAGGATCGGCAGCGTGCCGCGCATGATCTCCATGCTCTGCAACGCCTCCGGCGGCGTGCCGTTCAGCCTGAGAAGCTCCTCGCGCAATGCGTCGTCACCGAGCGGCTCGCGCCAGCGGCTGCCGTCGCGCACGGCCGGCGCCTCCGTTCCGGACACGAGCAGCATCTGCGGCTTTGGCGCGCCGAGCGCGAGCAGCCTGTGCGCCAGCTCGAAGGCGAGCAAGCCGCCGAGGCTGTGCCCGAACAGGACGTAAGGCTCCGCCAACGGCGTCCCGATCAGTTCGGACGCGAGCTGATCGGCCAATGCTGCCGCGTCCGTTTGCAGCGGCTCGTCCATCCGCGCGCCCCGTCCGGGCAGCTCCAGCGGCACGATTTCGATCCAGGACGGAAGAGCTCTCCTCCAGCGCGCATAGACCATGGCGCTGCCGCCGGCATATGGCAAACAGATCAGCCGCATGGCAGCCAGCCTCCTTCGCTTCAGGATTCGGCAGAGGCCTGGGCGTTCTCCTGCATGAATTTCCGCAGCGAGAGCGGCCGCATGTCGGTCCACACCTGTTCGATATGGTCCAGACACTCCTTCTTGCTCCCGGTCACGCCGACGGCCGTCCACCCGTTCGGGATGTCCTTGAACGTCGGCCAGATCGAATATTGTTCTTCGTGATTCACGACGACGGTGAAGGTGACGTCATCTCTGTCGAAGACCATCATGCCCGGCTACTCCTACTAACAAACGACGTTGATGAACTACGAGTAATGCAGTTGATAATGACAGTCAAAAGGATACCGCCGATCGAAGTTTTTAATCTCTCCAAGGTGACACGTAGGTGACGATTCAACATCAGGATGCATCGGCTCCAACGAGATGATTTGCTGACCCGATCGCGTTGTCACCGCGGAGATGATCACGCCTCAACGCGATCGATGAGTTACGCAAATCTTTATCAGATTGGAATTGAACGCCGTCCGCATCGCGCAGACTAACAAGGCCGCCGCACAATGGCCGTGCGGCGGCCTCATCATCGCCAACGCGTATCGACGTCCTAGAAATTGAACGTCGTGGACACGAGATAGGTGCGCGGCGCCCCCAGGGTGATCACACCGCTATAGGCCGACGCCCAATAGGCCTTGTCGAATACATTCTCGACGCTCGCCCGCAGCACGATCGGCTTGCCGTTCCAGGGCGAGGTGAAGGTGTAGCGGGCGCCCAGATCGACGCGCGTCCAATCCGGCAGCGAGAGTTTGTTGGCCGCGTCGACATATTGTGCACCGGTGTAGACGACTCGCCCCGTGAGCGTCAGATCCCGCACGAAGGGTGTATCCCACTCGGCGCCGAGATTCACGGTGAGCTCGGGCACGCCGATCGCCCGCTTGCCGTCCGTCAGGCCGCCCGAAGTCTTCTCCTGTACGCCGTGAATATACGCCGCGCCCCCCAACAGCCGCAGCGTCGGCGTGACCTCGCCGAATACGTTGAACTCGGCGCCCGTATTGCGCTGCCGGCCATTCAGCTCTTGAGTCAGCACTCCCCCTGAACTCGTGGTAATCACGCTTGGGCGTGAGATATCGAATGCGCTGACCGTGGTCGTGATTCGGCCGAAGTCGACCTTGATGCCGGTCTCGACCTGCTTGGTCTGCCCTGGCGGGAAGACCGTGCCGCTGTTGGCATAGCCGGCGGCAACGACGGTCGGGGTCTGCAGGCCCTCGATGTAATTGGCATACAGCGACACAAACTCGACGGGCTTGACCACGAGCGCATAGGCTGGCGTCCACACCGAGGTGTCCTCGAACGGGCGGCTCGATGCTGGAGTAACGAGATTCGTGACTTCCGTTCCCGCCGTTTGTCTGCGCACACCGACGGTCAGTTGAATCCGCTTGTTCAGCAGCGACATCGTGTCGGAGACGCCGATGCTCCAGAGATTTGCGCCGACGGTCTGATTGGCCTGGAGCGTCGGAAAGCTTGGCAACGCGATGTTGGTCGGCTCGCTGTAAAGGCTCCAGTTGGGCATCTTGCCGGAGACCACCTGCTGGGTATAGGTGCGGTCGGTGATGGAATAGCCGACATTGACGGCATGGTTGATCGGGCCGGTATCGGCGGTCATGCGCAGGCCAGCCTCCCCGGCGTACGTCTTGTACGTCTCGCTTCCCGTTCCAGGAGTCCCGGACAACAGGCCGGCGTTGCTCGAGAGCACCGGCGACGGATAACGGTAGTTGATGTTGCTGTCGTGATAGCCGAATCCGGCATAGGCGGTGATACGATCGTTGAGATCGACTTCGCCTTTCACCGTCGAGAAGAAATCGGTCGGCGCATAATACGCCCACGGCACCTGGAAATTGGTGCCGGACGACGGTGGCGACGGAATGCTGGTGACAGCAGTACCCACGCCGAAGAATCGCAGCGGCGGATTCAGCTTGTCCGCCTGATAGCCGACATCGGCGTCGATTCGGACATTCTCGCCATGATAGTCGACGGCGAGATGGGCGTTGCCGAACTCGTCGGTCTGCCGGTTCCAGGGTGTATCGCCGTTCGAATACTTGCTGTTCAGCCGTACGCCCCACTCCTTGTGCTCGCCATAGCGGCGGCCGACGTCGATCTGCTCGCCGAATTGCGTCTTGGACGCATAGGTCGCCGTTAGCTGCGTGATGTCGGTGTCGAGCGCGTGCTTGGTGACGAGATTGACGCTGCCGCCGACCGCGCCGCCGCTTGAGGCGCCAGTGCCGCCGACCGTCATGCCGTTGAGCAGAGCCGCCGGCCCCTTCAGCAATTCGACCCGTTCGATGAAATTGGCGCCCGTCGAATAATATGGCGCGATTCCGGCCAGCCCGTTCAGGGCGTAGTCGCCGCTGTCGTAGTAGAAGCCGCGGATGAACAGGCTGTCGGCGCCGCCGCCGGCGGCTTGGATCGTGCGCACCGAGGGATCATTGATCAGCACGTCGCGGATCGTGCGCGCCTGCTGGTTCTGGATCAGCTGCGAGGTGAAGCTCGTCTGGTTGAAGGGCGTGTTCATGACGCCGCGGTTGCCGAGGAGTCCGAGGCCGCCGCCGCTCGCGACCTGGCCGCCGGCATAGGGCGACGGCGGCGCACCGACCGTTCCCGTCGACGGCGTCACATAGGCCACCGGGGCGGTCGGCGGCAGGTTGCGCGGAGCGACGCGGCGCTGCTGAGCGGTCCGCGTCGCGGTCGTCTGCGGTCTCGAGGCGGTCTGCCGGACTTTCGGCTTCGGCGCGTCGACGGTCACATCGGGGAGCTTGGTCTGCGCAAAGGCCGATTGAACGCCTCCGACATTCAGCGTGAGCGCCAATGAGCTCACAAGTCCCAACGACATCGTCAATCCAACGTCTTTATCCCAAATGCGACAGACCATCCTGACACCCCGATCATTCCAAGTTCCAACTCGGCTCGTCGGTGGTCCTAACACACAGGTATTTGAGGATGGCGCCGCGCGACGTAGAACTCGTCTAACGAGCGACAGCTTCGCCGAATCGATCGACTCAACAGATTGTCGCTACTACGAGATTCTTTTCCCTCCGCTTCTTTGAAGCCTTCAAAAGAAGCGCATGTCGCGGGGAAGAGCGATGCGATCGCGTCGGCTGATACAACTCACGACACCGATCGTCTCGAACTCATCGAAACAATTTCGATCAATCGTACGATGATAACTAATCACATTGCCACTTTTGAATCAATCTTTGCTTTCAAATGCGCCACATCTCCGCCGCGCCACGCGCAGATCGGAGAAGGCATCGAGACATTTGTATCTGCTTGTTTCCAGGCCGGAGCAACGCCGCTCGCGTCGGCGCTCGCTGCGCGAGACCGATCACGCGCCGCCGACGCAGCGTGCTGCCATCGCGATGACGCGTCGCGCGAGAGAAGACACGTAAGACAAGAGATGTGGGATCGTTGGCCGGCCGAGCGCATCAGGGTCATCGCGCCGAGCGCGTAGTCCAGCAGCGCGGATCGAGATCAATGATGCGGGCTATCTTCCGCCCACCGGCGGCGGACGTCAGCGCTCAGAGCGGCCTATCCTGCGTCCCGGCCCGAGCGCCTTGCGCTTCGGCCTTCGCGCCGCGGCTCCGTCTCGTCCCGTAGGCGAGCGACAGCAGAATCGGAATCGACAGCCCGAGCCAGCACAGGCCGTCCCAGAGCCCGTCGCCGAACAGTCCGAAGGCGAGCCCGGCTGCGGCAACCAGGCCGATCAGCAGCGGCGCACGAAACACCTGCCAGGTCGAGAGTTGCGCGACGCGGGCAGATGGCGTCGCCGATGCGGCCGAGGAGCTCATGGCGACACCACCGCAGGCGCTGCCGATGTCACGACGCCGGACACCTTCCTGCGGACGCCCCAGCGCTTGGCGGCCCACAGATAGAGTCCGCTGCACAGCACGACGATCGTGATGAGATCGAGAACGGCCCAGATGATCTTCAGCGGCAACCCGCCGTAGTCACCGAAATGCAGCGGCCGCGATACCTGCAATGCGGTGAGATACCAGGCGAGCTCGGGCGCGACCATCTTGCTGCTGTCCTGGGCATCGACCAGGACCGGCTTGAACATGCGCGCAGTAAACGGCGTGCGGCCCTTGGTCCAGATCATCAAATGCTGCGGGCTGCCGAACCGCGTCGTCGTCGGCAGGGTGATGGACGTCACCAGCCGGTCCGGAAACGCGGTGCGGACGGCGCCGACGGCGGCCTCGACCGATTTCGCTTCCGCCAGCGGCTTGCCCTGATAGGGCGCGAGCAGTGCCGGCATGGTCTTCGCGCGCCAAAGGTCGAACAGCGGCACCGCCAGCGTGTTGATGGTGCCGGTCAAGCCGACCGCGAGCGCCCAGCTCACCGTGACGATACCGAGCAGATTGTGCAGGTCGAGCCATTTGAGCCGCGCCGAGCGATCCCGCACCGTGCCGAACTGCAGGCGACGCATGAACGGCCAGTATACGACGACGCCCGAGACGATGGACGCTGCGAACACCAGTCCCATCAGTCCGAGAAAGAGCTCGCCCGGCAGGCCGGTGAACATGTCGCGGTGGATGCGCAGGATCACGTCCATGACGTCCTGATGCGGCGCTTCCTCGCCGAGAACGACGCCGGTGCGCGCATCCACGGTGAGCCGATGAAACTGCCCAGGCACCGGAATGGCGGTCGGCGACATCGCGACCACGATCAGCGGCTCCGCCTGCTTCAGGCTCACGAACAGCGCATGCTGCTCCGGCAATTGCTGCCTGGCCGCCGCGATCAGGCGGTCGAGCGGCAGCAGCGGCGTGTCGGCCGGCATCGCCGGCGCGGCGATCTCATCCTCGAAGAGATGATCGATCTCCTCATGGAAGATCAGCGGAAGCCCGGTCAGGCACAGCATCAGCAGAAAGATCATGCTGATCAGCGACGTCCACGTGTGAACCTGAACCCACAGCCGCATGCGCCCGAACCCACCCTTCGTCATCGACGTTGCACGTGATGAGCCGAACGTCCGGCAAGAGAAGGGCCGCAGCAAACTGAATCGATCTAAAGCCGTTGGAATTTCTTTAAGGTAGCGCGCCTGTCCGCCGCAACCAGCGGAGCTGCAACGTGAATTTCGATCGCACCTCGCACCGTCGGTGCTCACGGACGGCGCGTGTCGCCGCCGTGAGGGCGCGCGCCGAAGTCGCCCTTGCGCGATGCTCCGGATACATATGGAATCGCTTCCGCGTGGCCGCGCGGAATACGACCGGCTCTGGCTGCATCCGACGATGCGCCAGTGCCGGGCCGCAAACGCCGTCTCAGAATGGATAGTGCCGTTCGCCGGTCTGCACCGTGATCCAGCGCAGCTCGGTGAACTCGTCGATCGCGGCCTTGCCGCCGAAGCGGCCATAGCCCGAGGCCTTGACGCCGCCGAACGGCATCTGCGGCTCATCATGCACCGTCGGCGCGTTGACGTGGCAGATGCCGGACTCGATTCGCTTGGCGACAGCGAGCGCGCGGGCGATGTCGCGGCCGAACACCGCCGACGACAGGCCATATTCGGTGTCGTTGGCGACGCGCACGGCTTCGTCGACGCCGCTGACGCGCACGATGGTGACGACGGGACCGAAGCTCTCCTCGCCATAGATGCGCATCGCCGGCGTGACGTGATCGACGATGGTCGCGGGCATGATCGTCCCGCTGCCGCGGCCGCCGGCGGCCAACACGGCACCCTTGGCCACCGCGTCCTCGATCAGGCCGCCGACACGGTCGCAGGCGGCGGCGCTGACCAGCGAGCCCAGCACCACATCGCCCTTGCGCGGATCTCCGTAAGGCAGGCTGTTGGCCTTGGCCGCGAACTTTGCGACGAATTCATCCGCCACCTTGTCGTCGACCACGATGCGCTCGGTCGACATGCAGATCTGGCCCTGGTTCATGAAGGCGCCGAACGCGGCGGCATTCACCGCGGCGTCGAGATCGGCATCGTCGAGAATGACCAGCGGCGCCTTGCCGCCGAGCTCGAGCAGCGCGCGCTTCAATTGCCTGGCACAGGCCATGGCGATGAGACGGCCGACGCGGGTCGAGCCGGTGAAGTTGACGCGCCGGATCGCGGGATGGGCGATCAGCGCCTCGACCACGGCCTGCGCATCCTCGGGCGCGTTGGTCACGACATTGACGACGCCGTCACCGAGACCGCCTTCGGCCAGGCACGCGCCGATCAGCCGGTGCACCCCAGGGCTCATCTCCGAGGCCTTCAGCACCACGGTGTTGCCGCAGGCGAGCGGCATCGCCACCGAGCGGACACCGAGGATGACCGGCGCATTCCACGGCGCGATGCCGAGCACGACGCCGACCGGCTGGCGATGCGCCAGCGCAATGTTGTCGGGCACGTCGGTCGGGATCACCTCGCCCGCGATCTGCGTCGTCATCGCCGCGGCCTCGCGCAGCATGCCCTCGGCGAGATGCACGTTGAAGCCGGCCCAGCCCGCGGTGGCGCCGGTCTCGGCCATCATCAGCGCGATGAACTCCGGGGCGTTGCGCGCCAGCGCATCCGCAGCCGCATTGAGCCGCTTGCGGCGCTCGCCCGGGCCGAGCCGGGACCACGCCGGAAACGCCGCCGCGGCGGCATCGGCGGCGCGCAGCGCGTCGTCGATCGACGCCGCCGCAACGATGGTTGCGATCTCGCCGCTGATCGGATTGAGCCGCTGGAAGGTGCGCTGATTGGTGGCGGACTGGTCCTTGCCGCCAATCAGGAGATTGATCGCGTTCATGGGCGCTCCTAGGTCGATGGGGTTGTTGCGGTTGCGGAAGCCGGGGCGCGCGACTGGCCGAGATAGGCGCGCTGGATGTCGGGATTGTTCTTCATCTCGGGCGCCGGCCCCTCGCCGGCATTGCGTCCCTGCTCGATCAGGTAGACGCGGTCGGCGATGTCGAGGCTGGCGCGGGCGTTCTGCTCGACCATCAGGATGCCGACGCCGTCGCCGCGGATCGTCCTCAGCGCCCGGAACACCTCGCGGCTCAAGAGCGGCGACAGGCCGAGCGACGGCTCGTCGAGCAGCAGCAGGTCGGGCCGCGACATCAGCGCGCGGCCGATCGCGACCATCTGCTGCTCGCCGCCGCTCATGGTGCGCACCGCCTGCCCCATGCGCTCGGTGAGACGCGGAAACAGCGCGAGCACGTGCGCCAGCCGCGCGGCCTCGCCGTCGCGGGCGCGCGAAGGATAGGCGCCGAGCTGGAGGTTCTCGGCGACGGTGAGATCGCCGAACACGCCGCGGCCTTCTGGCACCAGCGCGATGCCGCGCTCGACGATCAGATGCGGCGCGAGCGAGCCGATGTCCGTCCCGCCGAGCCGGATCACGGCTCCGGGCGACGGCTGGATCAGTCCCGCGATCGCCTTCAGCAACGTCGACTTGCCGGCGCCATTGGCGCCGAGGATGGCGACGATCTCGCCGCGCGCGACCTCGAGCGCGACATCGGTGAGCGCCTGGTGCTTGCCATAGGCGTGCGACAGCCGCTTGATCTCAAGCATCGGGCTCTCCGAGATAGGCTGTGATCACCGCGGGATCGGCGAGCACCTCGTCCGGCGTGCCGCGCGCGATCACGACGCCCGCGCTCATGACCACGCAGCGGTCGCACAGCGCGCGGATCGCATCCATCACATGCTCGACCATCACGATGGTGATGCCGCGGTCGCGCAGCGAGGCGATCAGCCTGATGCCGGTCTCCAGCTCGGTCGGATTGAGCCCAGCCAGCCATTCGTCGAGCAGCACAAGCCGCGGATGCAGCGCCAGCGCGCGGGCGAGCTCCAGCCGCTTCTGGTCGATGTAAGTGAGATCGCCCGCCGGCATCTCCGCCATGCCATCGAGGCCGACCAGGGCGAGCAGCTCATGGATCGTTTCTGCGGCCGCACCGGTCTGGCGCATGCGGAACAACGCCGCCGCCGCGACATTCTCGGCAACCGTCAGGTCCGGCATCACCCGCACCAACTGGAAGGTGCGGGCAAGCCCGAGCCGCGCGATCCGGTGCGCCGCGAGGCCGCTGATGACGGTGCCGCCGAAGCGGATCGTGCCGGCCGAGGGCACGAGCGCGCCCGAGAGCATGTTGAGCAGCGTCGTCTTGCCGGAGCCGTTGGGGCCGATGACGCCGAGGATCTCGCCGGCGCGGACGTCCAGGCTGACCTTGTCGACGGCGCGCAGGCCGCCGAAGGATTTGCCGACGGTCTCGGCCGTGAGCAGCGTTCCGCCCTGCTCCGGTTTGGCGCCGACCACCTTGGGCTCGCGCCGCCAGACCCGATCGACCAACCCGATCACGCCCCTCGGCAGCACCATCACGATGCCGATGAAGATGAGGCCGAGCACGATGCTGAAATGGTTGGGCAGCGCGGCTGTCAGCACCTCGAACAGCAGCACAAGCGGGATGACGCCGAGCACCGGGCCGATCAGCGAGCCGGCACCGCCGAGCAGCGCCATGATCACGACCTGGAACGAGATCATCGGGTTGAACGCGATCGCCGGATCGATATAGGTCCAGCGCGGCGCCATGATCGCGCCGGTCACCGACATGAACACCGCGCTGAGGATGAAGACCCCGAGCTTCACCGCGGTCGCATCGATGCCGGAATGGCGCGCGGCGGTCTCGTCGGCGCCGATCGCGCGCAGCGCGAGGCCATAGCGCGAGCGCGTCAGCAGAAAGCCGGCGAGGAAGACCAGCGCCGTCAGCGCGCAGAGTTGCCAGTACAGCATCTCCTGGGTGATGTCGCTGAACAGATAGCGGCCGACCGATTTGTGGATGTTGACCTCGTACCAGATCACGAGCTGGCGGATCAGCTCGGCCAGGCCGAACGAGAAGATGATGAAGTAGATGCCGGACAGCCGCAGCGTCGACAGGCCGGTGATGGCCGCGACGACAGCGCCGACACCCGCAGCGGTCATCAGTTGCAGCGGCCAGCTCAGCGTCTCGCCGGTCACCGCCGCCGTATAGGCGCCGATGCCGAAGAACGCAGCCGTCGCCAGCGAGACGTAGCGGGTCGGCCCGGAGAACATGGCCCAGGCGGTTGCCAGCACGGTGAAATAGAGAATGCTGATGCCGAGCGCGAGATAGTAGCCGTTGGCATAGAGCGGCAGCGTGACCGCCGCGGCAACGCCGACGAGCCCGATGCACCAGGCGAGAATCTTGCCGGGGCTGATCACGACGCCGCCTTTCCGAACAGTCCGGTCGGCCGGATCAGCAGCACGGCGAGAAACATCGCAAACGTCGCGGCCAAGGTCAGCCCGGGATCGACCAGCCGCGCCACCGCGGTCTCGACGACGCCGAGCAGCAGCCCTGCGGCGAGCGCGCCCATGACGTTGCCGACGCCCCCCATGATCACGACCACCAGCGCCTTCATCGTGAATACGACGCCCATCGAGGCGTTGAAGGTGAGGAACATGCTGACGAGCACGCCGCCGGCCGCGACCAGGCCGCCGCCGAACGCAAACGCCAGTCCTGCGAGCCAAGCGACATCGATGCCGACCAGCCGCGCGGCATTGGCATCGACCGCGACGGCGCGCACGGCCGTGCCGATCCTTGTCCGCGTCAGCGCGAGATAGACGCCGGTGCCGATCAGTGCGGCGAAACCAAGCGCGACCAGCCGGTTCACCGCGAGCGTCGAGCCGAGCACTGTCACGGGAATGGAGAGATAGCTGTAGCTGTAATACTGCCCGCCGAAAGCGACCAGCATGATGCCCTGGATCACGAACAGCACGCCGAAGGTGACGAGTATGCTGTCGACCTCCTGGGCGCCGGCGTCCTTGCCGCGGCGGATCAGGCGCTGCAGCAACAGCCTGTAGAGCAGCCAGTTCAGCAGTCCCGCGGCGGGCATCGCGAGCAGCAGCGCCAGCAGCGGACTCAGTTGAAGCCCGGAATAGAGCGACAGCGTGCCGAACGCGGCCGCGACCAGCGACTCGCCATAGGACAGGTTCATGATGCGCGCCACGCCATATTGCAGCGTCAGGCCGAGCGCGATCAGGGCATACATGCCCCCCAGCACCAGACCGGGCAGCAGGATGTCGAACAGCAGCATGGGATGGTGCCTCTTGCGCGAGGCCCGCGGACGCGCGCGCCTTGACGCGCGTCCGCAAGCTCACGACCTCGTTCCGGCTATTTCCACTCGGGCTTCGGCACGACCGCGGCGCGTGCGCCGGGCAGCGAGGCCGGCGCCACGGCATAGAACTCGCCGTTCTGCCACTGGCCGACGCTCCAGACCTCCTGCAGCAGGCCGTCCTTCAGCTTCACCTTGCCGATGATGGTGTCGAAAGAGCCCTCGCGGATCTCCTTGGCGACCGCGGCACGGTCGACCTTGCCGACCTTCTCGATCGCCTGCTGCAGCACCTGCAGGCTGGCATAGGTGATCGGGCTCGCCCAGCGATCCGGCTCCTGCCCGGTCGCCGCCATGTGGCGGGCGAGATAGTCCTTGAGCGCGGGCGAGTCGGCGTTCCAGCCGCCGATGCCCATCACGCCGTCGCTGCCTGCGCCGAACTTGCCCTTGAACAGCGGGAACGCCGTGCCGACGCCGACATAGAAGACCTTCGGATTGTACTTGAGCAGTTGCGCCTGCTCGGTCAGCCCGATCGTATCCGGCGGATAGCTGAAGGCGACGAAGGCATCGGCTTTGCTCGCGATCGCATCCTTGAGCAGCGGCTGCAGGTCCTGCGAGCCCATCGGATAGGTCTTGTCGTAGGCGACGGTCAGTCCGGCCTTCTTGAAAGCCTCGCGCCCGGCGGCGGCCAGCTCGATGCCGAACTGGTCGGCCACGCTGACCATCGCGACGGTGCCGCCGATCTTGCCTTCGCTCTTCAGCTTGCCGAGCAGTTCGGCGAGCCCATTGGAGATCTGCGCCGACGTGCCGAGCCAGAAGGTGGCATTGGCCCAGCGCTTGGCGAGTTCTGGCGCCTTGTCGGTCACCGACGTCACCGCGAGATGCGGATAGCCGAGCCGGTTCAAGGTCGGACCGACCGCAAGGTTGAGACCGGTGCCCCAGGGCGGCAGGATGAAGTCGACCTTGTCCTGGTTGGCGAGGCGCTCGATCGCCTTCACCGCCTCTTCCGACGAGCTGCGGTCGTCATATTCGACGATCTCGATCGGCAGCCGCTTGTCGCCGAGCTTGATGCCACCGGCCGCGTTCACGTCCTTCACCCAGAGCTGATAGTTGGGCAGCGTCGTGATGCCGGCGCCGCCGGCATAGGGGCCGGTCTTCGAGATCGCATAACCGATGCGGATCTTGTCCTGCTGGGCCTGGGCGGCCGATACGGCAAAGCCGGCTGCGATCGCCGCCCCCGCGATCCGCAACACCTGACGACGGTTGGTCGAAGTCATCTCTCTGTCCTCCTCCCATGTTCACGCGCGCGGACCGCGCGGGTGAATCGGTGACGTTCCTCTGCCCCGGCGTCGTCCGCGGTTTTTTGTTTGCGGTCGTCGGGACTTGACGAGGGAAACACCGCAGGCTTGGGTGGCGCAATGGACAGTTCCGGTAAAAGAGTGCACTTTTCTGGGGCGACGACCGCGCGTAATGCCGCGCCTCGAACGCTGCCGCCGGCGGCCCGTGCCACCCCGGCAGCGCTCGGGGCCGAAGCCATTCCCTCGCATTTCGAGGCACGGCGCTGGGCCCTGCGCTCGGATGCCGCGCGGCCGTTCGTCCACCTGCTCTGCCTGACCGCCGGAACGGCCTCGGTGCGCTTCGCCGAAGACGAAATCCAGATCTGGGCCGGTGCGGCGCTGGTCTGGGTACCGGCGGGAGGGGCCGAGCATCTCGACGTCGCGGCAGGTTCCGCCGGGCATCTCCTGCGGCTGCGCTCCGGGCTCTGGCACCGCCACCTGCCCTCCTCGGCCGAGCCCGCCTATCTCGACCTCGCAGGCACCGAGGCCGTCCTGGCCTTCTCCGTCACGGCTGAGTTCGCCGCGGTCATCGCGCGCTCGATGGCGGCGATTGCAGCGGAGATCGAAAATCCCTCACGGCGCGGCGCGGCCTCGATCATGTCATCGGAGCTGACCCTGTGCGTGCTGCGCTTCTGGCGGCTGTTTGCCGACGAGAGCGCCGGCGAGGCACAAGGCTCCAGCGCCGAGATCCTGAGCCGCTTTCGCCGGCTCGTCGAGGAACGCTTGCATCAGCAGTTGCGGGTCGCCGACTATGCTGCGTTGCTCGGCGTCACGCCGGATCGCCTGCACGCGCTGTGCACCCGGGTGCTGCAACGGTCACCGAGCGCGCTGATTCAGCAGCGCGTCATTCAGGAGGCGGCGACCCGGCTCGAAACCACCACCGCGACGATCAAGCAGATCGCCTTCGCGCTCGGCTTCAAGGACAGCGCCTATTTCAACCGCTTCTTCGTCAGGCACACCGGTCAATCACCGGGCGCCTGGCGCAAGGGTGTTTCGTCGCAGCGGACCAAAGGCCAGTCACGGACCATGCTCAACTTCGCCGACTGGCCGTGACGGCGCGGCGCAGCCAAATGCCTCGGTCGTCCTCTTTGTCAGTCCAGGACGACGTGTCAGCGTCGGACCAGCAAATCCCGAGTTCGCACGGGCGGCGCAACCCTGGATGCTCAATGCGCCGGGAAACTGATTTCCGCTGCGCGATCAAGCTGATTTGGCCTGTCCAGTCCCCGCGCCGAAAATATTTCTCTTTCGTTTTTTCGGAAATCATGGTTCTATTCCCGCATCCCGTCTCGAGATGAGGGGCGTATCGCGGTCGTCACGAGACGCGAGGCGGGGAGCGGTGGGCGTGGTGGATTGCAGCGCGGGTTGCTCGCGCCGACGAACAATTCGCCACGCACGGTCAAGTCGCGCGGTCCTGATATCCCGATGCTGATATCAACTCACGTTGAGGCTTCGCTTCGCGTGGGGATGGTGGCCAGAAAGCCCGGCGCACCAGGGAGAACGCGAAGCAGCCGTTAAAGCCATCGCGCAGGGAGGGCCGGGTTTCCGGCTGACCTGTGGTACCTGCCGCCTGCATTTTTTTCGCAGGCGGGCCACGGGCCTCAGTCGAGGTCCGGCTCTCCCTGCGCCCTCACGCTTCGCGAGGGCTTCACGATGCATCACCCGGACGGGTCGCCCGCCGCGGGATGGCGCGATCACGCGCGCCTGTCCGCAGGGGAGGCAACCTGATGTTTCACATTGATGTCAAATCGTCGCAGGCTTGAACGGTCCCGCCAGCATCGAGGACACCCGGGGGAGCCGTCCGATATCGTCCCCGCTCCCCGGAGCCATCGCGAGTATGGCGGCACCGTTGCTACCCTGCCACGAATGCGCTATGAGTTGAGTATGATCAGCCGGTCCTGGTCGCACGCGAAATGCCAGTACCGCAAACCGATGCTTCGCGCTCGGCGCGCGACGTCGGTCGATACGGGCGCCGCGATCGCGCCCGCATCGCCAGCTCCGCGCTTCGCGCTCATTCGCATTCCGTAGCCGTGTCCGGGAGCCCGAACGCAGATGGATTGTGAAACCTGTGGCCGGCCCAATCCACCGGGCTCGGATGTCTGCGGCGGGTGTGGCGGGGTGTTGCGACAACCGTCATCCGATACGACGACGAGTTCGCGCCTGCTCGGCATGCATCGCGCCGAGCGGCGGCAGGTGACGGCGCTGATCTGCGATCTCGTCGGCTCCGTCTCGCTCACCGTCAGGCTCGATCCGGAAGATATGACCAGCGTCATCGACGCCTTCCTGACGACCTGCGAAAACGTCATCGGCCGGCATGGCGGCGCCATCACGCAATATGCCGGCGACGGCGTGCTCGCTTATTTCGGCTATCCGCGTGCGGGGGAAGACGATGCGGCCACCGCGATCCGCGCCGCCATCGCGCTGCGCGACGCCGTCGGCCGGCTCGATGCCCCGCAAGGCCAGCCACTGCGTCTGCGCATCGGCATTGCCACCGGCCTCGTCGTGGTCAGCGACCTCATGCCCCGCGCCGACGGCCGCCCGGTCGACATCGTCGGCGAGACGCCGAATCTCGCGGCGCGGCTGCAATCGATCGCCGCCCCCGACAGCATCGTCGTGGCCCGGACGACCGAGCGCATCGCGCGCGGCATGTTCGACTTCCGCGATCTCGGCACGTTCGCGCTGAAGGGCTTCGCCGCACCGGTCGAGGCGTTCGAGGTGCTGGAAGAAGCCGCCGTCGCGAGCCGTTTCCACGCCCGCATCCGCGGCGAAAGCTCCCCCCTGGTCGGGCGCGACCAGGAGCTGGCGCGTCTGTTCGATTGCTGGGCGGCGGCGCGGTTCGGCAGCGGACAGGTGGTGCTGCTCCATGGCGAGCCGGGCATCGGCAAGTCGCGGCTGGTCGAGGAGCTGCGGCGGCGCGTGGCCGACGTCTCCCAGCTGCAGATGATCTGGCACTGCAGCCCCACCCGTTGTGACAGCGTGCTGTATCCGATCTCGGAACAGCTCGCGCTCATCGCCGGCTTCGACCGCACCGACGGCGCGGCGACGCGCCGCGACAAGCTCGATCGCTTCATGAACGCG
This sequence comes from Bradyrhizobium sp. SZCCHNS1050, assembly GCF_032484785.1. NCBI lineage: Bacteria > Pseudomonadati > Pseudomonadota > Alphaproteobacteria > Hyphomicrobiales > Nitrobacteraceae > Bradyrhizobium > Bradyrhizobium sp. SZCCHNS1050. The sequence goes on along the minus strand of NZ_JAUETR010000003.1, from coordinate 47,006 downwards.
CACGGCGTCACCGACACCACCGCGCGCGCCGTGCTCGCCGACGTCCTTGGCGTCGCGCCCGAACCGGACAATCCGCTGCAGACGATGACCGTCGAGAAGCGCTCGGAGGTCACGCGGGAGACGCTGCTCCGGCTGATCGACATGATGGTGCCGACCGGGCCTGCGCTGCTGGTGCTGGAAGACGCGCATTGGAGCGACACGACCACGCTCGAGCTGCTCGATCGGGCGATCCAGCGCGCCGCGCAACGCCGCTGGCTGATCGTGGTCACGGCCCGGCTCGAATATGAGCCGCCCTGGGCCGCGAGCCCGAAGGTCACGCGGCTCCCGCTCGGGCGATTGAGTCACGGCGACGCCGAGCGGATCTGCACCCATGTGGCCGCCTCGGCCGCGCTGCCGGCAGCGACGCTACGCCAGATCGTCAACCGGGGCGAAGGCATTCCGCTGTTCCTGGAAGAGCTGGCGAAGTACGTCGTCGAAGCCTCCGCGGCGCCCGCACGGGACGGCCATGCGAGCGTGGCCATTCCTGCCTCGCTGCAGGACTCCCTGGTTGCGCGGCTCGACCGGTTGGGGCCGGCACGCCGGATTGCCAATCTCGGTGCCGCCATCGGCCGCCGCTTCAGCTACGATCTGTTGTCGGCCATCGTGGCGGAGCCCGAAGCCAGGCTCGGCGAGAGCCTGGATCAGCTCGTCAAGTCCGGCCTCGTGGAGAGCAGCGGCGCACCGCCCGACAGCCTCTACACGTTCAAGCACGCGTTGATCCGCGACGCCGCCTACGAGTCCCTGCTCCGGCGCGAACGCCAGACATTGCACGGCAGGATCGCCGCGGTGCTGCGCGATCGCTTTCCCGAGACGCGGGACACCGAGCCGGAGTTGCTGGCCTACCATTTCACCGAGAGTGGCGCGATCGCCGAAGCCATCCCGCTATGGGCGGACGCGGGCCGGCGTGCCGCCTCGCGCGCCGCGCATGTCGAAGCGGCGCGACATCTGCAAACGGCGCTCGACCTGCTGCGTCATCAATCCGCCGACGGCGAGCGCGCCGACTTGGAGCTCGAGCTCCTGATCGGGCTTGCCGTCAGCCTCGCCGCCTCGCGCGGCTACACCGTGCCCGAGGTCGGCAAGGCGCTGTCCGAGGCACGGGCGATTTGCGACGCACTCGGCAACACCGCCGGCCTGTTCGCCGTGCTGCGCGGCATCTGCAGTTTCCTGATCATCGCGGGCGATCTCGATGGTGCCGAGGAGATGGCGCATCTGTGCCTGGGAATCGGCGAGCAGACCGGCCTTCCCGAGCATCGCATCGAGAGCGGCGTTGCGTTGGGCTACATTCTCTTCGCCAGAGGCGACCTCCCCGCCGCGCGCCGGCTGCTGGCCGCCGCGGTGCAGCTCTATCAGGCATCGGACGGCGCGCGGCTGCCGCAACTGTCCTCTCAGGATCCGCTGGTCGCCGGCCAGGCCTCGCTGCTGCAGGTGCTGCATGCGATGGGCGACGATGCCGGCGCGGCCGCCGTCGCCAGCGATCTCATCGCACATGCGCGCCGGCTCGGACGTCCGTTCGACCTCGCCTGGGCGCTGTCGTGGCTCGCCTTCTATCAGCTCGCACGCGGCGACTACGAGGATGTCCTCCTCGCCACCGAGGAGGCCCTGCGCATCTGCCGTGACCATGGCTATCCGCTCTATCAGCTGGTGGCGGGCAGCCTGCAGGCGCATGCCCGCGGCCATCTCGGCAGGACTCCAGACGAGGCGCTGGCGGCGGCATCTGAGGCGTTGCCGGCGTTCCAGACGCTCGGCATGATGCATTTCTCCTGCTTCTATCTCGGCGAGGTCGCCGGTCTGCAACTGATCGTCGGCAAGACGGCCGAAGCGATGCAGACGATCGACGCGGCGATCGACGCCGCGCGGCGCTATGGCGACGGCTATTTCCTGTCGCCGCTGCATCGGCGGCGCGCCGAGATCCTGGCCGCCCTCCCCGACACCGCACCGGGCCAGGTGACGGCCGCGCTACGCGAGGCCGTCGCGGTCGCCGAGGCGCAGGGCGCGTCGGCGTTCCTGCGCCGCGCGGCGGCGCGGCTCGCCGCCATCGACGATGACGCGCCGAGGCGACAATCGGCGTGACGACCTGCTCAGGCCATGGGGCAGGCCCTGGCGACGGTGAAATCGATCTCGGCCCAGATGCGCGTGGTCGCGGTCAGGACGAGCTTGCCGTCGACGGGCGTGCCGAGCCCGAGATCGCGAATGAACGGCAGGCTATCGAGCGCGCTCATCTCGATCGACCAGTTGCCCGACTGCAATTGCCAGCTGCGCAGCCCCGTCAGGTCGAGCGCGCCGTTCAACAGCGTCTTGTAGCTCGCCGCGGTGAGACTGTCCGCCGACCGCGCCTGCTTGAGATAGAACACGGGGATCGGCAGGCCCCAGACGCCGCCCAGGAACGACGCCATGCCCGGCCCGGTCGTGAGCTGCTTCATTCGCTCTTGGTCGGCCCCGGCACAGAGCTGCCGGAATGCATCCGCCGGAGAGCCCGCCGCGGTGGGGGTCGATCCCGCCGTGCCTTCGATTCGGATGATGCGCTGCTGGGAGGCATGGGCCTCCGGCCCGTAGCAGGCAATCGCCAGTCCCGAGACGTCGAACGGATCGTTCGATGGCGCGCTGCCGGGCTGGGCGATCGTCGCGTGATATTTGGGAAAGCCCCAGACCTCCTGCCCCGCAACGACCGACCAGGCATTGTCGACGAACAGATAGGCCGGCACGAAGCCGATCGTTTTCGGCAGCACCGCGCCGCGCTCATAGCTGCCGACCAGGAGCCACAGCCCGACATCGGTCTCGGACATGGTGCCCTGCTCCGCGAACGGCGGCGTGGCCGCCTGGCTCTTGCGCACCTGGATGACGTTGACGAAGGCCATGTCCAGCATCACGCGGAACTGGTCGCGGCCCGCGACGCGGTTGAAGGAGCGGTCGAGGAATCGCTGGCAGGCGCCGAGGTCGGCCGGCACGGCGAAGCCGTAAAAGGTGGAGTCGTTGCAGATATAGGGCGCTGGCGGAAGCGTGATCCATCCGGCGTAGTTGACGTAGGCGTTGGTGATGTACGGCTCGGGGCTGGTCGAGACGATCGGAATGTAGACGCCGGACAGCGCCGAGGCGGCGGCAAGGCCGGACATCGCCGCGACCTCCACGCATCCGGCGTTGATCTCGGGCACACGGGTCCAGTCGCCGGCGAGGAAGAGATTGTCGTAGCCGGACTTGCCGGGCTCCATGCGATGCCGCAGCGTGCCCGGCAGGCTCAGCACATAGCGCTCGCTCGGATTGATGTTGGCACGCCAGAACTGGAAGTCGAGCCGCGCCGATCCGCTGATGTCGCTCGGCGCGTGCAGGAGATCCCAGCGGAACGTGCTGCCGCTGCCGATGTTGGTCCACAGCGTATCGAGCCAGGACGTCATCCAGTCCTTGGATGCGTTCTTCACATAGTCCGCGGCAAGCTGCTCGTCGTTCGGCGCGCTGTCGTCACTCATGATGGCGCAGTAATAAGCGATCGAACGTGGCCCCGGCGCCGGCCAGTCCTCGGCCGGCAGCAATTGCGACATGTCGGAATAGGTGTCGAGCGGCGGCTTGCAGGTGGTGACGATCGGTCCCATCGTCTCGAGCGACGGTCCAGGCGCCACATAGGGACCTCCGAGATCTCCGACCGCGCAGTCGAGCCAGAGCTGCAGCGCCATCGTGCGCACGGTGGGGAGATTGCCGACCATGTCGGCCCAGGCCGGCTTCTGCTGCATCAATGGCCGGCAGATCTCATCGAGCGCGCCGACCGAGATGCCGAGGACCACCTGGTCGAAATCCTCGCCGAGCTGCAGGCTGAGCCGGGCCGCCGGGGGCGGCTGCGGCGGGTTGGGGGGACCATAGGCGTTCTCGAAATTGTAGCCCTTCAGCGCGTAGTACTCGCCATTCTCGATCTCCTGCCATTTGGGCTCGGACGGCCAGCACCAGTAGTCCTTCACCAGGACCAGCGGATCATATCTGCCATCGACGAACTCGACCTGCTTGTCGATGTGGATGGTCGCGATGTTGCTGCCGTCCTCGGTCGGCTCGAGACTCGTGACCTTGTGAAAGAACTTGAAGTTCACGCCGCGCCGCGCCAGGAGCTGGTAGATCGGCGTGCAGATCGTATCCCCCATTCCAACGACGGATTTATAGAAGAACGCCCCCTTGTAGGTGAAGAACAGCCGCAGCAGTCCCTGAACGGCCGAGCAGGCCGACACCTGCTGCTGCGACGGCTCGCGGGAGCCGTTGCGAAAGGCGAAGATGTATTCATAGAGAGCGGTCACGATGGCGTTGTTGGCGGCCTCTTCATCCTGCTGCGCCAGAAAGCTGCGGAATTCGTATCTGTCGAGAACCTCCAGCCCGTCCGTCAGGCAGTCGTTCTCGATGATGCCGAGCAGCATGCAGATGCCAAGATTGGCGAGGATCAACAGCCGGCGCAGGCCTTCCTCGAGGCCGTCGATCGTCTGGTGCTCCTTGACGATGCCGCGGAACGCATGGAGCAGCGCCGCCATGTCGCCCTGGGCATCGCGGCGGATCGCTTCGACGTCACTGTGCAGCTTCTCGCCGACGCGGTGGGCCAGCAGCAGCAGCGGATGGCCCTTGCCATCAGGCGAGACGGCCGCCAGCCGGGCCCGCCGCTCGGCGGGCATGGCGGCGATCGCCTTCGCCAGTTCGGCATTCTGGTCGCCCGGCCAGTCCTCGAGATAGTAGTTCAGGTTGAAGATGATGCTCGCGATGGTCCGCAGCAGCAGGGTCGAGAGCGGTGGCACGATGTTGTCGGCGGGCGCCCACAGGCTATCCCTGCCGGGATAGACCGATTCATCGACATCCGGCTGAAACCAGAACGGCCAGGGCAGCCATTGGCCGTCGGTATACTCGGCGTAGAAGATCTCGTTCTGCCGCTTGAACGCATCATCGATCGTCCTGATCGGATCGCTCGGCGGTGCATCGAGTGCCTTCAGCGCGGCACGCAGGATGGTGAAGGCATTCTCGTAGAAGCCGGCCCAGATATGCAGTCCGTGCTCCTCGATGCGCTGGCCCTGCTTGGCGTTGCGTCCGCTGGCGGTCTTGCCCCCGAGACGCCAACCGAGCTGATAGAGAGTGATCTCGTAGCGCTCGCCGCGCGGATCGATCTCGCTCAAGGCGAAGGCCGCGCTCAACGCGCCGATGCCGCCGCCCAATATCGCCACGCGGGTCTTTGTTGCTGCCATGTCGATGATCCCCTGACCTCGGACGTTCTCGCCCGGGCGAGCCGGAACGACGTCGTCCATCGGCGCACGGGTCCGCGATCCGCGCGGCCCGTGCGGTTGAATGACATTCGGTACTATGGGTTTACAAAATCGGCGCCACGCCCAGTTCAATCCGCGTGGCGATGGAATGAGGATGCATCGAATACCTATCACAATCTCCACGCGATCATCAAGCGGGCGCATCGTCGACATCGCGTCAGGCGAAGACGAGGCCGCCGCATCGTTCCCACCGGCTACGTCGTCGTCTCAACTTTTACGAGAAGAACGACGGGCTGCCACCGCTTAAAGACAGCGCCCCGATCGCGACGCTGCCGTCGATCACGTCAGATCGGAATGCACGTCGCCGGGCCCGTCGAGAAACAGCGGCAGCCGCACGACGATGCGGGCGCCGCGCGGCGCGTCGGTGATCGCGATGCTGCCGCGATGGGCCTCCACCAGCGTCCGCACCACCGCCAGTCCGAGCCCGGCTCCGCCGGTGCCGCGATTGCGCGACGTGTCCAGGCGCGTGAACGGCTCCAGCATGGCCTTGCGCTGGTCGCGGGGAATCCCCGGCCCTTCGTCGTCGACCGTCAGCACGGCGTGCTCCGGCTGGCGTTGCAGCGAGACATGCGCCGCCTCGCCATATTTGAGCGCGTTGTCGATGATGTTGGCGACGATACGACGCAGCGCGACGCGGTCGCCCAGCATCAGCTGCTCGCGCCCGTCGCCTGCATGGTCGAAGCGCACCCGCGCCTGATGCGCGCGGCGATCCTCGACCTCCGCGCGCACCAGTTCGTCGAAGGCAACGAGCTCCTGCGGCAGTTCGCCGGCACCCGCCCGGCTCGCAAGCAGCGCGTCGTCGAGCAGGCGGATCATGTCGGAGATATCGATCACGGCGCGCTGCCGCTCGGCGTCATCCGGGATCTGGTCGACGCGCAGCCGCAGCCGCGTGGCAAAGGTGCGAACGTCGTGAGCAATGCCGCCGACCAGCGCCATGCGCGCCTGCATCAGATCGGCAAGCCGGTCCTGCAGTCGCCCGAACGCCGTCACCACGGCGCGAACCTCGGGCGCATTGCGGCGAACGTCCGGCAGCGGCACCGCCGCCCCGCCGGGGTCGACCCGGTCGACGGCGGCCGCCAAGCGCGCCAGCGGCCGCGTCTCACGCTGCATGATCAGGAGCGCAAACAGCGCGACCAGCGTACCGAACAGGCCCGCGCCGAAGCCGATCGGCAGCCCCTGCTGGGTCAGCACCAGCGACGCGCGCGAGTCCACGACGAGAACATCGCCGCCGTTCAGGCCAATGCGAAACTCCAGGGCATTCTGCGGCGTCCGCGCGAGCCTGGGCAACCACCGTCCCTCCGGCTCCGGCACGAAGGTGATTGTCAGCGGGCGCGCACCGAGCGCACCGGCATAGGCGTCGCGCAATCCGGACCGGACCGGCGCGGGCTCGGTGCGCGGAAGGCGGACCGCCGCGTCGGGTCCGACCAGCCGGACCTCGAAGCGGTCAGAGGACACGGCATCGACGACCCTGCCCCGCTCAGCCCCGGGTGTTCGTTCGATCAGTTCGGCGAGCGCGGCCAGCCGCGTCGGCGGCGGCGTCGCGCCTTCGAGGTCCGCGGTCCGGGCGCGGTAGAATCGCGCCAGGGTGACGATCCAGATCGCGAGCAGACCAATGATGACGATGAGGCCGATACGCATCGCAAGCGTCAGCCGCATCATCACGCCACCGGCCTCACCGTCGCCGTGAACAGGTATCCGCCGTTGCGGACGGTGGTGATCAGGTTCGTTCCCGGGCTTGCGGCATCGAGCTTGCGCCGCAGCCGCGAGATCAGCATGTCGACGGTGCGGTCGAACGGCTCGGCGGAGCGGCCGCGCGTCCAGTCCAGGATCTGGTCGCGGCTCAACACCCGCCGTGGCCGCTGCACGAAGCAGGCGAGCAGGTCGAACTCCGCCGAGGTCAGCTGGACCGGCGCGGCCTGCGCATCCACGATCTCGATGCTGCGGGCATCGACGTCGAGTACGAACCGGTCGAAACCGAAACGCCGGCTCGCGTCACGCGGTGGGCTCGCCTGGGTGCGCCGCAGCAGCGCCCGAACGCGGGCCAATAGCTCGCGCGGCCCGAACGGCTTGACCATGTAATCATCGGCGCCGAGCTCCAGCCCGACCACGCGATCGATCTCGTCGCTCTTGGCCGACAGCATCAGGATGGGAATGTCGTCGCTCTGCCGCAGCCGGCGGCAGATCGAAAGCCCGTCCTCTCCCGGCAGCATCAGGTCGAGAATGATGAGATCGGGCCGCAGCCGCCGCAGCACGGCATCCATCGCCGGCGCCGTGGCGGCGACCTCGATCTCGAACCCTTCCCGGCGCATGAAATCGCTGACGAGCCGGCTGATCTCCGGGTCGTCCTCCACCATCAAAAGCGTGGCCGCAGGCATGCTCATCGCCAGGACTGATGCCCAAAACCCGTAGCTTGGCAATGGGCCGGGAGCGACTGTTACAAGCCGTTACGCGGCAGCTAAATACCGGTATGCGGCCGACCGCGGCGCCGGCATTGGCCGGCCGAGAAGGCCGCCGCAGGCGCAAGGCATGTCCTGCACGCCGGCGACATTTAATTTTGCAGAGCCACTTGCTGAGCAAAATCAGATTTAATATAAATTAAATCGCGCGGCACTCCCAGATCATTTAATGGTTATAAAACAAGATCCTCGTTCTCGCAGGCAAACCGGGCGGCTCTGACGTCCGAAGCGCAACTGAAAAGCCCCACAAACATGCTGCACAATCCCAACGCGAGCACGGTTACCTACCCCTCCCCACAGGAGCAAGGTTGGGAACGTAGCGGACCCGGACCGTTCGACATGGCGCTGGGATTCCTGCGCCGGCACTATCTGGTGATTGCGATCACCACCGTGCTTTCGCTCCTGGCGAGCTTCGCCCTGCTGAAAATCCTGCCGCCCACCTACTCGGCCGACGTCAAGATCATGCTGGGCACCACCTCGAAGGCCGCAGTCGTCCAGCCGCAACCGCCCGTTCAGGACGAGCCGCCGCTCGACATGGAATCGCAGATCGAGATTCTCAAATCGAAGTCGATCGCGACAGCGGTCATCGACAAGCTCAATCTGGCGGACGATCCCGACTTCAACGGCAAAGCCAGCCCGCTGCATGGTGCGGTTGATGCGGTTCGCCGTCTCGTGGGTTCGGCGCCGCAGCCGAACGCGCCCTCGATGGACGATCTCCTCGACGAATTCCAGCGCAGAATGAACGCCTTCAGAATTGGCACGAGCACGGTCGTCGAGGTCGATTTCAGCGCCAGCGACCCCAATCGGGCGGCGATGATCGCCAACGCCATCGTCAAGGAGTATTTCGATCAGCAGTTGAAGGCGGACGCGAACGAGCACCGCACAATCACCGCCTGGCTTCACGACCGCCTGCAGGATCTCGGCAACGACGCGACCGCGACCGAACGTTCCGTGAACGAGCTGAAAAGCCGGTACAACATCGTCTCGGCCGACGGCAGGTTCATGGACCAGCAGCAGGTCACCGAGCTCACCAACCGTCTGGTGGCAGTGCGCACGCGTACCGCCTCGCTGATGACCCGGCTCAATCGGTTCGACGACATGCTCGCGACGAGCAGTGCCGATATGACGATCGACCGCGTAGCCGCGGTCTCCGACTTCTCCCCGGCAGAGCTCAGCGGCAATGTCAATCCGCCCGACGGTCTCTCCTTGAGCAATTCGAACAGCACGCTCATCATCAACAGCTTGCGTCAGCAATACCTCGATAACGCCAAGCGCGAGTACGAGTATTCCGCCAAATATGGCAAGGATCATATCGCGGTCGTCAATATTCGCGCGACGATGAAGAGCATCCGCCAGGCTATCGTCGACGAGGTGCGGCGCCTTGCCGACGTCGCCAAGCACGATTACGAGGAGTCCAAGCAGCAGCAGCAGGAGATCGAGAAGCAGCTTGCACAGGCCGTTGTCCGGTCGCAGGATACCAGGGCGGCCGAGCTCAGCCTCCGCGAGCTGGAGACCAGCGCCAAGAGCTATCGCACGCTCTACGACACCTTTCTTCAGCGCTACATGGGCTCAGTCCAGCAGGGCTCCTTCCCGATTGCGAAGGCGCGGGTGATCTCAGCGGCCACGCCGCCGAAGAAGAAGATCAAGCCGAAGTCCATCGTGCTGATGGCGCTCGGCCTGTTCGGGGGCCTGGCGCTCGGCGGCGGCCTCGGCCTGCTCGCAGAAGTCAAGGACCGCAGCTTTCGGACGACCGACCAGGTCGAGGATCGCCTGCGCCTGCCCTGCCTCTCGGTCGTCCCTCTGCTCAAACGAGGCGAGGTCGACCGGTTCACCAAGAAGGCGACAGTCAACGCCGTTTCCAAGGTCGAACCCGATTCCAGCCCGCGAATGGTGACGAGAGGCCCCGGAACCTGCTGGGCCGCATCCGCCATGCCCACATCGCGCTTCGCCGAATCCATCCGCTCGTTGAAAGTCGCCATCGACCAGGATCCAAGCCCGACGTCGCGGAAGGTCTTCGGACTGACGTCCGCCCTGCCCAACGAAGGCAAGTCGATCATCGCCGCGTCGCTGGCTCAGCTCATCGCAAATTCAGGCAAGCGTGTGATCGTGGTCGATTGCGACCTCAGGAATCCGTCGCTTTCCGCCATGCTGGCCCCCGATGCCAGCACTGGGATCGCCGACATCGTCCTGGGAGGATGCCAGCTCGCAGACGCAGTCTGGACCGACCCGCTGACGCGCCTGGATTTCCTGCCGGGAACGGGTGCCATGCAGCGCGACACCAGCGACATCCTCGGCAACGAGCAGATGCGCAAGCTGTTCGAGCAGCTGCGGGCAGCCTATGACTACGTCATCGTCGATCTTCCGCCGCTCGCGCCCGTTGTCGACGCGCGCGCCATCTCCGCGCTGCTCGACAGCTTCGTCCTCGTCGTGGAATGGGGGCGCACGCCGGCCGAGGTGGTCGAGCACGCGCTGAACACGGCTCCCAACGTCTACGATGCTCTGTTCGGCGTCGTGCTCAACAAGACGAACATGAAGGCGCTGAAGCGCTACGCCAATCATTTCGGCGACTACTACAACCACAAATATTACGCCCGTTACGGGAGCGTGATGGCCGAGTAGGTCGATCAGCGCGCGCCGGCCGGTGCGCGCCATGGGCCGCGGCCGGCAACGGAAATCGATCGACGGTCAGCGCTGGTGCTCGGGGCGAATGGAGGGATGGGCGATGCCGGCACGCTCCAGAGCGCTGCGGACATAGACGCCCGAGAGATAGCCCACCTGGACTGCAATCAGACCGGCGCCGGCATAGAGCACGGCCGGCAGCCCGCTGATGATCGACGCCGCGATGCACTCCATGAAGACGATCGCGGCGAGCGCCAGCAGCGTGCGAACCGTGAACATCGTCCCGGCAACCACCCCGGCTGTAAAATGAAGCGCGATCACCCACATCAGTTCATGCCTCCTCGGGCGTTTCGAGAGGCTAGCGGCCATTGGTTAGCGATGAGCTAAGCCGCCCGGGAGGATTCGAACAAGCGCATCAGGGCAACACTTTCAGGCGAAAGATGCGGCTACGGCCCGCTGAGCGGGTGCAGCATTGTCTGGCGGTTCAGCCAGTGCGCCCGGTAGAGCCAAAGCACCGCGGTGACCAGGACGACATCGAACAGGCCCATCACGGTCTGGCCGTAAACCTGCGGGTGGACGCCGCCCAGGAGGAGCGCGAGCTTGACCGATTGCCGCACCACCTCCGACCCGAGGAACGCGATCAGCGAGTTCTGGCCGACGTTGAGGATGAGCGAGACCGCCGGCGATCGCCGGGTGCGCGCGAACACCGCCCACAGCAGCGCCAACAGCAGCGGCAATGTCCAAAGCAGGTTGAGGAGCTTGTCGAACCGATAGGGGTATTTTTCGCCGTTGCTGGGAAAGCCGAGGCTGTAATCGAGCAGCAGCCCGAAGGTGAAGATCCCCGCCAGCGCCGTATAGAACGCGGGTCCGATCAAGCGGTTGGACCGATGGAGATCTCCGAGCCAGATACCGATCACGAAGAACATCTGCGCTTGGAGCGAGAACAGCAACAGAATGATGGCGGGACTCTCGAGCTTGGCTGCCGTGCTCGTGTTGCTGAACCAGGTGGAGGCCACGAAGATCGCAGCCGACGACGCGAGCACCAGGAGCCTGCCGCGCTTGAACATCGGCAGGATCACCGGCAGCAGCAGGAACATCAGCCCGTAGAACTTGAGGATTGTGATGGCGGTCGGCTCGGACTGAAACGTCAGCACGTCGAAAATCGCCTGCCCCACCGGCTCTCGCTTGTTCCCCAGAACAGCCATGCCGACCGCGACCGGCACCGAGATGACGAAATAGGCGGCGAGCACCTTCAAGCCGCGGGCGAGGAGCTCTCCGTGCCTCTCCTTGTGCAGATAGACGTACCCGACCATGAACCCCGAGATCACGACGAACAGTTCGGCGAAGGGGTTGAATTTCGTGAACAGATCGACGGAGTCCGGAAAGACGTTGGCCGTGTGATGATAGAATACGAACAACATCGCGCAGCTTCGATAGAAGTCGATCAGAAGCTCGCGCCTCTTCTGGCCTGCTGCGCTCACCGCTCAATCTCCGAATACACGTCGCTCCATGGGCGACGGTCAGCCGATGGGCGCCGGTCGGACTGACGGCTCAGGCAATCCTTCGCAACGCGGGCAAGCGTCGCGGCGGCGATCATCGAACCACCGACTGCTGAAGCCGTGATGCGACCGATGACAGGCCTCCCCCTCTCATTGCTGGTCCAGACCGCCGAAGCGGAAGATGCGGGCCATCAGCGGCGAAACGCCCACGAAGGTCGCGGTACAGCCCTGGGCTTCCAATTGCTTCCTCAGCATCAGCAGCAATCCGAGGAAGCGCGCATCCATGGCGCAGACGTTCGAGAAATCGATCGTGACCGGCTTGCGGGACGCCGAAGCGGCGCGGAACACCGGAATGGCCCGGTCTACGTGGCGCGCATCGGCGGGCCCCGACAGGCTGAGCGTGACCGCGCGCGTCCCATAGTCCTGCGTGATGGTCAGCGCCTCACCCCGCTCATGCGTGCGGCGCATCCACCAGGTCCACACCACGAACGGCAACACGTGGGTGAGCATGAGGCCGAGCATCGCCGTGCCATCGTTCCAATAGCGGCGCCAGAGATAGGGCTCCTCCTTGATGCGCCACAGCCACTCGAAGCCTGATTGGCGCAGGATCGCCGGTGCGCGCTTCACCGTCCCGGCCTGGAAGTTGAGCGCGGCGCCGAGGTGGGCGCGAACTGGAATCTCGAGGCACTCATGATTGCGCTGCAGCCATGATTGTCCCTTCACGCTGCTGAGCGAGGCAACCAGGAAGTCCGCCCCGCTGGCATTGATCTCGTCGATGATGTGATCCCGGCTCAACTCCTCGGCCGACAAATAGCCGGGGTTCAACCAGCCCACGCACTGCAATCCCGCCGACTGGCCGTTCAGCGTCCGGGCGGCCCGTTCGGCGGCCCCCTCCGGGCCACCGAAAAGAAAGAGCTTCAGCGCGTTTGCCGGCGCGGCCTCCGACTTCAGCGCGTCGAAGATATCGGCGCCGGCCGTCCGGCTCTTGATCGGAATCCCAAGCAGCCTAGCGATCCAGACCACCGGCATGCCGTCCACCGTGCAAAGATCGCTCAGGATCAGCGACTCCCTGAAGCTCCTGTTCGACTGGCTGGCGACCAGGAAGTTGAGATTGGGAGTCGAGATGAGAAGCCGGCTCCTGCGTCGGGCAGCGTCGCGGATGCGGCGCAGTACGCCGCGCATGCCGATGGCATCGACCGGTATTCCGAGGACGCAATAGACGTCGCGCGCGAGGTCGTCGGGAATCGCGGCGTCGGCCAGGGCGGCAGCATCGACCTCCGGCCGATCGCGACCCGCCCCGGAGCGCCCCACGCGATAAAGGGGGGATCCCGGCTCCTGCAATTCATGCGTGGTCAGCATCCGCCGCTCTCCCTCAATCTGCCCGCCGCACGAGGATTCCGGGTTGCGGATCCCTGCCGCACCTCCCCGACCGAATAACGTGCGACCCAAAAGCCACCATTTAATTTTAAATCATACCATTTATTTAATACGGTTTATTTGTAAATGCCAGGGCAGATTTGCGGCGCGGCTGCAGCAATATCTTCCCGGCGCACGTCGAAGTCCTTTTATTTAATTGCATCTCCGGATAATGTTCACGGACGGTATTCCCGGCGGCTGCCGGGGCCGCGCCGTTCGAATATCCTGGTGAGATCGATGCCGAGAATTTCAGCGACGACGTCGATGTCGGCCGGGCCGCGCGCCTCCGCGGGGACGTTCGATGTCTGCGCGCTGATTCCGGTCCTCGCCTTCGCCTACTCGTCCCTCATTCAGCCGCTGATCTATTTTGGCTTCCCGCCGTCGCCCGGGCTCCAGGGCCTGCTCGAGAGCCGGATCGAGAACCGGATCTTCTGGCCTGTCCTCGCGGCCATCGCCATCGTCGTTGCGATGCAACGCCTCGCCCGCGGCGAGCGGCTTGCCGCTGCGCCCAACATCATCAGTCTCTGCGTCTATTTTGGATTGGCCGGCGCCAGCATCGCGTGGGCATTCAAACCCGAATTCGCCTTCGTCCGTTTCGTCCAGGAAGCGATGGTCCTCACCGCCATCGTGCTGCCCGCCCTGCTATCGAGGCCGAGCGCCGACATCCTGCGCGGCGTGTTCCTCTGCTTTGCAGCAGGGGTGATCCTCAATGTTCTGCTGATCCCCGGCGGTTACGCGACCTACGCGCAGTACGGCAACGCGCTGGTCGACATCGGTTACCAGGGCTACTTCTCGGGCAAGAACCTGCTGGGCGAGTTTGCCGCCATTGCGTTCCTGCTCTCGGTTCACGAGTTGCTCTATCCCGGAACGCGCCGCGCGCTCGGGATCGTCGTTGCCGTCGGTGCCATCGTCCTGATCTTCTTCTCGAGCTCGAAGACCGCGCTCGGCCTCGCTCTGGTCGCCCCGATCCTGGCCATCCTGACGCTGGCGCTTGCGAGAACGCTGCGGGTTGCACCGCTTCTGATCCTGGTGGCGATCATCCTCGGCTACTTCGTGGTCGGCGAGCTCGCGGGCTTCACGACCAGCCGCATCGCCTATCTGCTGACGGGTGATTCCAGCTTCACCGGCCGAACCACCATATGGGCCTTCTCTAACTTGGAGATCGCGAAGAGGCCGCTCCTGGGATGGGGCTATCAGAGCTTCTGGCTGGTCGGTGCCGACGCACCAAGCATCACCGATGCACCCGGCTGGGTGAAGGCCATGCCGAACTCCCACAACGGCTACTACGATGCGATGCTGGAACTTGGCTATGTCGGTTTTGCCTTTCTCCTCGTGTTTCTGGCGGCCACCGTTCACGTCATCGGCCGCGTGATGAAGCACGACTACAAGCGGGCGTGGATCCTGCTGTCCGTCGCGCTGTTCGTCATGCTCTATAACCTGCTCGAAACCCTGTGGCTGCGCGCGTTCGACGTGACCTGGGTGGTATTCGTGCTCGTCACGGTCGAGGCCGCGCGATACTGGCGGAGGTCGCAACAGAGCATGCCCGCCGCTCAGCCGGCGAACAGGCGGTCGGCTCGTTGGAGCCGTACACGGCCGGCTTGGCGGCCACGGCTCGGCGTCCGCACCTGACGGGAGGCCCGTTGAAGCGTCACGCCAGCGCTATTGCGTTGATCCCGGCGCCGCCGCGAATGGCGCGCCCGCATCGAATCTCGCCTTGGCCGGTAACGTATGCAGCTTGGTATCCCCGGTTGGGTCCACCCAGGGCCACGGATGACTGCCGAAAAAGCCGGGCTTGGCTCTCAGATACAGCGACGCCGGCAGCGGCTGCGCCGCGAGAGCGTCCGTCCAGACCACCTTGCCGGTGAGATAGTCGAAATTGCCGCCGCGGATCACCGTGGCCAGCGTCTTCGGATCAGGCGCCATGGTCCATCGCTCCGGGTCGTAGCCAAGCACCCAGACGTTGCCGACACCGCCCTGCCCCCAAACCGCCGTTCCGGCCCGCATCGATGGATCGTCGTAGCTCCAACCGCTCATGCGTCCAGGTCGGCCCAGCACATTGCCGGCGAACGAATCCCACCACGAGCCATAGGCGAGACCGACGGCTCGAACGCCCGAACGATCGACGAAGCGCTGGCGCTGGCCGGTGAGATGGTTGCGGAAAAAGGTCAGATAGATCGCGTTGCCATGGGTGTAGTCGCTGTCGGCATTGTGGGACAGATTGCCTTCGAACAGGACGTGATGGGCGCCGGCCATGTGCGACGCGTTGATGCCGACCTCGACCCAGCCGGGATTGTCGAAATCGAACGAGTCGTCGGCATAGTTATAGCCGACGACGCTGCCGGCGCCGGACGACCGGAACACCATGTTCTTGCAGACGTCGACGAGGATGTTGTTCTCGATCAGGACCTCCGAGGAGCCCGTCGCCAGGCTGATCGCGTATCCGGCGCCGCCCGGCTGCGGCCACGAGCCGGCGTGGATGTAGGAGTCGCGGAGCTCGACCCGGAACGAATTGTCGATCGCCACGCCCTCGCCGAGCCATTGCGTCACCTCGACGGATCTGGCCCAGGAATAAGCAGCGGCTTCGAACCGCAACGCGCCGTCCGCCCCGCCGACGATGCTCAGATCTTCGACGCCCACCTTGGCAACGTGGATGTCGCGATTGTTGGCGGCGTGGCGACCGCTGTTCGGGTCGGTGCTATAAGGCGTGAGCTGCGCTTGGTGATCCCGGCGATAGCTGATCGTGAGCGGCGAGGTGAATGTCACCGTGCTGCCGGTCACCGAGGCGATCTCCTTGATCTCGGCGGTCGCCCGGTCGGTCCGGGCAAACCACGACATCGACTTCGGCAACACGCCGGGAGCCTGGTCATAGGGACCTCCGGCATTGGCACCGGCATTGTCGTCGCCCGGCTGAACCGGATAGTGCATGTTCCAGGCGACGCGGTCGCCTTGCCAGACCTTCGCTCCCGCTGGAAAACCCGCCGGCGTCGCCTGCCACGATGCGCCTGAGACCTCGTCGAGCAGAACGAAATCGCCCGGCTTCAAGGCCGCGGCACTGGCGAGGGCGACGGTCGACGTCCCCTGATCGCCGTCCGCCAACAGGTCCTGCGACGCGCTGCTGTCGGGGCCATTGTTCCAGCGCGAAGGTCCGACGATGATGACAGGCTTGGCGTCGTAGCTGTACGAGCTCGGGTCGACCGGCGTCAGGATTCCCTTGGTGCCGGCAATCACGACCGGCGTTCGTGCCCGCGCACCGTTGGTTTTCACCAGCCTGGTCGCGCCTGCGCCGGCGCCGCGCAGCGTCACTGGCCGGCTGATCAGGAGCGGCTCGTTGACGATGAACGTCCCGGGGCCGAGCATCACCACCTGGCCGGCGGGTGCAGCGGTCAAGGCAGCCTGAATCGCGCTGCTGTCGTCTCTCCCACTCGGAGACAGCGTGCGGTAAATGATGGTCCGGTTCGGAATACCGCCGGCTGACATCAGCCCGGGATTCCAGGCGGCGAGACGCTCCACCGGCAGCAGATTGCCGGCCAGTGACGGCCCGGTGGACGCGGTCGGCTCGGCGGCCGCGGCAACGCCGCGAAGGAACAGCAGGGCAAGCGCTGCCGTGAACAGCGCACGGATGCAGGCGGCGTCGATCCGGCGCGTCACGCGCGCGACCGGCCGGGACGAAGCCTGGGTGCAGCCGGGGATCACGAGGCCGATGTCATCCATGAGAACCTCTCGCAGGACCGGTCACACAGCCAAAACGGGCGCCGATTTAAAAACACCATGACTTTGACACGCGCCATGACATAATATTAAATCACGATTTAATTTATTGAAAGGCGGCCGGCGACGCCCTGCTCGGCAGAGCTTCGTCCCAATCTTCCGCCTTCGGCAAGGGATTTGATACGTGACGCCATCGCGCCGCTACCTGCTCATCTCGCCCTGCCGGGACGAGGCCCAATATCTCCGCCGGACTCTCGACAGCGTCGCTGCGCAATCGGTGCCGCCGGCGCTGTGGATCGTGGTGGATGACGGATCGACCGATGACACCCCGGCCATTCTCGACGAGTACGCCCAGCGCCTGCCCTATCTGCGCGTGATCCGCCGCGCCGACCGCGGCGGACGCAAGGTCGGACCCGGCGTGATCGAGGCATTCTATGCCGGCCTGGAGAGCGTGCGGCTGGAGGATTTCGACTATCTCTGCAAGCTCGACATGGACCTCGATCTGCCCGCGCGCTACTTCGAGCTGCTGATGGAGCGGATGGAGAGCGATCCGCGGGTCGGGACCACCTCGGGCAAGCCGTGGTTCGTCCACCCGCAGACCGGCGCCTTGGAGCCGGAGGTCTGCGGCGACGAGATGTCGGTCGGGATGACCAAGTTCTACCGCGTCGCCTGCTTCCAGGAGATCGGCGGCTTCGTGCGCCAGGTCATGTGGGACGGCATCGACTGCCACCGCTGCCGCATGCTCGGCTGGATCGCCGAGAGCATCGACACCGAAGCGCTGCGCTTCATCCATTTGCGGCCGCAGGGCGCCAGTCACAAGGGCATCTGGACCGGACGGCTGCGCAAGGGTTTCGGCCAGTACTTCATGGGAACGTCGCCGCTGTATCAGCTCGCGGTGGCGGTCTATCACCTGCCGGCCTATCCCGCCCTGATCGGCAGCACCGCGATGCTGTGGGGCTATTTCCGGAGCTGGCTGACGGGCCTGCCGCGCTACGACGATCTCGAATTCCGCCGCTTCCTCCGCGCCTATCAGCATGCCTGCCTGCGCCTGGGCAAGCGCGCCGCCACGGCCCGGATCAACGCGGAGCGGGCCCAACTCTGGCGCGCCAGCCACGCCGCGGCCGACACGCGATGACGCTCGGCGGCCGATCGCCGCGGCATTGACACGACGACGACGAAGCTACGTGTTTCTCCGACCCCGTCTGGACAACATGGCCAAGATTCTCGAGCTCAGCCGCTTTCGTGCCGCTTCCGCCGTGCCGCCGATAACGGCGCCTGGCGGCGAGGCGACCGCGCCGGCAGCGTCCCGCAGCACGAACGCCCATGGCAGCGCATCCCCGCTCATTCCATCACTCGACGGCATCCGCGCGCTGTCGGTGCTGATCGTGGTCCTGGGCCATTCCGGGCTTCAGGCCATGGTCCCCGGCGGCTTCGGCGTCACCATCTTCTTCTTCCTGAGCGGCTTCCTGATCTCCACGCTGATGCTGGCCGAGCATCAGCGCACCGGCGCGCTCGACGTTCCCAGCTTCTATGCGCGGCGCGTGTTCCGGCTGATGCCGCCTCTGCTGCTGTCGTTGGCGATCGCCTACGGCCTCACCGCCGCCGGCCTGCTGGACGGCGGAATGACCGTCAAGGGCCTGGCGGCCCAGGTGCTGTATTTCGCCAACTATTACGGTCTGTTCTTCGATCCCGGCAATACGGTGCCCGACGGCACCGGCATTCTCTGGTCGCTCGCGGTCGAGGAGCACTTCTACATCGTCTATCCCCTGCTGATGACGCTGCTGCTCGGATCGGCGCTGCGGCCGCGCACCATCGGCGCGCTGCTCGGGCTCGTCTGCCTCGGCGTCCTCGCCTGGCGCATCCATCTCGTGCATGCCCCTGGGTTCTTCTCCGACCGCACCTATTACGCCTCGGACACCCGCATCGACTCGATCGCCTATGGCTGCATTCTGGCGCTGGTCATGAACCCGGTGCGGCAGCGCTCTGCCTCGGGGCGGATGTCGGCGGCGCAATGGGCGCTGCTGGCCGTCGCCGCGGCGGCGCTGCTGGTCTCGCTCGTCTACCGTGATGCGGTGTTCCGGGAGACCGCCCGCTACAGCCTTCAGGGGCTGGCGCTGATGCCGTTGTTCTACTTCGCAGTCCGCTTCGCCGACGCGCCGCTGTTTCGTCATCTCAACCGCTCCTGGGTGATGACGCTCGGCACCTATTCCTATGCGATCTATCTGATCCACAACGTCGTGATCCGGACGATCGACAAGAACCTGCCCGCGATCGCTGCCAAGCCCTATCTGCTGTTTCCGCTCGCGCTCCTGATCTCTGTCATCTACGCGGCGGCGATCGAGCGCTTCATCGAGCCGTATTTCAGACAGCTCCGGCGCAAGTTCAGGCCGGCGCCTGCTGCGAGAGCAGCGCAGGACGCGTCCGGCGCAGACTGGCGGCTCGGCAACCGTCTCGCCGAGAGTCCGACGCCGCGCGCATCCTGAGCGCATCGGCACCCCTTCACCGCTCCATCGCCTGCTGCACAAATGCGTCAAATTGTGCAGTTTAAATAATTAGTCCCGCATTTAATACTGCGACCCCGACCAATGAATACTTTCGGGGACGGGTGGATGCGGATCGCGAGCGCAGTTGCACGACGAATTCGACGACATACGCTCGGTCCCCTGCCGGACGATCCGGCACTGCGACCGTTGAGGTCCCCGCTCCAGATCAATCTCTCGGGCAAGGTCGCGCTGGTCACGGGAGCGGCGGGAGAGCTCGGCCGCCCGATCGCCCGGACACTGGCGGCCTGTGGTGCAAAGGTCGCCATCCATTATCTGACGGCGCGCGCTGCTGCGGAGAGGCTGTGCGAGGAGCTGAACGAGCTCCAGCCGCAGCACGCCTGCACCATTTCGGGTGACGTTGCCGAGCTCGAGGATGTGCAGGCCATGCGCCGCGTCACCGAGGGTGTGCTCGGCCCCGTCGACATCGTCGTGAACAATGCGGTGACATGGTACGACGAACGTCCCGTCGTCGAGCAGACGCCCGACCAGTTCGACAAGGTGTTTCGCTCCTCGGTCCTGCAGGCCTGGGCGACCGCGCGGGTGTTTTCCGGCCCGATGATCGAGCGAAAATGGGGACGCCTGATTTCTCTCGGCACGGAGATGACGAGCCTGGCCTTGCCCAATCGCGCGCCCTACACGGCGGCCAAATGCGCCATGGACGGCATGCTGCGGTCCCTGGCGCGGGAGCTCGGACCGCATGGCATCACGGTCAATCAGGTCGCCCCGGGCTGGGTCGTCTCCGACAAGGACCGTCGTGACCGTGACGAGGTGCAGCCGCTCTACGAGCGGTCCGTGCCGCTCGGACGGCGCGGCTACGATCAGGACGTCGCCAACATGATCGCGTTTCTGGCCTCGGACCTCGCCGGTTTCGTGACCGGCGTTCGCGTGCCGGTGTGCGGCGGAGTCGTCATGCCGGAGGCCTGAGCACGCGCGCCTCGATGCGGCCGATTCTCGTGATGTCGATCGCGCGTCAGCGGAAGACGCGATGACGGTGGCACCAACGCACGAACACGTAGATCGACCATATGCGCGACCAATAGATCCCCGGCGCCCCATCGAGGAAGGCGCGCCAGAGGCGCTCCACGGCCGTGGGGTCCAGCCCCACCGGCGCAACGGCCTGCGGGTCCCGCAGGGTCCGGTCCATTGCATCCTGCAGGCCGCGCCGAATCCAGCGATCGAGCGGCAGCACGAAGCCGCTCTTCGGCCGGTCGAACAGCGACGGATCGAGGCCACGCAGGCCGATCCGCCTGAGCATCGCCTTGCTTCGCAGCGGCGCGTAGCGCGTCGCATCGGGCAGCCGGTCGACGCTTTCGAACAGCACCTGATCGACCAGCGGCACCCGCTGCTCCAGCGAGGCCGCCATGCTCGCCACGTCATTGTCGCGCAGCAGGCGCTCGCCGAGAAACAGGCGCTGCTCCATGACGCTGATCGCCGACAGCGGAGTGCGCGCGCGCGTCTCCGCGGTGATCTTCGCTCTCATCGCGGCCGGCAGCCCATCTGTCAGCGTATCGACGAGATCAGGCGCGAGCAGCTCGCGCTGAAAACCGGGCAGGAACAGCGCATAGGCCATCTGGTAGAGCGCCAGAAGATCGTCGCCGCGTCGAACCATCTCCGGAAGCTTGGCCCAGCGCGTCTGCGGCGCCACCGTTCCGCGCGACGGCGACAGCATCTGCGCGGCCAGCTTCGCCGCAGCGGCTTTGACGCCGGCCGGCACCCAGGCCGTGCGCTCCGACCATCGCTGCAGGATCGGCAGGTCGCGAAACGACGTATAGCCGCCGAACAGCTCGTCGCCGCCGGTCCCCGACAGTGCCACCGTGAAGCCTGCGCCGCGGATGGCGTGCGACATGAAGTATGAGTTCAGGCCGTCGAAGGTCGGCTGGTCCAGGCTGTCGAGCGCGGCATCGAGGTTGTCGACGAAGTGCTGCTCCGTCAGCACCACCTCGTGATGCTCGGTGCCGATGGCGGCGGCGATCTGGCGCGCGATCGGCCCCTCGTTCAGCTCCTGCTCCTCGAAAGCAAGCGTGAAGGTGTGGATCGGACCCGTGGCCGCGCGCTGCGCCAGATTGGCCATGACCGAGGAATCGATGCCGCCCGAGAGAAACACTGCGAGCGGCACGTCGCTGGCGAGATGCAGCCTCAGCCCCTCCTCGAGGATCTCGGCAAGATGATCCTCGTCCATCGTCGGGTCCGGAGCCCGCTCCGGGATCGACCAGAAATCCTCATCGCGGATGATGTTGCCGACGCCGTCGAACGTGGTGAGATGGCCTGGAGGCAGCAGTTCGACGCCCTTCACCGCCGTGCCGGGACCGACCACGAAGCCGTTCCAGACGCCGCTGGCGACGGCCTGCGGATCGAGCTGGGCCCTGCCCAGAAGGCCGGATGCCAGGAGAGCACGCAGCTCGGATGCGAAGGCCACCGACCAGCCCGCGTCGGGTTTCGACGCGCGGGCGACGTACAGCGGCTTGATGCCGAGGGGATCGCGCGCCAGCAGCAGCCGGCGCTCCTTCGGATCCCAGCAGGCGAACGCGAACATGCCGCGCAACCATGCCACCGCCTCCGGCCCATGCAGGCCGAGCGCGCGCAGCATCACCGCCGTATCGCCGGTCGAGCTGAACTGCTGGCCGCCGGCGACGAGGCGCTGCCGCAGGTCGGCAAAATTGTAGATCTCGCCGTTGAAGACGATGACATGCCCGGTGACCGGATCGGTCATCGGCTGCACACCGGCGGGCGACAGATCGAGGATCGCGAGCCGGCGGTGCGCCAGCAGCGCGCCCCAGCCACGCTCGTCCGCGGGCGAGGTCCAGACTCCCCCGGCATCCGGACCGCGATGGAGCATGGCATCGTTCATCCGCTGCAGCGCTGCGCGGTTGTGGTCGTCAACCCGTCCGATGATCCCAGCGATGCCACACATCAGAACATTCCGTTTGAGACGCGCGACGTCAAAATGACCGACGACACGGAACGGCCTCGCGCGCGAGATCGCGTGCGACCAGACCTCGGGCATCGCAGGACCATCTCGGCCCTCAAATGGAAGCAGCCGTTCCGGACGACCAGGACGCCGGCGCTGGCGCCGCAGCCGGCAGCGGACCGTAGGTCCGCGCCAGGCATTGTTCGTAGTCGAGCGGCGGCGTCCAGCCAAGCGTCTCCCTCAGCTTGCGGTTGTCGAAGCGCAGCGGCTTGAGCATCGCGTCGAACTTCTTGGGCGTCAGGATCGCCGGCACTTTGGTCGCCCGCCTGAACACGGTCGCAAACGCCAGCCGTACGATGCTGCTGGCGAGCCAATGCGGGATGGGCAACCGGAGGCCGCGCTCGCCGGTGCCGCGCATGTAGTCCGACAGATAAGTCCAGACCCGCTCGCCGGGACCGTCGACGATGTTCAGCGTCTGGCCGATCGCCCGCGAATCCGTCGCCGCCAGCGCGAAGACGTCGGCGCAGTTCTCGACATGGGTCATGGGGATGCGGGTCAGCGGCCCGATGACGACGTGGTGGCGTCCGATCTGCTGGCCGAGCGCGGCGAGATAGCCGTGGCCGCGTCCCCAGATGAAGCCGGGACGCAGCACGGTGAGATCCCAGCCGTTCTTCTCGACGTAGCGGCGCGTCACCCGCTCCTGCCACCATTTGGCGACGGTGTAGCCGCCACGGGTGTAGACGTCGGGCGTCTGCTGCAGCGGCGCGCTTTCGTCGAGGACGTCGCGGGTCGCAGTGTAGTCGTAGACCGAGAAGCTGCTGCACAGCACGAGCCTGCGACAGGCGCTGCCTGCCATCGCCTCGAGCAGCCGCTCGGTGCCGCCTACCGTGCCGGCGAATTGCGCGTCCTCGCCGCCGGCGACCACGGCCGCCAGATGGATCAGCACATCCACATTCTCGAACGCGCGAGCAAGGTCGCGCGAGGTGCGCAGGTCGGCCCTGACGATGTCGACCGACGACGGCCAGCCAAGGGCGTCAACGCGCGTCGCCGGACGCACCATGGCGCGAACCTCGATGCCGCGGGCCAGCAGCGCATCGACGACATGCCGGCCGAGAAACCCGTTGGCGCCAGTGACCAGGGCTTTCATATCGCCAGCTTCCTCATGTCCGCCTGCTCCGTCGGCTTCATCGCTTCGACCATCCGATTGACGGCCAGGACGTCCTCGATCGTGATCGGCAAGGCCGTTCCCGAGCCGAGCGCCTGATAGGTGCGCGCCAGGCACTCCCACAGCCCCTCATAGGCGCCTGGGCCCTTGAACTTGCGCAGCAAGGTCGAAAGCGCCGCGCGGCGGATGTCGCGGCCCTCCTCCAGTCCGCTGAAGAACGGGCGCAGCGGCTTCGGCACGTTGCGCGGGCCATCGAAGGTCAACCGCGTTTCGAACAGATTGGCGGTCGCCTGCATCCGCTCGCCATAGACCCGCAGCCAGAACGCATCGGGCTGCGCGCTCGCGCTGAAGCCGAGCGTCGCCGTGCCGCGCTCGGCCTCGACCACACAGCGAAACTCGTCGAACGGCAGCGGCGAGGCCTTGCGCTTGCTCCAGACCGTCTCCGCCTTGCGGTGTGGGCCGACGAAGGCATGCGACAGCGAGGCGAGATGCGGCAGGAAGTCGGCGATCGCACCACCCGCCAATTTGAGCGCCGGATGCGGCGAATTCGGATCGGCAAAGCCGTCGGGGCCGAGGATGTCGAGGCAGATCAGCACGTCGACATGGGTCACGGCACCGAACTCGCCGGTCTCGATGCGACGGAGTATCTCCTGCGGCGCCCGGTTGAAGACGTAGTTGTAGTCCTCGACGACATGGCGGCCGGTCTGCTTGGCGCGCAAGGTCAGGGTCTGCAGCTCGTCGAAGGTCGAGGTCGCGGGCTTCTCGACGATCACATGCGCGCCGGCCTCGAGCGCGTCCATCGCGAGTCGAAAATGCGAGGTCGGTGGCGTCGTCACGTGCACCACATCGGGCCGCACCGTCTGCAGCATCGTGCGATGATCGGTGAACCAGGACGGGATCGCGTAACGCTCGGCCGCGGCCTCCGCCGTTGCCGGCGACAGGTCGCAGATGCCGGCCAGTTGAACGCCCGGCAAGGTGTTGAGGCAGGCGAGATGCTGGCGGGCGATCTGCCCTGCCCCGATGAGCACGGCCTTCATCACGAACGGGTCTCCAGGATCTCGCAATAGAAGTCTTCGAGCGCTTGTGCGGCCGCGCTCCAGGCATATTTCTCGACCGCGACCTGCCGCGCCGCGCCGCCGATCCGCACCGCAAGATCGGGCTCGGCGAGCAGCCCGTTGACCGCATCTGCAAAGGCGTCGGGCTCGTCTGCGATGAGGATGTCGCGTCCGGGCATCGCCTCGATGCCCTCGGCACCCAGGCTGGTCGAGACGATCGCCTTGCCCATCGCCATGGCCTCGACGATCTTCAGCCGCGTGCCGCCACCGAGCCGCAGCGGGACGATCACCGCCGCTGCCGCGGCGAGGTGCGGCCGCAGGTCCGGCACGAAGCCGGTCAGTTCGATCCGCGGCCCGGCCAGCGCCGTCAACGCCGGCGGCGGCCGGCCGCCGATGATCTTGCAGCGCGCATCCGGGTGCCGGGCGGCGATACGAGGCCAGATGTCGTGTACGAAATGCGTGACCGCATCGATGTTGGGCACCGTCGACAGCAGGCCGAAATAGACCAGCGTACGGCCGTCGGGCGCGGGGTCGGTGCTGCGCGGCTGATAGAACTCGACATCGGCGGCGTTGGGGATGACCGCAGTGCGGGCGTTCGGAATGTCGTCATGCAGACGCTTCTCGTCGTCCGCGCTGCAGAGATAGACGCCATCGGCTTTTCGATAGGCCGCGATCTCCTCGCGGCGCAGCTTGCGCCAGTTCGCACCGGCGTAGAGCCGACGGCCCAGGCTTGCGCCCGTGGCGGCGAACTGCCGCGCCAGATCGTAGGCGATCTCATGCGAGTCGATGATCAGCCGCGGCGGCATCGCGCCGGCCGGCGCCTGACGGAACAGGCAGTGGCCCAGATAGGGAAATTCGAGATTGACGACGTCGAACCGCGTGGTCCGCAGCACCCGATCCAGCACCCGCTGCAATTCCGGCAGGGCCACGCGCAGCCGGTCGAAGCTCCGCACCGAGACCAGCGAGCGCAGTTGCAGCAGCCGCTTCGCAAGACCGTCACGGCCGTAAGGGTTCGGCACGAGCACCACGTCGCGGCAATAGGCCTGCATGGCCCGCCGGCACTCCTCGATGTCGAAGGCGTCATCGACCATCATCACCGCCGTGAGGTCGTGGCGGCGCGCGAGCTGGGTCATCAGCCCGTGCATGCGCGCCTGTGCCCCGAACCGCGGCGGGCTCGCCGGCATGTGCGAGACGCTGAGGATGCTGAGCCGCCGGCGATCGGCGAAACCGGACGCGGACCATTCGGGGTCGCGCTGCGCCGACGGCGCAGGCTCCGCCTCCATCACATCCAAGCCTGGGTGGTTGTCGCTGGTCATGACCATTTAAAACATTTAAATCACGGGATATTTTATATGTAACATTTAACGATCGCGATAGTTAATCGCGGCACGAGGGCGGGGTTCCGGGCTCCTTTCGCTCCCTCTCAACGCTTGCCGATGAAGTCCCGGACGATCGTACCTGCGATCCTGAGCGGCTCGCGGACCCGGAACACGCCGACGACGATCGCGAGATAGAGACAGCCGCAGAAGCAGCCGGACAGGATCATGCGCACGAGCGCGGGGTAGGCTCCGAGAAACGTCGCTTGCAGCCACCAGCCGGTCGCTGCGGTCGCGACGGCGCCGATGGTCTGCGCTCCGACGGCCCGGACCACGAGCTCCGCACCGATCCCGATCGGACGTCCGGCATACATCACCGACGGCAAAGCGATCAGCGAGTATCCGGCCACGACGCCCCAGGCCACGCCGACCGGACCAAACGGCAGCCCGGCCAGCACCGCGACGACCTGCGCGACCAGAGAGATGATGCCCCAGGTCTGCCAGCGGTCCGCCCTCCCGAGCGACAGATGCAGCCAGCCCTGCGAGCCCTCGACGACGTGCGAAATGCCGCGCAGCGCGATGATGCTGAGCAGCGCTCCCGCAGCCTGCCACTTCTGCCCCAACAGCACGACGGTGAGGTCCTCCGCCGTGACGGAGAGGATCGCCGCCGCCGGCATCAGGAAGAAGGCCAGGATCGACAGTGCCGCCTCATACTTCTGCCGAAGCGCGGCCGGATTTGCCTGGAACTTGCTCAGCGCCGAGCTTCCCACCGCATGCGTCTGATTGAGCGCCGCATAGATCGAGTTGTCGTAGAGGTTCATCGCATTCTGGTAGTACCCGACCTGATCGGGCCGGTAGAGCAGACCGAGCGCGATCCGGTCCACCGCCCGCGACAACGTATAGGCCACCGTGAATCCGACGACGTGGAGGCCAAAACGCACCATCGATCGCACCTCGGCGTCGAACACCGGCGCGCTGGGCCGCCAACGGCAGGCCGACCACGCGGCGACCACGACGCAAATCGATGTCACGACGGGGCGAATGACCAGCGCCCAATAGCCGTAGCCCTCGAACGCCATGGCCACGGCGGCAACCGTCCCGGCCAGCGTGCCGAACAGCTGGATCCGGCCGATGCGGCCGAACTGCAGCGTGCGCCGGAGCAGCGCCATGTGCTGGTTGGTCAGCCCGGACAGCACGAAGGTGATCGCGACGCAGAGCGCGATCGGCTCCAGTCGCGGATCACCGTAGATCCAGGCAATCAGTGGGCTGGATGCCGCGACGACGATCGCCACCGCAACGCCGATGCCGGTGCTGACCCAGAACAGACCGCTGACCTGGGCCGGAGTGATCCTGCTGCGCTGGGCGGTGGCATCGAGCAGGCCGAAGTCGATCAGCAGCGGCGCGAAGCTCGTCAGCACGGTGACGATGGCGACGAGCCCGAAATCCTCCGGCGCAAGCAGCCGGGCCAGAACGATGGCCGCTCCGATCTGAAGCACGGAATTGCCGTATTGGATGACGATGGAAATCAGGCCGCCGCGCAGCGCGCGGCGTCCGAGATCGCTCGACTCCCGATGTTCCTCGAAATAGGCGGCGACGGCTTCCGACATCCGTTCAATCGCTTTCAATCATCGTAACCAACCTTCCGATTCCCAGTCACGGGCCAAACAGATCCGTCCAGGGCCATGAAAATCCGACCATCGAAAATGCAGCCGGTATAGAATCGTTCGCGGCCGAGATCGGAGGCCGCGGGGAGCGATGACGTCTCCTTGTGGCGGAGAAAAGGATTGAAACGTCACTGCGCCAACAATACCGGCTTGCGATTTAACTCCTGCTCGCGCGTGATCGCCGGACCGGCCGCCATCGCGGCCAGCCTCTTCAGCCGATCCTTGCGGGCAGCGAGGCCCGGCATCGGCTGCAGACCCGTGGCCTCCAAGATCGTCTCCCACCGATACACCCAGTCATGCCGCATCAACGTCTGGGCCATGCCGGTTCGCCGCATCCGGTCCTGGCGGACCGGATCGTCGTCCAGCTCCCTGATGACCCGGTCGATGTCGGGCGATGTATGCGGCACGTCGATCATCACCTCGGGCCAATCGAACAGCCGCGGAAACAGCTCGTTGTCGGGACGCTCGCCGAGCATGATGGCTCCCGCCGCCGCGCCCTCGAAATACCGATAGCCGAACTCGACCTGCCGCCCGGTCTCCTGCGGCTCGTCGAACTTGCCGGGATTGACCAGAAAATACCTGCTCCTCTTGGCGAGGTTTGCCATCTGCGTCCGGTGCTCCCGGAGATCGATGGCCTGGCTGCCGCCGATCGTGTCGTGGAGATAGAACAGGCCGCTGTCCCGCGCCATCGCGAGCAGTGATTGGTGCGTGACACGGGAGCGGCGCCCCATGCTGAAGACGTCGATGACCCTTGCGGGCGGATCGGGATAGGGACAAAACCGGATCGCATCGATGGCGAGCGGAAGATGCACGCATGCCTTGCCGATCTCCTCGCTGAGCGGCTTCACCGTACTGATCTGGAACGGCATCACGACGTCGAACTTGGCGAGGATCTTCAGGAAATGCCGGTGCTTGGCGATCTCCTTCACCCAGAGCTCGTCCAGCAGACACACCGAGGTCCTGCACGCGCCTCTCAGATCCTCGATCGCATTGAACATGATCAGGTCCTGCGGGAATCCGCAGATCGCGAACAGAACGTCGTATTGCTGTTGCGGCTCGATCCGCGCCAGCCCGGGATTCAACAGCACGGGCGCGTGGTAGCCCAGCCGGGTGGCGAAGCTCGCCCGTCGGCTCGACGGGTCGAGCACGGGTGCAAACATCTCGGCTGAATCGACCTCGCAGATGATGTCCTCGAACTCGACGTGAGGACCGCGATTGAGGGCTTTGCCGAAGATGTTTCGGAGTGAGAAGACGGCGATGCGGGGCTTGGCCGGCTGCGAACTCATGACGCCTCGCTCTGGTGTTGTTGGATCACTTGCACGGTGCTGTGCGGAGAAGGCGGCGACGTCACGACGATGAAACCGGCGTTTGGATGAGACCCGCGTCCAGCGCGATCCGTGCGGCGGCATCGATGCGCGCGAACGGAACGTCGGCCCGGACCGCCATGTCGAGCAGGCTATGCTTGCCATCCGCAAGGTTGAGGACCCACAGGAGGTCCATCTGCGTCGCACCGCCTGCCTCGCGCTGGCCGGCAATCGCGCGATACAGGCCGCGCCGTCCCAGTTGCGGCTCCCCTCGCCCATCGACGCGCTCATAGATGCAGTCGCGATCGAGCAGATCCAGCACCTCCTCGATGACCGCGTAGGATTGGTCGAGACAGTCCGGCTTGACGAAATTCAGATTGTCGGCCGAGGTGTGATATTCGGGGAACGTGCCGTGCACGCCGCGCATCAGGCACCCGACCGGCAGATCGAATCCCGGTGAGCAGAACTGCCGCTCGTCATATCCATAGGGGCTGAATGGCAGAATCTCATGCGGATGGCCGGCGTGCTTCAGGACATGGGCGACGGCGCGATCGATGCTCGCTCCGCTCCGGCTCTGCTTGTAGTGAAATCCACTGGGATCGCCGAGACAGGTGAGGACGAGGCCGTGTTCGACATGGCCGAGATTCCGCTCGTTGCGGTCGAGCCATGCGAGCGCGCCGATCGTTGCCGGCAGGAACAGAAATCGGTACCCGAGCCGGTGTGTCCGCTGCGCCTGCCGCATCGCCAGCGCCGTCATGACGGCAATCCCTGAGAGATTGTCGTTGGCGAGACTCGGGTGACAGATGTGACAGGTGATCAGGACTTCCTTGTCCGTCCGTCCAGGGACGACGAATTCGCCATAGGTCAACGATCCCTGCGAGAGCTCGCTGTCGATCTCGACGCGGTAGCTGTCCTCCGTCATTTCCCGCCACAGACGGTCCGGCAGGCAGAAGCCCCAATCGTCGGCATAGTAGCCGGTCCGGTATGGAATGAGATCAGGCTGATCCGGCAAGCTATGGACGTGCTTGGCAAGCTCGGCACGGCTGAGCACTGCCTGGACCGGCTTGCTGTAGCCCATCACGTGCAGATTGTTGTCGGCGAAGTCGACGAGAACGCGACCCGACAGGGTCGAGATCGTCGCGCGACGAATGTTCCACTCCGCCGGCACATGCCAGTCCAGGACGGGCGTCCCGGAGGGTACCTCGTGAATCGTAAGACCCACATGACGCGCGACAATGCCGAGCGTCTGCCGGACACCCGCCCCGGTGAGGCTGCGATTGATCGGAAACAGCTCAGCGACCAGATCGTGGAGATCGATCGCCGGCATTCTCGGACCAGCCGTGGATTTGAGGATGTCCAACATGGCGCGTCGACCCTACACCATCATTCAGGCCGACGCCTGGGCGGCATCGGCTGCGAGATCGCCGGTCGGCAGCGGCACGATCGTCGGCTGGTAGACCAGATACTCCGCGGGAGCTTCCACCTGATCGTATGGCGCGACGACCTCCTCAGGCAGCCGCGCAAGATCGGTCACCCGCAGGAAGTCGCGCAGGCTCGTGCCTGTCGACTCCGAATCGACGTTGATGGCGCCGCGCCGGCCGCTGACGTCGGCAAAATGCACGGTGCGGAAATCGATGCTGAACCGCGTCACGCCCGAGGTGTTCGGCACCGACGAATGCAGATGCGCTCCGGAGAAGATCGTGACGCCGCCGCTCGGCGCGATCACCCGTATCTGTGGATCCAGTGCAATCTCCTGCTCCGGCTTCGGCTGCACCCGTGTATCAGTCTTGATGTGCCGCGCCGCCGATGCGCGTGAGGTCCGGTTCCACTCGTAATAGTTATAGTTTCTGGAGCCGTTCTTGATCGCTTCGTCGAAATAGCGCGGGTGGAATGCAAGGCCGTTGTCCGGCGCAATGTCATACACCGGCAGCCACCAATTGAGCTGGCACGGCGGCGCCGAGTACCAGGTGTCGCGATGAGGGTGGAATGCGAATGCGATCCCGGTGGTGAGATAGTCGTCGCTCGTTGCCGACCGCAGCCGCGGCACGTCGAAATAGGTCAGCTCGGGGTCGCAGCCAAGCTCGCGGAGCGCTCCCTGCACCAGCTCCTTCGACCGGGCGTGATGAATGAAGAATGGCTTCAGCCTGACGAGAATCTCGACGTAGCGCTCGACAGGAAGCTCGAATTGCGCCGTCCGCGGATCGTAAGGATGAAACGCCTCCTCGATCAGCTCCCTGGCGAACGCCACCAGCGCATCGAGCGAAGGCGTCGGCGAGTACAGGAACAGCGCACCCTCGTACAGTTTCTGGCGCCGCTCGTCATCGGGCATGATGGCATCAACGAAAATGTTCGTCATTCCGTGATCCTCCTCGACAAATCGTCAGAACCTTCGAGGCGATCGGGCCGCTCCGGAGCCGCCAGATTCCTCCCCCAAGACACCGCGCCGCCGCCATGCTGCTTCACCACAGCCCCCGTTCGGCAAGCGAAGGCCAGGCAGCATCCTTGGCCGACAACACCGTCACCGGCTGCGGCCATCGGATGCCGATCATCGGATCGTCGTGCCGGAAACCGTCCGAGAGCTCCTCGACATAATCCTCGCCCATCAGATACTCGACCGTCACGTCGTCGGTCAGCGTCTGGAATCCGTGGGCAAAGCCCGCGGGGACGTAGAGCATCCGCGCCGTCGAGGGACCGAGCTCACAAGCATAGACCTCGCCGCGCGTCGCAGACTCCGGCCTGATGTCGACGATGACGTCGTGGATCAAGCCGGCGCTGCAGCGGACGATCTTGGCGTCAGGCTTCGGCGCACGCTGGAAATGCATTCCGCGGACGGTGCCGCGGCGTCGGGTCACCGAGCTGTTGCCCTGCACCGGGACAAACGCGATGCCCTGCTCCGCAAAGGTCTTCGCGCACCAGGTTCGCGTGAAGCTGCCGCGCTCGTCGGACCGAACGGTCAGCTCGATCAGCCGCGCATCCGAACGTCCCAGCTGGACAAACCTCATGGCTCAAAACTCTTCGCGCAATCGTGCGGCAATGCCTTGCTCTACTCCTCGATGGTGGCCTTGGGGACCGGCACGATGAAGCGGCCGCCCCAATCGCGAATGGCCGCCATCTGCGCCTTGATCTCGCTCTTGATGTTCCACGGCAGGATCAGGACGTAGTCGGGCCTGGCTTCGAAGATCGCTTCCGGCGGCAGGATCGGAATGCGCACGCCCGGCATGTAGCGGCCCTGCTTGGACGGGGCGCGATCGACCGTGAAGTCGAGAAAATCGGTGCGGATCCCGCAATAATTGAGCAGCGTCACGCCCTTCGCCGGGGCTCCGTAACCGACGATCTTCTTGTTGTCGCGCTTCAGCGCCGTCAGCAGCTCGAGCAGCGCCCGCTTCGTCTCTTTGACCTGCTCGTTCCAGGCCATGTAGATCGCGTCGTCATGCAGCCCATAGGCCCGCTCTCGTGCCAGAACATCGGCGACGTTCGGGCTCTCCGCATGAGCGGCGCCCGCGTGGCAGACGAAGAACCGGATCGAGCCGCCATGCGTTTCCGGGAGCTCGACGTCGAACACCCGCAAGCCCGCTTGGGCGAAGATGCGCAGGCCCGCGATCAGCGACAGATAGGAGAAATGCTCGTGATAGATGGTGTCGAACTGATGCCGCTGCATCAAGGTCAGCAGGTGCTGAACCTCGAAGGTCGCGACGCCCTCGGGGGCCAGCAGGATTTTGACGCCGCCGACGAAGTCGTTGATGTCGGGAACATGTGCGAGCACGTTGTTGGCCGTGAGGAGATCGGCCGACCAGCCCTCCTCCCGGAGGCGGGCCGCATAGTCGCGGCCGAAGAACTCGACCCGGGTCTCGATGCCCTTGGCGCGCGCGGCCAGCGCAACGCTTTCGCAGGGTTCGACGCCGAGGCAGTCGATCCCCTTCTGGAGGGAGTATTGCAGCAGATACCCGTCATTTGACGCGATCTCGACATGCCGCGAGGCCGGACCGAGCTTGAAGCGATCGGCCATGGCTTCGACGTAGCACCGCGCGTGCTCGAGCCACGAGGTGGAGTGCGAGGAGAAATAGGCATAGTCGGCGCGGAAGATCTCGGACGCGGCCAGGAGGTCGCGTGTCTGCGCCAGACGGCACTCGCGGCAGACGAAGGTCTCCAGCGGATAGAACGGCTCCGCGCGCATATAGTTGGCCGGATCGATGTAGTCGTTCGCAACCGGCGAGGCGCCGAGGTCGATCAGCTTGAGGGTCAGGTCGTCGCCGCAGTGCCGGCACTTGGGCGCGACGCCGACGGCGGTGGGAAGGGTCAGTTCCATGATGTCTCCGTCACTACTGTCTTTGCCGGCTGAGGCGAAGCGTCTGCCCCGGCGCGATCACGTCCATTGCAACCTGTCGTTGATCCTGGCCGTCTCCATGTGTTCCTGCAGGACCTTGAGACGGATCAGATCGGACGAGCGAAACTCGGCATCCTTGAACTGCATTCTCTTGAGACCATCGACCAGGTTCTGGATCGACTGGTCGAGGGTGACCTGCGGCTGATGATCAGGGGCGAGGGAGCGGTACAGGCCGAAATCGACCTTGTAGGAGCGGCTGTCCACCGGCGCGGAGGTGTTGATCGACACGCTGGTCCCCGGCACGCGCGCAGCCACCGCGTTGGCGAGATCCTTGACCTGGTAGTTGCGGTCGTCCGAGCCGGCATTGACGGTGAGGAAGCGGCCGCCCGTCGCCGCCGGCCTGTCGATGGCCCAGTCGATCGCCCGCGCCATGTCGGCGACGTCGATCAGAGGACGCCACGGGGTGCCGTCGGAGAGCACGCTGATCTGGCGACGGGTGAGCGCGCAGGCCACGAAATCGTTGAGGACGAGGTCGAGCCGCAGCCGATCCGACATGCCGCAGGCCGTCGCAAAGCGCAGACAGGTGATGGTCATGCCGGTGTCGATCGCGGCGAGTTCCTGCTCCGATCCGATCTTCGACTTGGCGTAGGCCGTGATGGGATTGAGCGGATCGCTCTCCTTGCGCGGCGGTCCGTCGGCGATGCCGTAGACGCTGCAGCTCGACGCGAACACGAAATTCTTCACGCCGGCCGCCGCAGCCCTCCTGGCGAGCGATACGGTGGCATTCTGGTTGACGTCGAGCGTCACATCCTGGAAGCGATTGCCCATCGGATCGTTGGAGATCGCCGCCAACTGGACCACGGCGTCATAACCGCGGAGGTCGAGCGACATGTCGCGGACGTCGCCATGGATCTGCTCGTCGAGACATCGCTCCGGAACAACCGGCGCTCCGGTCAGGCAGTGCGCGAAATAGGCGTTGTCGAAGCCGTGCAGCGTCGCATCCGGGCGCTGCGCCCGCAGATGCCGCGCGACGACCGGACCCACATAGCCCATGTTTCCGGTGATCAGTACCTTCAAAATCGCACCCTCTATGCCACAAGCCAAAACAAGAATTTAAATCATCCTGTAGTGGATTATAATTTAATATTCTAGCCAGCGTCCAGTGAATCCGTCGGCAAGCGACGCCGCCCGCCGATTTCTCCGGCACGACGCACAAAACTCCGGGAAAACCCGTGTATTTACCCCGACCCGCCTGATGTTGCGATCATCCGGCCGGCGCGGCATCAGGCCCCCTCTTGATTTAATTAATTCGCTCAATTAAATAATGCCGCAAAACGAACAAATGTTGATCGCAGACCTCGGCAGCTTTAATTCGATCCCTGCAAATGAGGCGTCCCGCGCGGGATGCCCCGCCCGCCTCGATGACGCATTGATTGAAGCATTGAAAGACAGAGCATGACACTATCCGCCGGCGACTGGGTCGAAGTGCGCAGCAAGGAAGAGATCCTGGCGACGCTCGATGCCAACGGACGCCTCGAAGGGTTGCCGTTCATGCCGCAGATGTTCAAATGGTGCGGCCAGCGCTTCCAGGTCTACAAGCGCGCCCACAAGACCTGCGACACGGTCACCGGATACAACACCGGAGAGTGGCTCGGACGGCGCCTCCCCGACGCGGTGCATCTCGAGCATCGCTGCGACGGCGAGGCCTATGGCGGCTGCCAGGCGGCCTGCCTGATCTTCTGGAAGGAGGCGTGGCTCACCCCGGTCGATCCGGCCAAACCAGCGTCGGCCGGCCCGGATCGCGCGGCTCCCCTTCCGCCGCCCGGCGGCTGCACGGTGCGCGCGGTGTGGGATGCGACCAAGTCGCCGGACCAGCAGCCGGGAAAGGGCCCGCGCTACGCCTGCCAGGCGACCGAGCTGCCGACCTACACCCAGCCGCTCAAATGGTGGGACGCCCGGCAATACGCCGAGGACATCGCGTCCGGCAATGTCTCGCTCGCGAAGATGTTCCGGGGCTTCCTCTACTTCGCCTATGTCGGCGCCACCATGGCGCGTCGTCCCCGGCTCGGCCGGCCCGCGCGTTGGATCTACGACCGCGTCCAGTCGCTGTGGGGCGGCGTACCGTTTCCGCGCAAGCGCGGCGATCTCCTAACGGACAAGGACGCGCCGATCGCCGATCTCGGGCTGCAGCCCGGTGATCTTGTCCGCGTGCGCCCGCACCAGGACATCCTGGCCACCATCGACAAACAGACCAACAACCGCGGCATGGGCTTCGACGCCGAGATGGTGCCCTATTGCGGCAAGGTGTTCCGGGTGCGAACGCGGGTCGAGAAGTTCATCGACGAACGCACCGGCTACATCCGGCGGATGAAGACGCCGGCCGTCATCCTCGACGGCGTCTATTGCCAGTCGCGCTACAGCGAGAACCGGTTGTTCTGCCCACGCGGCATCTATGCGTGGTGGCGCGAGGTCTGGCTGGAGAAGGTGCCGTCCACCGCAATCGAGCGCCCGCCGGCAGAGGAGATCGTCGAACTTCCCCGACGGGCGGCCGGCTGACCGCCGGGCGCAGCGACGCATCGCGGCCAAGCGCCGATCATCTCCTCGCCGATCGGATATCGATGCGCCCTTCGCGGCGAGCGCCTTCGGCCGCCGTTCACCCCAGTGACAGCTTGCGCGCGACGAATGCCTCGGCATAGCGCTCGGCGGCGCGGCATTCCATGCCCCGCAACCGCGCCAGTCCCATGAACGTTTCCGGGTCGAACCATTGCTTGGAGCGCTGGCTGCCGAAATGCGCCATCAGCAGCGCGACCTTCCGCTTCATGATCCGCTCGGAGACGGGCATGTAGACATTGGGCCGTCCGAGATCGCCATCCCATTTCGGAATCTCGTACTCCAGGACGAGATGATCGCGGAACGTGTTCCAGACCAGGCGGTTGACCTGCCGATGGTCCTGATGGGCGTCGTCGCGGCGGTGGGCGAGGATGACGTCGGGATTGATGCGGCCCTTGAGCTGCTCGAACCAGGCCTTGATCTCCTCGCCCTGCTCGGGGAAGAAGCCGTCGCGGAACTGCATGATCTCGAGATTGCGGCCGGCGGCCTCGGCGAGGAAATCCTCGGCAGACGCCCGCGCCTCGACGCCGCGCTCGCCATTGCCGCTGAGCACGCACCAATGAACATCCAGGCGGATGCCCTGGTCGAGCCAGGACAGCAGCGTGCCTCCGGCGCCGATCTCGATGTCGTCGGAATGCGCACCGAGGCACAGGACCGACAGCCGGTCGCCGCGACCGGCGAGCTGCAGCGCCCTCATCCGTTCACCACAGCCGGAAGGCTGGAGCCGAGATGCCAAGGCGTGTCGCCGCGCTCGATCATCTCCTCGAGCACCTGGCGGTCGCGGAGCGTGTCCATGGCCCGCCAGAACCCTTCGTAGCGGTAGGCCATCAGCTCGCCGCGGTCGATCAGCCGCTTGAACGGCTGCACGACCAGCTCATCCCCCTCCTCGATATAGTCGAAGATCTCCTTGCGGAAGATGAAGTAGCCGCCGTTGATCCAGATGTTGGAATCATTGCTCGCCGCCATGCGGCCCACGGTGCCGTCGGCGTCGAATTCGGCGAGGTGGAAGCTGATCGGCGGATGGATGGCGATGAAGCAGCCGATCTTCCCGCTGCGCTTGAAACGATCGATCATCTCCGGCAGCGGCGCGTCCGTCAGGCCGTCGCTGTAGTTGGCGAGAAAGATCTCCTCGCCCTCGACCATGTGCCGGACGGCCCGCAGTCGCTGGCCGATGTTGCGCCAGATGCCGGTGTCCACCAGCGAGACCCGCCAATCCGGTGGGCGATCGCCCAGCAGCTCGACCTTCCTGCCGAACTGCGAGATCGTACAGTCGGTGGTGGACGCCTGATTGTAGTTCAGGAAATACTCCTTCACCACATTGGCCTTGTAGCCCAGGCACAGAACGAAATCCCGGTGCCCGTACTGGCTGTAATACTGCATGACATGCCAGAGGATCGGCTGATGGCCGATCGGGATCATCGGCTTCGGAATGCTGTCGGAGTATTCCCGGATCCGCGTCCCGAGTCCTCCACAGAACAATACGACCTTCATGGCGCGACGTCCTTCGGGTTCTCGATCGTTGAAATGAGCATCATTATCTTCCAATCTCGCCGGCCGGCCTCGGAGACGGCTCGCCGTGCCCCCGTTTCGCCCTCCCGACTGCGCGAGGAAAACCTCCCCTGCATTCGGTCTGCTGCGGACGTCACCCGCGTCGCGGGCGCCCGGCTCCGGATTAATAATCCAATTATATTTATTTTTAAATGCCGTTCTTGGCGTCCGGCATTGAAATATCCGCCGCACGAACATTAATCCGCCACACCGGCATTTGCCGGGACCGCCTGGAGGGCGCGCGCTCGGCATCGTTTCCGCGCTTCAAGAACCGCCATTCCGGTGTCATCGACCTCGTCGCGGTATCGGGAGATGATCCGCGGTATCGGGAGATAATCCGGCGGCGCGAATAAATCCCAATGGCAATTTTTAACTGTTTAAATTAAATACCAAAACATATAATGACGGCTAACCGCTATTTAACCGAGTTTCGAACACCGACATCCCATGCATTACGTGGATCAGCCCGAGACTCTCGACCGAAACGGAATGCCGACCGTCCTCGTGGAACGGCAATTCCAAGGGCGCAAATGGCCCGTCCACTACGACTCGGTGGAGCCCTTCGCGATCGTGGCGGACATCGCAACGATCACCATGTCGAGCGTCCTGTCCGGGTTTCTGTATCACCTGCAGGATGCGGCGGGCGCCAACGACGTCAGTAAATCGCTCGGCCTGGCGATCCTCGTGTCGGCACTGTTCGTCTCGCTGATGAAGATCCGCGGGATGTACCGGCCGGCCGAGCTGCTGATCCTGCCGCGCCAGATCCGCGCGGCCTGCCTGACCTGGGTCACGGCGTTCCTCGTGTTGGCCGGCGCGCTGTTCGCGCTCAAGATCGGGAGCGAATTCTCACGCGGCAGCAGCATCGTATTCGCGATGCTCGGGCTCGTGGCGCTGATCCTGCATCGCCGGACCACCGCCTATCTGCTGGCAAAGGGGCTGGCGGAGAGACGGTTTTCGGGCCGCAACATCGTTCTGATCACCGATGAAGCCAGCAAGGACAACCCTGGACTGACCCAGGTGCTCACCGACACCGGCTTTCGCGTCCAGCGACACTTCCTGCTTCCCGAGCCCGACGCGGATCCGGATCAGCGACAGCGGATCGTCTCCAGCGTGATCGACTATGTGCGCGGCTCCGACATCGAAGAGATCGTCGTCGGCGCCAATCCCGAACCCTTGTCCGACCTGCGCACGCTCGGCGCCGAGCTGAGAGTCCTGCCGTTTCCAGTGAGTTTCGTGCCGCTCGGAACGGCGTCGGACCTCTTCAAGCGGCCGTGCCGCGAGCTCGGCAATGCGGTCTGCATCGAGCTGCAGCGCGGCCTGCTGAGCCCGCTCGAACACGCCACCAAGCGGCTCATGGATGTCATGCTGGCGGGCATCGCGCTGGCATTGATGTCGCCGCTGCTGCTGCTGGTGGCGATCGCCATCAAGCTCGACTCGGCCGGGCCAGTGCTGTTCCGGCAGCAGCGCTGTGGATTCAACGGCCGATCTTTTCAGATCTACAAGTTTCGCACGATGTCCGTTCTCGAGGACGGGCCTTCGATCGTCCAGGCCCAGATCGGCGACAGCCGGTTCACCCGGCTCGGGACCTGGCTGCGCCGGACCAGCATCGATGAGCTGCCGCAGCTGCTCAACGTCCTGGACGGCAGCATGTCCCTGGTCGGTCCCCGCCCCCACGCATTGGCGCACGACAACGAATTCGACAAGCTCGTGCGCAACTACGCGTTCCGTCGCCGCGTCAAGCCCGGACTGACCGGCTGGGCGCAGGTGCATGGCTGCCGCGGCCCGACGCCCACGCGTGCGTCGATCGAACAGCGCGTCGAATTCGATCTCTGGTACATCGACA
The DNA here is from genome assembly GCF_032484785.1 of Bradyrhizobium sp. SZCCHNS1050. Classification (NCBI taxonomy): domain Bacteria; kingdom Pseudomonadati; phylum Pseudomonadota; class Alphaproteobacteria; order Hyphomicrobiales; family Nitrobacteraceae; genus Bradyrhizobium; species Bradyrhizobium sp. SZCCHNS1050. The sequence continues at coordinate 7,713 of NZ_JAUETR010000003.1, read as the reverse complement.
ATTGGAGCCTGTCGCTCGACATCGCGATCCTGCTGAGGACGCCGATCGAGCTGATCCGCGGCAACAATGCCTATTAGGCGCATTCGCAACGGATGATGATCGCGAGCCCATCGGCGGAGCCGTGCGGGCAGATCGGACCGATTTCAGGGTTTTGGCCGGCGGATCGCAACATGGGCGTCAGACCGCTCACATGTCGCTCCCCAATGCAGACAGTGCGAATCAGGTGCCGCATCGACGCGGCACGTCGCTCAAACTCTGAACGGGCCTGACTGAAGCTACCTCGATCAGGCGCGCTGACGGCGACTTTTCGAAGCGGCAGCCCCATTGATCGCAAACTCCTCGATCCGATGCCCGGTCTTGATCGCCGCCACCAGCCAACGCGGCTGCTTGCCTCGGCCGGACCAGGTCTCGGAGGTCTGCGGATTGCGATACTTCGGCAGCACGCGGGGATATTTGCGCCGCGCCTTGCCGCTCGTGGTGTAGGACTGCCCACTCTCGCTGCCGGCACCTTCGATGGCACCGCGGCTGCGGTTGAGAACCGCCAGTCGACGTTCGAGCTCGCGCTTCTCCGACGTGATCCTCACGGCGAGGATCTGACTGATCTGCTCGTGGAGAGACCAGAGGTCATCGAAGGACATCGCCTCGAAATCGATCTTCTTGGTGGACATACAGCGACCTTTGTCTGTGATCTCTATCCTGCCGGATTAACGTCATATAATTCGGTATTTCGTTCCGCAAGTGGCTCGTGGTCGGAAAAACTGAATATTTGAGTTATACCACCCCGGCCAAGCCAAATGGTTGTAACTCAAATAAAGTACAACCTGCAACCCCGTTTCCGAAACGATGTCGCGCCGCCTTCGAGATTGCGGCAGCATTCGTCTGCACACCGGAAGAAGTCGCCGAATCAACACGATTCTGCGACGAATTCGCAGCATATTACGGCAAGACCGCGTCAAAGTGACGTAGTTTCGATGATCGAACTTGCGCGTATTTGATAGCTGATATTCTCCCCACGCCATGGTTTTCAAAGCTGCCGCGGCGGACTTACAACCTATTCGAGCGAGCACCCTGATAACCCGGACCGAGATATTTTTGCATGCGCACAAAATGTCGCGAGCGAGTTTAATTGAGCACGCCATCGTGAATATGCCGCAAAGCCGCCGACATTGTTCCGGCGAATCAAACGCCTTCCCCAAATATTGAACCCTTCAGGAGCGTTCGCGCGAATCAGACTCGCTCACGTCGCGCCGACAGCATCCGGGGGGCGCGCGGCGTCAGACGGGCACACCATCGGCAGCGGAACTAACTGCCGCTGCGATCGGCCGTGAGGTTGAGGACGGCTGCGGACACCCGGCGGCCGATCCCGGCACCCGTTGTCCAAAGTCATCGCTCGTGGGGGCTACGTCAGAGGCCCGTGCGCCAGGTGAAGCGGCAGCATCGCATGGTTCGCCGCGATATGGTTTCCGGCCCGTCTCGGAGCGCCGTCTTGCGGGACACGACGGCTGAAGAACGTCCAGATGACATCCGGCCGTCGAGCGCCACCGACAGCCGCACTGGGCGACCTGATGCGTCATCAGGGGTCAATGCCGAGCGGCTGTCGCCTCGCGCCGGCAACCGGCGCGGCCATGACGGCCGGCCGGCGCGGCGATCAAATTCCGATGCGATTATTTCTGCTGCCTGGTTCGACCCGGCACCGCCGGCCGGGGCGGAATCAAGTGCGCCGTCCCGCGGCCGTGCCGCGTGGCCATCGGGCGACGCCTGGAAGCCGTGGACTTCTTCGCGCGTTTGCCGAGGCTGCTGCTGATGGATTGGATCTCATCGAGCAAGGCATCACAAAGCTCGATCTGCGACCGCAGCGCGGATTGCTGCGAACGGCCCGACGTTGGCCGGCCGAAACGTAATTTGGCAAGGCGTATTTTATTCAGCGATTTCAGGACGGCCTTCAAAGCGCTACCGCCGCCACCCATCTCAATATCCTCAATCAACGCGGCACCAAGCTCGTCACACAAGGACGGACCCCACTCGTTGGCGAGTTTCGAGGGCTTCTTCGCCGAATGCCGCCGAACCGTCATCGCAACGATGCACGAATTCGATTTTCGGCATTAAATTAACCACTCGCGACAAGTTAATTTACCATTTGACATCAAGACATTAAATACTTCTAGCGCTCGCTGCGGTTTGCAGTAAAATGCTACCGCATTGCCAGAAAGGTATTTTTAAGTACCTTTCGTCCGGTACAATTGAAGCTTTAGTTTGTTCAGTCTACCCTTTTATGTCTCCGACCGTGCAGAATCGTCTCTACACAATTAATTTAATTCTAGATTACGTAAGAATACGGTGCGGAGCTGCCCATTTAATCGTCTGCGCGATGATCGACGCTCCCCGAACGCGGCGGGACCGGCCGAGCACCGCCCTTATCGGCCATCGCGGCCGCCATCTTGCGCCGAGCTTGACCATGACTCGGCCGAGCGGAGCGTCCAGCGCCGTTCGGAGACGTCGAGGAAGGGGCCCAGGTTACCACAACATGGGCCGCGCCGGCGCCCCGCACACCAGCGCGCGGCGGTACAGCACGCCCCGGGGCGTCTCGACGGCGACGCGCCGAATGCATCCGGGATGAATCGCGAGATTGTAATGAAACGGAGTGGCCTCGAATGCCCCGTGCAGCCGGCAGAGTCGGCTGAGATCCGGCCCGCACTCCGTCAGCGGATAGAGGCCGCGCGCCGACGCGGGATCGGATAGGCCCGTGAGGGCGATCGCGAAAGCGCCTGCGGCGATCCTGATCACGTTCGACAATTGCGTGCTCCGTTGCAAACAGCCTCAAAGGCTGGCGCAGCAGCATAGACTTGATCGGCGGCCTAGGACAACCGGCCGCCCGCATGCGGTCCCGCCGCCCGCACGGCCTTCGAATCTCGCCGATTACAGAGGCGCCTGGGCGGCGCGGGTTCGCCTCCCTCGGCTGTCCGGCTGCCTCGGCTCACCGACGCGCTGCGCGGACTGCGAGGTCGTCGCGCCTGCTCGAGCGAAGCGACTCAGGCTAACCGTTGCGCAACGGCTTTGTGCTTAAAATTGCTCGGGTTCTGTTAGGTCGAATGGATCATCCCTCCACCGCGGGACCCTCCGGCGGCGTTGACAGCCTTGAGTGGTAATATGGTAATGTCAGACTGTGGCCTAATTGGCACGGCCGGGCAAAAGCGGACCAACCGGAATGGCGGTGCGCTTTCGTCCGGTATGGCCGCCGGGTAGGTTGAAACAAGTGGGACGTTCTCCCTTCTTGGTGAGGGAGCAGCGTGGGGAACGTATTTTTGCTGTATTTGGGGAAGCGTTTGAAAGCCTTGCTCAAGCCGCCCGGGTCGACCGGTGGCGGGGCTGCTGTGCGCAAGAGCGCAGCGGGCCCGAAGGGCTTTCGTGGCCTTCGCCGTGGCTCGCGCGCGCTCTTAACTCTGGCGATCCTGGCGCTTCTGCCAGCCTGCTCCCTGCTTCCCGGGACGGGGCCGACCAGCGACGCAGTGAGCGACAATGCCACGGCCAGCGTGCGGTCGAATACGGCGCTCCCCTATGCGCTGGTCGACGTCAGCCCCGAGACGATCGGCTTCCTGTCGCAGCCCAACATGGTCACGTTCCAGGGCGTGTTTCCCGACAAGCGGCCGAAGCCGGTGCAGCTCGCCGGCATCGGTGACGTGCTGAACGTGTCCATTTTCGAAGCCGCCCCAGGCGGGCTGTTCACGCCGGCCACCGCCGCCGGCGCCCGACCTGGCAACTTCGTGGATCTGCCGGCGCAGGCGGTGGACCAGCAAGGCAATATCCGCGTTCCCTATGCGGGCGAGATCGCCGCCGCCGGCCGGACGCTGCCGCAGATCGAGCAGGAGATCGTCCTCCGGCTGCAGAAGCGCGCCCTCGAGCCGCAGGTCGTGGTCAGCCTGAACCAGCAGCATTCCAGCGTGGTCAGCGTGCTCGGCGACGTCAACACGCCGGGCGTGCTGGCCCTCAACAGCGTGGGTGAACGCCTGCTGGCGGTGATCGCGCGTGCGGGCGGCCCGAGGCACGAGGCGATCGAAAGCTACGTGACGCTGCAGCGGGACGGCAAGCGCGTGCGCGTGCTGCTCAGCCGCGTGGTGCAGGATCCGCGCGAGAACATCTTCATCCGCCCGAACGACGTCATCTACATCACGCGGGAATCCCCGACGTTTACGGCCCTCGGCGCCCTCAACCAGAACGTCTTCGGCTTCAATTCCGAGATTGCGTTCGATACGGAGACGCTGACGCTGGCCCAGGCGATCGGCAAGGCGGGCGGCCTGAACGACCAGCAATCGGATCCCGCCGAGGTCTTCCTCTATCGCTACGAGGAGCGCCCGCTGCTGCAGAAGCTCGGCATCGATACCAGCCGCTTCATCTACGACCGCATTCCGACCATCTACCACGTCAACCTGCGCGATCCCTCCGGCATGCTGCTGGCTTCGGGCTTCCAGATGCGCAGCAAGGACGTGATGTACGTCGCCAATGCCAAGGTCGTCGACTACTACAAGCTTCTGACCCTGATCAACAACACGGCAACGACGACGTCCAACACGGCCACCGCGGTGATCAACGTCAACACGGCGACGAAGACCCGGTGGTGAAGCGCAACGGCGGGCCGGTAGCGGCCTGAACGGGAGCGGCGGGCCGGAGTCCGCCCCGCTCAAGGTTGCGGCATCGGACGGCCGTCGTGTGACAAGCCGTGACAATCCAGCCAATCGCCGCGACCAAACGACACCGGCGGTGCATCCGGCCGCGACATCGAACGCGCAGTATCCCTCTGCAGGCGACACGATCGCCCGCGCGAACGAATTGGGAGACTGACGTGAAGACATCCATCGCGACATTTCTGCTCGTGGCAGTCCTTTCGGCGGCAGCGGCGGTCGACGCGAATGCCTGGACCCGCAGCGGCTCGGTCACCGGACCGCGCGGCACCACCTCATTTGGCGGCTCCGGCAGTTGCTCCGGGGGTGCCTGCGCCTGGCAGGGTGGCGGCACGGGTCCCGCCGGCCGCAGCTGGTCGCGCTCTGGCTCCGCGAGCTGCAGCGACGGCAGCTGCACCCGGCAGGGCCAGGGCACGGGACCGCGCGGCAATTCCTACAGCTACAGCCGCACCGTCACGCGCTGAGCGGACGCCGCGGCGCCGCTGGCCGTGGTCCTCCCGAAGCAATTGACATCGCCGGTCCGCTTGCTGTTCCGGAGCGGACCGGCACGCCGTCTCCATCCGATGACGCCGGACACGCGCCATGCCCATCCTCCCGTCCCTGCCCCCATCGACCCGCATGATCGTGCTGCTGACGGCGGTCGGCTTCATGACGCTGGAATATGGGCTCGGCCGGCTCGCCGGTCGCGAGACTCACGACCTGCGCGAGACCGCAGCCTCGTTCGCCATCGCGGTCGGACAGCACCTCATCCGCGCAATGGTCGCGCTCGTCGCAGCCGTTCCCTTCATCATCGCCTATCGCCACAGGATGTTCGATTTCGATCCGAGCCGGCCGCTGGCCCTGCTCGCATTGTTTCTCGCCAGTGAGTTCGTCTATTATTGGCACCATCGCGCCTCGCATCGGGTTCGCTGGCTGTGGGCCACGCATGCCGTGCATCACTCTTCGACGCATCTGAACCTGACGGCGGCCATTCGTCTCGGCTGGACAAGCGAGATCTCCGGACATTTTCTGTTCTATCTGCCGCTGGCGCTGCTCGGCTTCCATCCGCTCGCGATCATCGCCATGCTCGGCGTCAATCTGCTCTACCAATTCTTCATCCATACCGAGCTCGCACCGCGTCTCGGTCCGCTCGAATATGTGCTGAACACGCCGCGACATCACCGCGTTCACCACGCGGCCAACGCGTCCTGTCTCGATCGCAATTATGGCGGCATGCTCATCATTTTCGACCGGCTGTTCGGTAGTTTCGCCGAGGCCCCGGCCGGCGAGACCTTGCGCTACGGCCTCGTCGGCGTTGCGCCGAGCGTCAATCCGTTGCGGATCGCATTTGGCGAATGGCTTGCGATCGCCCGCGATCTCGCGGCAGCCCGGAGCTGGGCCATGCGGCTGCGCGTGCTCACCGCCGCGCCCGGAGAGAAGCTCCACCAAGGGGAGTCCCCCGCCAGCCGAGAAGGATGCTCATGATGTCACATCGCCGATCGTTCATGGCCGCCATGGCGGCCGCTCTGCTCGTGTCGACCACGGCGCTCGCCGCCGAGCGCGGCATCATCCTCGATACAAGCGACGGCCCGCGTCATGCGCTGGTGATGACCACGGGCAGGACGCCACAGCCGACCGTGATCGTGCTCCATGGCGCGCTCGGCAGCGGCGCCGGCACCGCCCGCACGACAGGCTTTGCCGAAGCCGCGAGAGCCCATGGCTTCGCCGCGGTCTTTCCCGACGGCGTCGACCGGCAATGGAATGACGGCCGCGACGGCCGCTCCGGCGGTCCCGATGATATCGGCTTCATCCGCAACTTGGTCCGGCAGCTCGTCGCCGACGGCACGGCCGATTCCCGGCGCATCTATCTCGCCGGCATCTCGAATGGCGGCATGATGAGCTTCACCCTGGCCTGCAAGGCGCCGGAGCTGTTTGCCGGCATCGGCACGGTGATCGCCAACATGCCTGAAGGCATCGAGCCCTGCACCGCGCGGCCGGTGCCGGTGGTGATGATCAACGGCACGGCTGATCCCATGGTGCCCTATCGCGGCGGCGAGGTCGGGCTGCGCGGCGGGCGCGGGCGGGTGTGGAGCGCTGAAAAGACGGCGGAGTTCTTTGCGCGGCGCGACGGTTGCAGCGCACGGCAGGCCGTGGCGCTGCCGCATCGGGATCTCGCCGGCGACACCTCCGTCACGCAACTCAGCTGGCGCGATTGTCAGGTGATCGGCGGCGTGTCGCTGTATCGCGTCGAAGGTGGCGGACATGCCCTGCCCGGCCGCCGCCCGCTGGCGCCGCGCCTGCTCGGCCCGAGCAATTTCGACATCGATGCCGCCGAGGTCATTCTCCGCGCGTTCGATCTCGCGCGCACGCTGTAGTCCGGCAAGTCTGAAGGCTCCGAGCGTGCCGAGACGGAGCGGTCACCAGTGGGCACGCGAGCTCAGGCGGCGATCGTCGGCGTGCTGTTCGGTTCGCGCGGCAGCTCTGCCTCGCCGTGCGAAGGAAGATTCTCACCGCGGATGCCGAGCGGCGGTCCGATCCACAACGCGTGCGCGGTGTGATCGGCCAACGGCTCCGTCGTATTCGGATGCACGAGCACGCTGGGGCGGCCATGATTGAGCATCAGCCATGGCACCAGCGCTGGAAACACGTCGACCGCGAAGGCAACTTGATACATCGGCCGCTCGTGAGGCCCGACCAGCGCGTCATGCCAACGCCCGAGCGTCACGAGGAAGCGGTCGGCCATCCACTGCCGCAGCTGTGCCGCTTCGGCTCGAGTGGCATCATCGAAATAGATGTGGGCATGAAAGCTCGCAATTGCGCTCAGGCGATGCGGCTGCGCTGCCGAGGTCGTTTCCATCCGCGCCTCTCGATCGATTCAACCGCGTTCGATCAATTCAATCACGTTGGCCGCACAGGCGAACCGATGCGGCGTGGTCATCCTAGCATCGCAGCCTGCCCTCGGTCGCGCCGCGAGTCATCGCCGGTGACCTTGCCCCTGGGGCTTAATCCAGTTTGAAGTTCGTTCTGGCCCAACGAGGACCAGAGCATGAAGCGCAGC